>JAEYYL010000283.1 GCA_023430825.1 Verrucomicrobiota bacterium | reverse complement strand
GGTCGGGGCGTAAAGCCCCTCCCAAAATTTTTAGCGGGGCGCGTCACTTGCCTTGCTTGCGGCGAGGAGCGTCGACGATGCTCGCACGGCCCGCTTTTCCCCCACGATGAGTTCCCCACCCGCATCTCTCGGCATTGGCATTTTCGGTCTCGGCATGATCGCCGATTTTCATGCGCAGGCGATCGCGCACGTGAAGGGCGCGCGGCTCGTCGCGGTGGCGTCGCGCAACGCGGGCAAGGCGCAGGCGTTTGCGCAGAAGCACGGCGCGGGCTGGTCGGGCACGAGCCTCGCGGAGCTGGTGGCGCAGCCGGGCGTCGACCTCGTTTGTCTGACGACGCCGGCGAGCGCGCACCTCGAGCCGGCGCTGGTGGCGATTCGCGCGGGGAAGCATCTCGTGATCGAGAAGCCGCTGGAAATCACGGTGGAGCGGATCGACGAGCTCCTGCGCGCGGCGGATTCGGCAGGGGTGAAGATCGCGGCGATTTTCCAGGGGCGTTTCGGCGCAGGCGCGCAGAGGGTGAAGGCGGCGGTCGACGCCGGCCGGTTCGGGCGGATGGTGACGGCGAGCGCGTATGTGAAGTGGCATCGCACGGCGGAGTATTACACGGGGACGCGCGGAACGCTGACGGTCGACGGCGGCGGGGCGTGCATGGCGCAGGCGATCCACGCGATCGACCTGCTGCAATGGTTCGCGGGGATGCCGGCGGAGGTGTTTTGCTGGACGACGCGGCGGGTGCACGCCGGTATCGAAGCGGAGGATACAGCGAGCGCGGCGTTGAAGTTTCGCGACGGTGCACTGGGAACGATCGAGGCGAGCACGGCGTTGTGGCCGGGCTGGCAGCGGCGGATCGAGTTGTGCGGCGAGCACGGGTCGGTGGCGATCGAGGACGATCACATCACGCGCTGGCAGTTTCGCGAGGAGCGGCCGGGCGACGACGTGATCCGCGCGGCGAAGGACGGAGCGGCGCTGGGGTCGGGCGCGAGCGCGCCGAACGCGATCAGTTTCGTCGGGCATCAACGGCAGATTCAGGATCTCGTCGACGCGGTGCGCGAAGGGCGGCGACCGGCGGTGGACGGCCACGAAGGGCGGAAGGCCGTGGCGATCGTGCGGGCGATGTATGAGTCGGCGGCGCGCGGCGGGCCGGTGAAGCTGAGTTGATCGTTCGACGATGTGGCGAAGGCGAACGCGGTCATGATCGCCGGTAACTCCACCGCGGGTGCTTGGTGGCGGACGCTGACGCGCGAGCACTGGTTCGTGTTCATCGGCGCGTCGCTGGCGTGGCTGTTCGATTGCCTCGATTCGCAGTTGTTCAACCTGGCGCGCGACGGGGCGATGGAGGATCTGCTCGCGGACAAGACGCAGGCGACGGTGCTCGCGCCTTACACGACGTCGGTGTTCCTGCTCGGTTGGGCGGTGGGCGGATTGATTTTTGGCGCGCTCGGCGACCGGTTCGGTCGGGCGCGGATTCTCACGGTCACGATTTTGCTCTATTCGCTCAGCACGGGATTGAACGCGTTCGCGACGAGCTTCGTGGATTTTTGTGTTTACCGCTTCGTAACCGGGCTCGGTGTCGGCGGCGTATTCGGGCTGGCGGTGGCGCTGGTGGCGGACACGGTCGACGACCGGGCGCGGGCGCCGGCGCTGGGGCTGCTGCAATCGCTGTCGACGTGGGGCAACGTGGCCGCGGGCGCGATCGGGATGGCGATCGGCGCGGCGGCGGCGCGGGCGCTGCTGCCGGCGGGACTGCAGCCGTGGCAGGCGCTGTTCATCGTGGGCGCGCTGCCGGCGTTTTTGTGCGTATTTATTATACGGAGACTGAAGGAACCCGAGAAGTGGGTGCGGGCGCGCGCGGAAGGGGCGAAGCGCGGGATCAAGTTCGGCTCGTATGGCGCGCTGCTGACGCATCCGCGCTGGCGGAAACATGCGTGGCTCGGGTTGGTCGCGTGCACGTCGGGAATTGTGGGGCTGTGGGGAATCGGGAATTTTCATCCGAAGATCGTTGGGGCGATCATCGAGCAGGAGATGGCGCTGCGAAATCTGACGGCGGATGGGCTGGCGGCGGAGAAGGCGTTCTGGCGGTCGGCGGGGCTGCTGCTGCACAACGCGGGCGGCTTTTTCGGGATGCTGGCGATGGCGAAACTGGCGCAGGTGAAAGGGCGGCGGGTCGCGTTCGCGCTGGCGCTGTTGCTGTCGTTTTTGGCGACGGTGCTCGTGTTCAAGTTCCTGCGGTCGACGGGCCAGATGTATTGGATGCTGCCGCTGATGGGCTTTGGGCAACTCGGCGTGTTCGGCGTGTTCGCGGTGTATCTGCCGGAGCTGTTTCCGACGAGCCTGCGCAGCACGGGAACGAGTTTCTGCTATAACGTCGGCCGAATTCTGGCGGCGACGGCGCCGTTCACGATGAGCCGGATCACGGCGTCGCTCGGCGGCGACGTGGAGGGGTTTCGCACGGCCGGGATGTGGGTGAGTCTCGTGCTGCTGGTGGGGATTTTCGTGCTGCCGTTTTTGCCGGAGACGAAGGACCGGCCATTGCCGGAAGAAGGATAACTCGCCGCGGCGGGAGGGCGGGGAGCGGATGAGGGCGGAGGGCGCGGCGAGTTAAGCTCCAAGCTCCAAGATCCAAGCTCCAGGGAAGCTCCAAACTCTCAACTCGAAGTCTCCCTTGGGCTTGGTGCTTGCGCCGCGGCGCGGCGCGGGCAGCGTCTCGGCCGATGTTTGGCGCGCTGCGTGATCGCATCCGTTCGCTGGGGCCGGGACTTTTGCTCGCGGCGGCGGGAATCGGGGCGGGCGACGTGGTCGTCGCATCGGTCACCGGTATCCAGCATGGAACTACACTGCTGTGGGCGGTGGCGGCGACGGCGGCGCTGAAGTTCGTGCTGACGGAGGGGCTGGCGCGCTGGCAGCTCGCGAGCGGCGAGACGGTGGTGCGCGCGTGGATCACGCGGCTGCCGCGATGGGTGGGGATCTATTTCGCGGGGTATCTGCTGATCTGGACGTTTTTGGTCGGCGCGTCGCTGAGCAGTGCGTGCGGGCTGGCGGGGGCGAGTTTGTTTCCGGGTTTGTCGGTGCCGGCGTCGGCCGCGATCCATGCGGCGGCGGCGGCGCTGCTGGTGGGGTTGAATCGTTATGCGCGGTTTCAGCGGCTGATGAAAATGCTGATCGCGGTGATGGCGTTGTGCGTGCTGGTGTGCGCGGTGCTGGCGTCGCCGTCGGCGGGCGCGGTGGCGACAGGGCTATTGGTGCCGCTGATTCCGGCGGAGGGCGGCGGGGGCGCGGTGCTGGCGTTGCTGGGCGGAATCGGCGGGAGTCTGACGGTGGTGTGCTATGCCTATTGGATGCGGGCGGCGGGCTGGCGTGGGGCGGAGCGGCTGGCGGAAGTGCGGGGTGATGTGCGGCTGGCGTATGTGTTCACGGGGCTGTTCGGGATCGCGCTGATGATCATCGCGGCGGGAGTGGACGCGCACGGCGCGGGCGGGACGCGGATCGCGCTGGAGATTGCGGCGCGGCTGGAAGCGGTGGCGGGGCCGGCGGCGGGCTGGATTTTTCTGCTGGGATTCTGGTGCACGGTGTTCACGGCGATGCTGGGCGTGTGGCAGGGCGTGCCGCTGGTTTACGTGGATGCGATCGCGGCGTGGCGGCGGGGGGCGGCGGGGAACGCGGAGCGCGTGGAGCGGCGGGTGTATCTCGCGGCGCTCGCGTATATCGCGGGGCCGCCGCTGGTGCTGTTGTGGTTCAAGCAGCCGGTGGCGATCGTGGTGACGTTTTCGATCGCGGGGGCGTTCTTCATGCCGTTCCTCGCGGGGGCGCTGCTGTATTTGAACAACCGGCGCGACTGGATGGGCGCGCTGGCGAACGGGCGCGCGGGGAATGTGGCGCTCGCGGTGTGTTTGCTGGTGTTCGGGGCGGTGTCGGTGCGGGAGATCGCGCTGGCGCTGGGGTGGTGAGCGCGGCGTGAAGCGCTCTCATACTCGGAGCGGAATTTTTTACAGAAGATCGCGAAGAGCGTGAAGGTGCGGAAGGGACGTCGGTCCCGAGCGGCCGCGCGGAGCTTGGCCCTCGTGTGAGGCCACGGTCGGACTACGACTGGATGCGGCGGAGGGCGGCGGCGTGGGCTTTGACGCCGGCGGCGATGGACGCGGCGATTTTCTGACGGTAGGCCGCGCTGGCGACCTGGCGGCCCTCGGTGTCGTTGGAGAGGAAAGCGGCTTCGATGAGAACGGCGGGGCAGGTGGCCTCGCGCAGCACGCGGTAGCGGAAGCGTTTCAGGCCGCGGTCGGGCCGGCCGAGGCCTTCGACGAGCTGGCGGTGCATGTGGTAGCCGAGGAGGGCGTTCCAGTGATCGTGTTTGTTTCCTGGATACGCGGTGGTGACCATGCGGCGGTCGCGCTCGCGCTGCGGGCTGGAGCGCTGGTGGCGGGGGGTGAGGACGTAGGTTTCGGTGCCGGCGACGGCGGAGTCGGTGAAGCCGTTGAAGTGAATGCTGATGAAGAGATCGGCGCGGGCTTTGCGGATGTGCGCGACGCGGGCGTCGAAGTCGACGTAACGGTCGGTGGTTCGCGTCTGGATGACGCGGTAGCCCTCGGCGCGGAGGAGCCGCTCGAGGCGCTTGGCAACGTCGAGGGTCATTTGTTTTTCCTGGAGTTTGAGTCGCGGGTTTTGGTTGCCCGGGTCGTGTCCGCCGTGGCCGGCGTCGATCACGATGGTCTTGAGCCGGGGCGCCGGGCGACGGGAAGAAGGACGCAGGATGACGCCGAGCAGGGTGTCGGCGTCGCGTCGCGCGAGGTAAAGACTGCCGCGGTGGGCGACGATGGGTTCGCTGAGGAAAACGCGCAGGCGGTTGAGGATGATGTCGGTGTCGTGGACGGTGAAATCGATCGTGGTCCACTGGCTTTTCAGCCGCAGTTTTTTCTGCGCGACGACCCATTGGGAGGTGAGGCCGAACTGGCGTCCGAAATCGCGGGCGTCGATGTAATCGTGGCCGAACAGCCGGACGGAAGGGACGCTGGAAGAGGCGGCGCGGGCGGGGGACGGAAAGGTGGAGAGGAGCGCGAGGAGGACGAACGCGAAAAAGAGGCCGCAGCGGAAAAGGACACGCATCACGAACAGAACGTCAGGACGCCTCGGCGGCGATGCGAGCGCGAAGCGCGGCGTCGGGCAGGGGACCGGTGCCGGCTTTCAGGTTGTCGCGCAGGTGGGAGACTTTCGAAGTCGCGGGGATGGCGCAGGTGACGGCGGGGTGCGACACGATGAATTTAAGCATGAGCTGCGCCCAGCTTTCGCATCCGATTTCGGCGGCGAAGGCGGGGAGCGGGCGTTGGCGCAGGCGGCGGAAGAGGCTGCCACCGGCGAAGGGACGGTTGACGATTACGGCGACGCCGCGGTCGGCGGCGAGCGGGAGGAGGCGTTCCTCGGCGGAGCGTTCGCCGATGGAATAGTTGATCTGGATGAAATCGACGGCCTCGGCGGCGATGAGGCGCGCGACGGCGTCCTGGCCGCCGGTGGTGTAGTGGGTCACGCCGAGGTGGCGGACGCGGCCGGAGCGTTTCCAGTCGCGCAACGTGGCGAGGTGCGTGTCGGCGTCGACGAGGTTGTGCACCTGCATCAGGTCGATGGGATCGGCGCGGAGCTTGCGCAGCGAGTCCTCCATTTGCTCGAGGCCGGCGCGGCGCCCGGTGGTCCAGACCTTGGTGGCGATGAAGAGCCGGTCGCGCAGGGCGAGTTGCGCGGCGAGGTCGCCGAGGACGTATTCAGAACGTCCATACATCGGGGACGAGTCGACGAGGCGGCCGCCGAGTTCGACGAAGGCGGCGAGGACGTCCGCGAGCGGCTGGCGGGCGGCGGCGGAGTCGCCGACGTCGAAGGTTTGCCACGTGCCGAGACCGATGACGGGGAGCGATTCGCCGGAGGAAGGAATGCGACGGGTGAGCATGGGCGTGGCGACCGGGGCGGCGAACGAGGGACGGAGGCCGCAGGCGAGCGCGGCGGACGCGGTGCCGAGGAGGCGGAGGGCGTCGCGGCGGGTCATGGTTCAGGGCGCGCGAGGCGCGGGCTGGCGAGCGTGCCGCGGGACGAGTGGCTCGCGATCGTGGCGAGCGGCGCGAAGCGCGGGTCGGTGCCGACGATTTCCGACCAGAGTTCGGCGGGAGAGACGGTGCGATCGCGGGAGCGATCGACCCAGACGACCTCGGAGGGGGCGTCGGCAGCGGTGAAGCGAATGCCCCAGATCGGATCGAAGGCTTCGGCGGAGAGCGAATAACGCATGTCGCCGAGGACGGTCTCGTCGAGCGGACTGCGGGCGATCCAGTGTTCGGAGAACCAGGCGAAGCGCTCGAAGGAACGGCGGGTGTCGCGGGCTTTTTCCTGCGGCGTGAGATCGGAGGCGGCGACGAGCGGCAGCGACCAGCCCTCGCGGAGGGTGGCGCGGCTGAACCAGCCGACGCGGATGCGATCGGCGTAGATGCGACCGTCGTGCACGTAGAGGGCGCGCCAGACGAGATTGTTGGCGAGGGTCGGCATGACCTCGGAGCGCTCGGGCGTGTGGCCGCGCGCGGCGGCGAGGGCGGATTGCGCGGCGGAGGCGCGGGCGTGTTGGACGGCGCCGAGGCCGAGGTAGCCGCAGGCCAGGGCGAGAGCGACGAGGGCGGGGCGGAAGTGTCGGCGAACAAGCGCCCAGATGAGGCCGGCGGCGAGCGGGAGGGTGACGAACAGGTCGATCACGGAAACGAAGTCCCAGCCGAAACGCCGGCGGCTCAGCGGCCAGAGGAGCTGGGTGCCGTAGCTGGTCGCGGCGTCGAGGAGGCAGTGGCTGACGTAGGCGAGCAGCGCGCAGGCCCAGAGCGTGAGCCATTGCGGGCGCAGCGCGGAGCGGAACAGCCAGAGGCTGGCGACGAGCGCGGCGCCGGCGGGAGCGAAGATCAGCGAGTGGGTGAAATGCCGGTGATATTCGACGGCGAGCAGCGGATCGGTGGCGCTGCGAATGAAAACATCGGCGTCGGGAACGAAGGCGGCGAGACCGCCGATCGCGGCGGCGGTGCGGCCGAGCGGACGGTGAAAGGCGACGTAGCCGAGGCTCGCACCGAGAAGCGTGTGGGTGAGCGGATCCACGTGCGACGCATCAAACGGGCGAAGCGCGACGTGGCAACCCCGGGCGGCGGATCGTGGGGAGACGTGGGCGCGGTGGAGAAGGCGGAGGCGTTACGGCGTTCGCCGCGCCAGGTTGCGCGCAAGCGCGCAACCTGCCTTTCAACGGTCGAGGCGGCGCGGAGTGTCGCGGGTGAGGGCGGATTTCACTTTGCGACCGACGAAGAAGGTCGCGATGAGCAGGGTGAAAAAAACGACGAGGAAGAGAAAGAAGAGGAACTTGGCGATGGCGGCCGCGGCTCCGGCGGCGGCGCCGAAGCCGAAGGCGCCCGCGACGACGGCGACGATGGCGCAGATGATGGCCCATTTAAGCATGAGGAGAAAGGGTCGAGGGTGACGGATGCGTGGGGAGCGGACGGCGAGTGGGCGCCGATGGACCGGCGGCGAAGGCGGGCGTTCCGTGCGGTGGTGGCAGGCGTGGTGTCGGAGCGGAAACGCGGCGGGCGGGGCGAACGAAGTGGTGGGGCGGGAACCGGTGGGGCGGGAACCGGTGGGGCGGCGGGCGGTTCAAAGCCGGCTCTCTCCTTCCGTTCCATGCTTCTTCCCAAGGTGATCCGTTATCGCTGGCCGACGTTTATTTGCCGCTGCATTTCGCGGCGACTGCTGCCGTTTGGCGTGGGGGCGGCGCCGCATCACCGGAAGTTTCGCGAAGGCTGGCGCGGCGGGGTGCCGGCGACGTTCAACGAGAAAGTGCAATACAAGCTGATGCACGACCGGCGGAAGCTGATCTCGGTGTCGGCGGACAAGGTGGCGGTGCGCGACTACGTGCGGGCGAAGGCGCCGGCGTTGAAGCTGCCGAAGCTGCTGGGCGTGTTTGACAACGAGGCGGAGCTGATGGCGAACGTGCCGCCGGGTCCGTGGGCGATGAAAGGCGCGCACGGCGCGGGAATGGTGCTGATCTCGAAGCCGGGTGAAACGGTGCCGCGCGAGGAGATCCAGAAGGCGGCGCGGGAATGGCTGAAGACGGATTACTCGGTGCGCTACTGGGAGTGGCAGTATCACGATCTGCCGAAGCGCGTGCTATTCGAGGAATACCTGGGCAACGGCACGGCGCTGCCGGCGGACTACAAGTTCTTCGTGTTTCACCGGAAGGTGCGGCTGGTCACGGTGGATCAGGGACGCTTCGGCGTGCACACGCGGGATTTGTTTTATCCGGATTGGACGCATCTGCCGTCGCGGAAAGGCGCGGCGAAGATGTCGGCGGTGCCGCCGCCGCGGCCGGCGGCGCTGGAGCGGATGATCGCGGTGGCGGAGACGCTTGGACAGGACACGGATTTCGTGCGCGTGGACCTGTATCTGTTGGGCGACGAGATCTATTTCGGCGAGTTGACGCACTCTCCCGCGGCGGGCCGGGTGCCGTTCGAAGATCCAAAGCTGGAGCAGGAACTCGGAAGCTATTGGACGCTGCCGGAGCGGTATCGTTGAGCGAAAGCGGAGGGCTTTAGGATTTCGCGAGGGCGTCGCGGGCGCGGCGGCGGGCCTCGTCGTCGTGTTTTTCACGCGTGGGAAGGGTGAGCGCGTGCTCGAACGCGCGGCGGGCGGCGGCGGGCTGGCCGTCGGCGAGGAGAGCGAAGCCGAGTTCGACGTGATGCGAGAGCGTGTCCGGGGAGAGTTCGACGGCGCGCTGGAGATGGCGCACGGCGTCGGCCGTGGAGGCGGGCGGGAGTCCGCCGTAGATCAGGCGGACGAGGAAGCGTTTCGTCGCGCCCAGCGTGGCGACCTCGTAGTGCCAGCGACCGAGGACATGATGAGCGTAGTCGTAGGCGGGATCGCGGGCGAGGGCCTGCTCGGCGTGCTGGCGGACGAGGCGGGAGTATTCGATGCGCGTGCGGGTGTCGGAATAGAGGCCGAGTTTGCCGTAGCAGATGGCGAGGGAAAGGACGTTGACGGGATCGGCGGGGGCGAGGGCGACGGCGCGCTGGGCGTAGGCGAGGGCCCCGGTGCAGAGGCGTTTTTTCTCCGCGAGGTCGGAGGTGTCGTTGGTGAGGTCGGAGTATTGGCGGGAGATTTTCTGGAGAATGAAAGGATCGTCGGGGCGCGTGGCGTGGGCGCGAAGGTAGAGATCGAGCGCAGTGCGAGCGTCGAGACGCGACTCGGCGGCCTGGGCGTCGGAGAGCAGAGCGTCGTCGGCGGAATAGGTCGCGGCGGAAGAAGCGTGGGGAAGGAGGAAAAAGATGAAGAGAAGGAGCGAGAGAAAGAGAGGGGGAGGCATGGCGGAAACGTTCTGGCGGGAAGGGCGGACGCGTGCTCTTTTGAAGCGATGAAAGCTGGTGCGGTTCCGCGGATCGAAGGCGTGGTGGAGACGATTTTGTATGTGGACGACCTGGCGCGGGCGGTGGCGTTTTACCGGGACGTGATGGGGCTGGGGGCGATGACGGGAGACGGGGAGCGGTTTCAGGCGTTCGACGTGCGGGCGGGACAGGTGTTGTTGCTGTTTAAACGCGGGGCGACGCTCGAGCCGGTGCCGGCGCCGGTCGGGATGATTCCGCCGCACGACGGGAGCGGGCCGTTGCATGTGGGATTCGCGATCGCGGCGGAGGCGTATGAGGCGTGGCGGGAGCGGCTGACGGCGGGAGGCGTGACCGTGGAGAGCGAGACGGCGTGGGAGCGCGGCGGGCGGAGTTTGTATTTTCGCGATCCGGACGGGCATCTGGTCGAACTGATCACGCCGGGCATCTGGGCGAATTACTGACGCGTCGAAGCATCGACGCGCCCGACGGGAATTTCACGTGTTACGTGAAATGAGGGTCGGGGTGGCGGGCGCGGTGGGGCGGTGGAAGAGGTAGTGGCTGACGAGCCATTCGCGACCTTCGCGGTAGCCCCAGAGTTCGGCGCAGGAGAGGTAGAAGACGCGCCAGTAGGACCACCATTTCCTGGCGTGCGCGGCGCCGTAGGTGTCGGCGAAGAGCGGAAGAATCTCGTCGCGGTGCGTATCCATATTTTGGAGCCAGTGCTCCGCGGTGCGCTGGTAATGCGTGCCGTCGACCTGCCAGTCGGCGACGAGCGCGAGGTCGTCTTGAAACTGTGGCAGGAGATCGTGGGCGGGCATCTGGCCGCCGGTGAAGAAGTGGCGCGCCATCCAGTCGGAGGGGCCTTGCGGGACGAAATGGTAGGAGAAGCGGCGGTGGGTGAAGATGTGGACGAAGAGCAGGCCGCCCGGCTTGAGCCAGCGCGCGATCGCGGCGAGGAGGCGCTGGTAGTTTTTCATGTGCTCGAACATCTCCACGCTGACGA
>JAEYYL010000236.1 GCA_023430825.1 Verrucomicrobiota bacterium | reverse complement strand
TCGAAGTCTGTGGCCTCACCAAGCGCTACGGCGATTTCACCGCCGTGCACGAACTCTCGTTCGCGGTGAATCCCGGCGAAGTGCTCGGCCTCGTCGGCCCCAACGGCGCCGGCAAAACCACCACGCTACGCTGCCTCGCCGGCATCATCCCCGCGACCGCCGGCACCGTGCGCATCGCCGGCCACGCCCTCGCCACCGATCCCGTCGCGGCCAAACGCGCGCTCGCGTTCTTCCCCGACGAACCGCGCCTCTTCGATTACCTCACCGTCCGCCAGCACCTCGCCTTCGTGGCGAAAATCTACGGCGTCACCGACCACGCCACCCTCGCCCAGCCGCTGCTCGAGGAACTCGAACTCGTCGACAAAGCCGACGAACTTCCCGGCGCCCTCTCGCGCGGCATGAAACAGAAACTCGCGATCGCCTGCGGCCTCCTGCACGCGCCGTCGGTGATGTTCTTCGACGAGCCGCTCACCGGCCTCGATCCCCTTGGCATCCGCCGAATGAAGGACTCCATCCGCCGCCGCGCGCGCGCCGGCGCCACCATCGTGCTGAGCTCCCATCTCCTCCATCTTCTCGAAGAAGTGTGCTCGCACGTGCTGATCCTGAAGCGCGGCACCAAGATCGCCGACGGCACGATCGCCGACGTCGCCGCGCGCTTCAGCCACGGCGAGCCCAACGTCAGCCTCGAAGAAATCTTCCTCCGCGCCACCGGCGGCACCGAGGACTGAAGCCAGAATCCGCCCCTCCGTCCTCCCTCCTCCGTCTTCCGTCTCCGTCCTCCGCCCCATGCTCGGCGCGCTGCTTTACCTGCGACTCACCTCGCTGAAAAACCTGTTGCTCTCGCGGCTCCGCCGGCTGCGCCAGCCGAAGTATCTCGCGGGCGCCGCGGTCGGCATCGCGTATTTCTATTTTTTCTTCTTCCGCCACGCCCACCGCGTCGCGGAAAACGGCCCGGCCGGCTTTATCCCTTTGCCGTCCGACTCCACCTCCCTGCTCCTCGGCGTCGGCGCACTCGCCCTCTTCCTCGTCCTGCTCGGCCTGTGGACCTTTCCCTCCGGGAAACCCGGCCTGACCTTCAGCGAGGCGGAAATCGCCTTCCTCTTCCCCGCGCCGATCGCCCGCCGCGGCCTCGTGCACTACCGCGTGCTCAGCGCGCAGTTCTCCACGCTCTTCCAATCCGTGCTCTACTCGCTGCTGTTCCACAGTCGCACGCTCTTCAGCCCGCAGGCACTGCAGATCCTGATTTCGTGGTGGGCCGTGCTCAGCCTCGTGAGCCTTCACTATCACGGTTCGTCGCTCGCCCTCGTCAGCCTCGCCGACCGTCGTGTTTCCGACGCCCGCCGCCGTGCGCTGGCTCTCGCCCTCGTCGCCGCGCTCGCCGCCGCGTCGTGCTGGTCGCTCTGGCATGGACTCGGCGCCCTCCCCGCTGGCGGCCGTTTCACGGAGTGGCTCCCCCTGCTCCTCGAAAGCGGCGTGCTTCCCTGGGTGCTCGCTCCGTTCAAGCTCATCGTGCAGCCGTTCTTCGCCGTTGGCGCGAGCGCGTTCCTGCTCGCACTCGCCCCCGTGCTCGCGCTGCTCGTCGCGCACTACCTGTGGGTCGTGCGCATGAACGTCGCATTCGAGGAAGCCTCGATCGACAAGGCCGGCCGCGGCGCCGCGCGCATCGCCGAACTCCGCCGCACCGGCATGCTGCGTCTCGGAACGCCGCGCCACGCCGGTCGCCGGCCGCCGTTCGACCTTTCGCGCGTTCGGCGGCCCGAGCTCGCCTTCCTCTGGAAAAACCTGCTCTCGACCAGCCGACCGTGGTTCACCCCGCGTGCCTGGTTCTATTGCGCCGCTACCATCGTGCTCGTCAGCATCGGCGCACGCCACTGGCTCGGCGACGACTACTGGAAGGTCGGCGGAGGCCTCGCGTCCATCGGCACGATCGCCGCCTTGTTGGCCTTGTTCTACGGCCCCCTGCTCACCCGACTCGATCTGCGCCAGGATCTCGCCAACGCCGATATCCTAAAAACCTACCCCCTGCCCGGCTGGCGCGTGCTTCTCGGCCAGCTGCTCGCGCCCATCGCCATTCTCACCGGCATCGTCTGGCTCGGCCTGCTCGCCTGGTATGTAGGCTTGCGCGGACACCAGCCGCCCGCCCTTTCGCTGACCTGGCTCAACGGCGACATGCGCGCCATCTTCGCGCTCTGTGGCGCAATAATCACCCCGGTCGTGATGGCCAACGAACTGCTGATCCCCAACGCCGTGCCGCTGCTCTTCCCGAGCTGGTTCCAGGCCGTGCGCACGCCGGGCGGTGGCATCGACCTGATGGGCCAGCGACTCATCTTCGGGTTCGGCCAGGTGCTCGTCGTGCTGATCGCACTGCTCCCCGCCGTCGGCACCGCGGCGCTGCTGGTCTTCGTCACCCAATGGATTGTGGGGCCCGCCTTCGCCGTGATTTTCGCCACCGCCGCCGTTGCCCTCGTCCTGCTCGCCGAACTCGGGTGCGGACTCTGGTGGCTCGGCGGCCGCTTCGAAACCTTCGACCTCTCGACCGAACCGCGCATCTGACGTGAACCTCGACGAACTCATTCGCCACGCCGCCCACGTCGTCGGCGCCACCCAGCGCCAGCTTCCGCCCGACATCCGCCCGCTCGCCCGCGCCGTGCCTGTGCACTACGAAGCGCTGCCCGCTGCCGACGTCGTCGCCGAAGGTTTTCCGCCCGACATCCTCGGCCTGTTCACCGGCAGTGCGCACGGCCGCGAGCTGGAACAACTCAACCCCGCTCCGCCGCAGATCCTCCTCTACCTCGAAAACCTCTGGGATTTCGCCGAACAGGATCTCGACGCCTTCCGCGAAGAAGCGCGCCTCACCTATCTCCACGAACTCGGCCACTATCTCGGCTGGGACGAAGACGAGCTCACCGCCCGCGGCCTCGATTGAGCCGCACAAATCATCGCGCCGCGGCGCCCTCGCCGCGCTGACGCGACGCATCGCGGCCAGCGCTGCGACTCCATCCTGCGGCCGGTTCTGCTCCAGCACCACCCCTCGCCGTCCGCCCACGCGCACCTCACCGCGTGGAACTTACCCACCCGCCCTCTGTCGCCACTCGCCAGCCGCCCCGGCTACTCCGCGCTTTCCAACGCCGCGTCACCGTGCTTAGTTGGCGCACAAACCTCCGTTCCGCCTCGTCATGAAAAAGTTCTTCCTCCCGTTCCTGCTCGTGCTCGTCTCCGCCGCGACCCTTTCCGCCGCGGTCTCGCGCCGCGAATACGTCACGCGCATCGAATCGTGCGAAGCGATCCTGCGGGAATTCCAGGCGAACCCGGAATACGCCGTCCCCGCCGACATCTTGCAACAGGCGCGCGCCATCGTGATCGTCAACCAGTTCAAGGCCGGCTTCTTCCTCGGCATCAAGGACGGCTATGGTGTGATCCTCGTCAAGAAACCCGACGGCCGCTGGAGCATCCCCGTCCTCCTCTCCGCCGGCGAAGCCAGCCTCGGCTTCCAGGTCGGCGCCAAGGCGATCGAAACCGTCATGGTCATCACCAACGACCAGACGCCGCGCCTCCTCTTCAACCAACGCTTCAACGTCGGCGTCGACGCCAAGGCCGTCGCCGGCCCCAAGGCCGCCGAACGCGAGCGCGACAACC
>JAEYYL010000235.1 GCA_023430825.1 Verrucomicrobiota bacterium | reverse complement strand
GGGCGGGGGGGGGGGGGGGCCCGGCCCCCGCCGCCGCCCCCCCCCCCCCCCCTACCTGGGTGGCGGGGGTGGTCGCGATCGCGGCGACGTATGTTTATTTTCTGCTGTTCGCGGAGTTCGCGTTTCTCGGGCTGGTGCAACGCGTCGGGGCGACGCCGGCGGGGATGAAGCTGGTGATGGGCGTGCTGGCGGGCGGAGGCGTCGCGGGCAGCGGGGCGGCGGCGGTGTGGTTTCGGGCGGAGCGTTTCAAGGGAGCGCTGGCGGGCGGATTCGCGGCGTGTGCGGTGGCGGCGGCCGGAGCGCTGGTCGCGAGTTCGAATGTGATGCTCGGCGTGGCGGCGGCGCTGGTCGGGCTGGCGATGGGCTGGACGACGGTGACGCTGGCGTCGGGGTTGCGCGGGGCGGTGGGCACGGCGCGGCTGGGGGCGTGGTGCGGGGTGGGCACGGGCGTGGCTTACGCGGCGTGCAATGTGCCGGCGGTGTTCGAGGCTTCGCCCGTGGCGCAGACGGGGGGAGCGATCGGAGCGGTGGCGCTGGGAGCGGTGTCAGTTTTTTGGATACGAACGGAGCACGTGGCGCGGGAGTCGCAGGGCGAGTTTGCGCCGCGGATGGTCGCGGTTTGGGCGGGCGTGTTGCAGGCGCTGGTGTGGCTGGATTCGGCGGCGTTTTACGTGATCCAGCATGCGCCGGGGTTGAAGGCGGCGACCTGGGTGGGCACCTGGCAGCTGGCCGGGAACGCGCTGACGCATCTCGGGGTGGCGATCGTGGCGGGTTGGGCGCTGGATCGCGGTGGTGCGGGAAAACTGGTGGCGTTGGCGGGCGGGTTGCTCGTGGTGGCGTGTGCGCGGTTGGGGAGTCCGTTGGCGC
The DNA here is from genome assembly GCA_023430825.1 of Verrucomicrobiota bacterium. Lineage (GTDB taxonomy): Bacteria > Verrucomicrobiota > Verrucomicrobiia > Opitutales > Opitutaceae > Opitutus. Next base: position 14,496 of record JAEYYL010000235.1, on the reverse strand, counting down.
CGGTGTTCTACACGGCGGGGGTGTCGGTGTATTCGACGGTGCTCGTGTTTTATCCGGCACGCAGTGCGCGGCCGGGCGTGGCGGCGCTGGTGTATGCGGTGGCGGGTTGGGGCGGGTCGGCGCTGGGGATCGGGATGGCGCAGGATTTGAAGACGGTGCCGGGTTGGTTTTTGGCGGCGGCGGGTGCGGCGATGTTGACCGCGTTGGGCGTGCGGTGGCGCGCGCTGGCGGGTGCGCTGGTGGTGATCGCGATGCTGGCGCCGGAGCGGGCGGCGGCGGAGGATGCGCAGGTGTTGCGAGGGCGCGCGGTGTATGTGAGCGAAGGGTGCATTCACTGTCATTCGCAGTTCGTGCGGCCGCGGGTGTCGGCGGATGTCGAACGATGGGGGCCGGCGCGGACGCTGGAGTCGGTGCTGGCGGAGGCGCCGCCGTTGTTGGGGAACCGGCGGCAGGGTCCGGATCTGGCGGAGGTGGGCAACCGGCGCTCGGCGGAGTGGCAGCGGCTGCATTTGAAGAATCCGCGGGCGGTGGTGCCGGGGTCGAGGATGCCGGGTTATGCGTATTTATTTTCTGGTGACGGCGCGCGCGGCGAGGCGCTCGTGGCGTATCTCGCGTCGCTGGGGCGGGAGACGCTGGCGGCGCGCTGGGCGGCGATGGAGCGCTGGGTGCCGGCACAGACGGAGGTGGCGGCGGAGCGGGGGAAGGGGGCGCGTTTGTTTGCGACGTTGTGTGCGGGTTGTCACGGCGCGGCGGGGCACGGGGACGGGCCGCTGGCGGCGGAGCTTTCGCTGCGGCCACCGGATTTTTCGCGCGATGCGTGGCGGCGGGTGAAGGCCGGTGAGGTGTGGGGCGTGGAGCGAATCGTGAAATTCGGCGTCCCGGGAACGCCGATGGCGGGGCACGAATATCTGGCCGATGCGGATGTGGTTGCGCTCGCCGAAATCGTCCGCGGGCTCCATGCTGGTCCGACGCACCGATGAAAATCTTGATCGTCGAGGATGAGCGGCGGGTGGGGCAGTTTGTCGAGAAGGCGCTGGCGGAACAGAATTACACGGTGCGGCGGGTGGGGACGTGCGCGGCGGCGCGCGATGCGCTGGCGGAGTCGCCTTACGATGCGGTGGTGCTGGATCTCGGGCTGCCGGATGGCGATGGGCTGGAGTTGTTGCGCGAGTGGCGGGCGAGCGGCTTTAACGAGCCGGTGCTGGTGCTGAGCGCGCGCGACGGGGTGGGCGACCGTATCCGCGGTTTGAATATCGGGGCGGACGATTATCTGCCGAAGCCGTTCAGCGTCGACGAGGTGATTGCGCGGGTGCGTTCGCTGCTGCGGCGGCACGCGGGGGTGAAGACGACGGTGCTGACGCACGGGCCGCTGCGGCTGGATTTACTGGCACACACGGCGACTTGCGAAGGGCGGCCGGTGGAGCTGACGAACCGGGAATTCGCGTTGTTGGAACTGTTTTTGCACAACCCGAGCCGGGTGCTGACGCGGACGCTGATCGCGGAGCGGGTGTGGGAGGCGAGCTACGATCTCGAGACGAATCTGATCGACGTTTACGTGCGGCGGCTGCGGCGGAAGCTGGAAGGGCTGGCGGGGCGGGCGTTGATCCGGACGGTGCGGGGGACGGGTTATCAGTTGTTATGAAATCGTTCACGCATCGGATCACGCTGCAGTTCGCGTTGCTCGTCACGGCGACGACGGCGGTGGTGTTGCTGGTCGGCGGGTGGCTGTTGTCGCGCGCGGCGGTGGCGGGGCTGGATTTTCTGAACGCGGCGGAGTTCGAGGAGATTGCGCAGCGGCTCGGGCCGGAGCCGCGCGGGCTGACGGCGGCGGCGGTGGAGGCGGAGATCGAGACGCACGCGCAGATCGATGCGGCGCAGTATTTTTTCCAGGTGCGTAACACGGCGGGCGAGTTGTTGTTTCGTTCGGCAAATCTGGGGCGGGCGGTGTTGCCGGACGAGACGGGGCATCAGGCGCGGCGCTCCGAGGAGGTGGCGGGGCTGGGGAAGGTGCGCATTTCGGAGTTCCTGATCGGCGATCTGCATGTGCAGGTGGCGAGCGCGCTGGAGCCGGCGGAGCGGCTGATGGGGGATTATGTGCGCACGAGTTTGCTGCTGCTGGTGGGTGTCGCGCTGGCGAGCGTGGGGCTGGGGTGGGGTTTTGCGCGGCTGACGTTGCGGCCGGTGCGGGCGATCCATGCGACGGCGAGCCGGATCGGCGCGGATACGTTGAGCGAGCGGATCCCGGTGCCGGAGGGGAAGGATGAGCTGACGGCGCTGGCGGGATTGTTGAACGAGATGTTCGACCGGCTGGAAGCGTCGTTCGCGCAGGTGAAGCGCTTCACGGCGGACGCGTCGCACGAGTTGAAGACGCCGCTGGCGCTGCTGCGGTTGAACGCGGAGAAGTTGCGCGCGCGGGTGGCGGACGATCGCGAGGCGAGCGAGACGGTGGATCAGATGCTCGAGGATCTCGATGGGTTGCGGCGGATCGTCGACAGCCTGCTGTTTCTGGCGAAGGCGGAGAGCGGGACGTTTGCGCCGCAGATGGCGGAGGTGGACGCGGCTGAGTTCGTGCAAAGCTTTGCGGAGGATGCGACGGCGCTGGCGGAGGATCGCGGCGCGGGATTTGTCGTGGAACGGTGCGACGCCGGGCGGGTGGCGTGCGAGCCGACGCTGATGCGGCAGGTGTTGCTCAACCTGGTGCACAATGCGCTGCGCGCGGTGGCGGCGGGCGGGCGGGTGAGCCTGGAGTCGGCGGTGAGCGCGGAAGCGTGGCGGTTGACGGTGAGCGATGACGGGCCGGGCGTGCCGGAGGCGGAGCTCGGGCGGATTTTCGAGCGGTTTGTGCGGTTCGAAACGGCGGAGGGCGTAACGAGCCAAACGGTGACGCACGTGCGTCATGGTTTGGCGCAAGGCGGGAGCGGGCTGGGGCTGGCGATTTGCCGGAGCATTGTCGGGCTGCACGGCGGGAAGATCGAGGCGCAGAACCGGAGCGGCGGGCGCGGATTGCAGGTGGTGGTGGAGTTGCCGCGCGGCTGAGGGCTCCGCGCCGGTGAGGGGGCGGGCGAGGAGGAGCTTGTTTTTCGAAAGCGGGTAAAGTGGCCGGTGATCGTGCGACGAGTTCCAAAGTAGTGCGGGCTGAAGCCACGCGTTACTCTCCCGGAATCGCCTGCACGCAGCCTCCTGCCTTTCGGACCAATGGACAGGCGCCCTGTCTGGGACGCGATCTAGCGGCGTTCGATGCGGGTCATCAGCCAGACGCCGGCGGCGATGAAGAGCAGGTTCGGCAGCCAGAGCAGGAGGTCGGGGCGCAATTCGGGAAAACGGTCGAGGCCTTTGATCAAGACGGTCATCAGGTAGTAGGTGAGTGTGAGACCGACGGCCACGCCGAAGTTGGCGGAGGTCTCGCGCCGGGAGACTTTGATGCCGAGGGGAATGCCGATCAGGGCGAGCGAGAGGACGGCGAGCGACGTGTTGAATTTATCGCTGAAGATCAGGTCGATTTTCAGGCGGTCGCGCGCGAGCTGTTGTGCGGCGGCGGGGTCGTCCGGCGTGGGGAGCGCGGCGAGGCGGGCGCGGGCGACCTGGATTTCTGGATACGTCATCCAGTCCTGTTTGTAGCGGACGCTGCCGGCGCGGCCGAAGACGCCATCGAGGGGGAAGCGGAGCGACTCCCATTGTTCGACCGATGCGATGAGCTGGGGTTCGGCGAGGCTTTCGGGGTGGCTGGGGTCGCGGGTTTCGACCTTCACGTGCAGCGGGGTGAAGATGATGGCGTTTTCCTCCTCGGCGTAGTCGATGCGGCCGGATTCGGCGTGGGCGAAGCGGACGACGCGGCGTTCGGCGTCGAGTTCCCAGATCCAGATATCCTGGAGGAGGCCGCCTTCCTTTTCGCCGACGTAAACGACGTGGCCGGAGAATTCGCGGATGAAAGTTTTGGGGACGATGAGGCTGAGGGGATTGGCGCGGATGGCGCCGGCGAGCGAGCGGTAATATTCGACGCGCGTGCGCGGCATGGAATCGAAGTTCAGATAGAGGCCGAGGCTGACGGCGAGGATCGCGAGGAGGATCACGGGGCGCGTGGCGCGGACGATGCCGATGCCGGCGGCGCGCATGGCGGTGATTTCGCTGTCGGCGGAGAGGCGGCCCAGTGTGAGCAATACGCCGGTGAGCATGCCCATGGGCAGCGCGTAAGTGAACGCGTGCGGGATGAGCAGGAGGACGAGCTTCGCGGCGGTGGCGGCGGGGATCTGGCCGGCGAGGACGTAGGCCATGAGGTCCTTCGCGATGTTCGGCACGATCACGATGAACGCGAACATGCCCACTGCGGCGGTGCAGGTGAAGAGGACGCTCTTGAAAATGTAGCGGTCGAGGAGGTTCAAAACGAGACGGCGAGGAGCGGCGCGCATTGGTGCACATGGGTGCGGCGCTGCCAAGGCGGTTCGTCGGGGCGGGAGCGCGCGTGGGCGATGGCCGGCGGTGCGGTGGCGCTCGCGCGTTTTCAGAAACACAGCCGCTCGGGTGGAGGGCCGGCCTCCGGAGGTCGTCCCTCCCGGAAGGCTACGGCGTTATTGAAAGCGCGCTCGAGCGATGGATGAACTCCGAGCCCTCGTTGGGCTGGATGCGCGTTCGCTCGCAGAACAACCCGAAGGGACTCGGGTTCCACCGGTTGCGGGCGCCGTTCGCGGAAATTCTAGCGCGAGATATCGCGTTGCGTGAGGACCTTGAAGCCGCGGCGGTTGAGCGCCTGGGCGGCGACGTCGCTGTCCTCGACGCTGAGCACGAGGGCAGCGCCGTCGTCGGGGCGTTTGATGAAGCTGTAAACGTAATGGACGTTGATCTCGGCCTCATAGAGGGAGGCGAGCACGCCGCGGAGTTTCGACTCGTCGCCGATTTCGGCGGCGAGCACCTCGCATTCGGTGTAGGGAAAATCGTTATTCACCATGAGCTCGCGGGCCTTGTCGGGATCGTCGACGATGACGCGGATGATGGCGCTGTCGGTCGTGTCGAGGACCGTGATGGCCATGATGTGGACGTTGTGGTCCTTGAAGAGCGCAGCGAGGTCGTTGAGGCGGCCGACGCGATTTTCGGCGAAGACCGAGAATTGTTTCACGGGGTCACGACCAATGGAGAGGTTCGGCGCAGCCATGGAAAGTGGCGCCACGCTGGGGCGGGGCGGCGTGGCGGTCAATTGCGCGGTGGTGGGGCGGTGCGTGCGCTGCGGACGCGCATCTCCCGCTGCTCACGCAGCGAGCCACGAAGGGGTTTCACGCGGCGAGCCGATGGGCGCGAGGTTTTGGCGCGCAAGGTGGGAAATGCACGTTTGCGCAGGGCGGGTGGCGTCCTAGGTTCGCCGGATGGACGGCGGACTCCCTGCTCATCACGAGGCGACGCAGCGCAGCGCGCGACACGGGGCGCGGCTGGTGTTGCGGGGCATCGCGTTGAATGCGGTGCTGGCGGCACTGAAGTTTGCGGGGGGGATTTTCGGCAACACGTATGCGCTGATCGCGGACGGGGTGGAGTCGCTGCTCGACATCCTGTCGTCGGTGCTGGTGTGGGCGGGGTTCCGGGTGGCGGCGCGGCCGCCGGATGCCAACCATCCGTATGGCCACGGCAAGGCGGAGCCGCTCGCGGCGTTGTCGGTGGCGGTGTTCATTTTCGCGGCGGCGGGGTGGATCGGGTGGCACGCGATTTACGAGATCATCACCCCTCATCAGGGACCGCACTGGCTGACGCTGCCGCTGCTGGCGGCGATCGTGGGGGCGAAGGCGTGGTATTCCCGGCGGCTGCGGAAAGCGGGCGACGCGGCGGGCAGCACGGCGCTCGGCGCGGAGGCGTTGCATCATTATTCGGATGCGGTGACGTCGGGCGCGGCGTTCGTGGGGATCGCGATCGCGTTGCTGGGAGGCGAAGGCTACGAGGCGGCGGACGACTGGGCGGCGTTGCTGGCGTGCGCGGTGATCGCCTTCAACGGCGTGGCGCTGTTCAACCGCGCGCTGGGCGACGTGATGGACACGGCGGTGTCGGAGAAATTTGAATACGAAGTGCGTGCGCTGGCGCTGGGTGTGCCCGGCGTGCAGGCGCTCGACAAGTGCCGCGTGCGGAAGAGCGGGCTGAGCCATCTGGTGGACATCCACGTGTGCGTGAACGGCAACCTCACGGTGCGCGAAGGGCACGACATCGCGCACGCGGTGAAGGACGCGCTGCTCGGGTCGGCGTTGCGGGTGAGCGACGTGTCGGTGCACATCGAACCGGTGAAGCTCACGCGGTAGCGCGTGATTTCATGGAGCCGCGGCGCTCGCGCGCGTTTCACCAGCGATGCGCGCGGCGAGGGCGCCGCGGCTCGATTGCGCGGATTCGGTCATTCGATTTGAGATGAAAACATCCCGCGGCGGCACGTGCTTCCGGTCGGGCGATTGTCATCTATTATATGACATTGTCGGGGGAGGATTTATTCGAAGTGGCGGGCGAGTTTCCAGCCGAGCCAGATGCCGAGGAGACTGCCGGCGCCGCTGGTGAGAAAGGCGCCGAAGAAATCGAGGCCGACCGCGTCGCCGCCCCACCAGCCGATGCAGCCGCCGAGGAGCGTGCCGGCGAAAATAAAAAGCTTGTTCATCGTGGAGGCGGAGCGAGATTGACGGGTTTTTTTGCGAGCGCTTCAGCCAATCCCTGCATCTAGATTCACAGAATATGCGGAGACAGCGGGGTTGGTTTGCAGTTTGCTATCAGGACCATGTTCCATCCTGAATCTCCCATGTCGAAGCGCAACCCCTCCAAACCCCTCGCGACGAACAAGAATCTGTTGAAGTGGGTGGATAAAGTGGCGGACCTCACGAAGCCCGCCGCCATCCACTGGGTCGATGGGTCGAAGGAAGAATACGACGCGCTCTGCGCGCAGATGGTCGCGGCCGGCACCGCGATCAAGTTGAACGAGAAGTTGTGGCCCGGATGTTTCTACGTGCGGTCGGACCCGGGCGATGTCGCCCGGGTGGAGGACCGGACGTTCATCTGCTCGTTGTCGAAGGACAACGCGGGGCCGACGAACAACTGGGAGAATCCGTTCGAGATGCGGAAGAAGCTGAAGGAGCTGTTCAAGGGCTGCATGAAAGGCCGCACGATGTATGTGCTGCCCTACAGCATGGGCCCGATCGGTTCGCCGATGTCGCAGATCGGCGTGGAGATCACCGATTCGCCGTATGTCGTGGTCAACATGCGCATCATGGCGCGCATCGGGCTGCCGGTGTTTGCGGAGATCGACAAGGCGGAGAAGCGGGTCGTGCCGTGCGTGCACTCGGTCGGAGCGCCGTTGGCGAAGGGTCAGAAGGACGTGGCGTGGCCGTGCAACAAGGAGAAATACATCGTTCACTTTCCGGAGACGCGCGAAATCTGGAGCTTCGGCTCCGGCTACGGCGGCAATGCGCTGCTGGGCAAAAAATGTTTCGCGTTGCGCATCGCCTCGAACATGGCGCGCGACGAAGGCTGGATGGCCGAGCACATGCTGATCCTCGGCGTCGAGGACCCGAAGGGGGAAAAGACGTATGTCGCGGCGGCGTTCCCGAGTGCGTGCGGCAAGACGAATTTTGCGATGCTGATCCCGCCGGCGCATTTCCAGAAAAAGGGCTGGAAGGTGTGGACGGTGGGCGACGACATCGCGTGGCTGAAGCCCGACGCGCAGGGTCGGTTGCGGGCGATCAATCCGGAGGCGGGCTTCTTCGGCGTGGCGCCGGGCACGTCGAACAAGACGAACCCGAACGCGATGAAGGCGCTCGCGAAGAACACGATCTTCACGAATGTCGCGCTCACGCCGGAAGGCGGCGTGTGGTGGGAAGGCATGACGGACGAGCCGCCGGCGAAGTGCACGGACTGGCAGGGCCACGAGTGGACGCCGCAGATCGCGAAGGAAAAGGGCACGAAGGCGGCGCATCCGAATGCGCGATTCACCGCGCCGGCGTCGCAGTGTCCGACGATCGACGCGGCGTGGGAGGACCCCGCGGGTGTGCCGATCAGCGCGATCATCTTCGGCGGCCGGCGGGCGACGACGATGCCGCTCGTTTACCAGGCGTTCAATTGGAGCGCGGGTGTTTACATGGGCGCGACGATGGGCTCGGAGATGACGGCGGCGGCCGCGGGCACGATCGGCAAGGTGCGCCGCGATCCGATGGCGATGCTGCCGTTCTGCGGTTATCACATGGGCGATTATTTCCGCCACTGGATCAAGATGCAGCGTTCGTTGAGCGAGACGCCGCGCGTCTTTAACGTGAACTGGTTCCGCAAGGACAAGGACGGGAAGTTCATGTGGCCGGGCTTCGGTGAGAACATGCGCGTGTTGAAATGGATCGTGGATCGCGCGCATGGCCGCGCGCTCGGGCGCGAGACGCCGATGGGCTGGCAGCCGCGTTACGAGGATCTCGACTGGACGGGGCTCGATTACGCGAAGGAGAAGTTCGAGGAGCTGCAGGCCTTCGATTACGATGCCTGGCGGGCCGAGGTGATCGGCCACGAGGAGCTGTTCATCGACCTGCACGATCACCTGCCGAAGGAGATGATCTTCGAGCGCGAGTTGTTGATTTGTCGGATGTAGGAGGCGCAGGCGTGGGTAGGGTGAACCGTCCTCGGTGAGCCACGGCTCGGCGGGGCGCCTCGCCCTGCCACGCGTGGTGGGAGCGGGGCGGGCCCGCTCCATCGCCTGCAAGCAGGCTCCTATCTCCGGAAGGTCTCCGAGAATGGGGCGTTTGAACGGACGGGGGACGTCCGTTCTCCGCGGGGGCGCGGGTTGAAAAGGAAAGCGGGCGTCCCCGTGGGTTCCGTCACGCCCGGGAACCCGGCTTGGTCGGCGGAGTCGGTGAGCGGATGACACGCTGGTGGAGGCTGCTATTTCTGTTTGCCGCGGTGGCGCCGATCGGCGCGCGTGCGGACGAGGCGGCGCTGCTGCGTCAGGTGGTGGATGCCTGGCTGGCGGATCGCGATCGGTGGGCGTTCACGCAGGTCGTGCGCGAATACGAGGGCAAGCGGATCGATGAGGAACGCATCGAGCGCTACGATCCGTCGCGCGGCTACGCGGAGCGCTGGCAGCTCGTGTCGATCGACGGTCGTGAGCCGACGACTGCCGAGCGCGCCGAGTGGACGAAACGCAAAAACAGGAAGCAGCGAAAAGAGCGGAAGGACGCGGCGGATAATTTCGATTTTGCGAACGCGAAAGTCCTCGCCGAGGACGCGCGCACGGTGCGTTACGAGCTGCCGTTGCGGAGCGGTGTCGAATGGCTGTTTCCGATCAGCAAGGTGGAATTGGTTCTGACGATCGACAAATCCGGGCCGGCGCCGGCGTTGAAGCAGGTGCAGGCGCGGATCAGCGAACCGTTTCGCGTGGCGCTGGGTTTGGCGCGGATACTCGACATCGATCTCGACGTGCGGATGGCGCCGCCGCCGACGCCCGATCCGGCGGAGGCGAAACCGGCCGGCACGGTGCAGGCGGTCGTGACGAAGTTCGGGGACCGCGTCGAATACGAGTGGAGCGATTTCGAGCGCGTGCCGGATTCGGCGATCGCGCAGGAACGCGAGCGGGCACGGGCGAGCGAGTGACGGGAATCGGCTGTGGCCGGGGCCGCGGTGTGTCCCTCGTGGGTAGCAGGTGAACTTGCAGGGAAACTCGTCTCGAACGCAGACGATGCGCTGGCTCGCCGGCGAGCGGGCTCTTTTTTCGAACAGCCGCGCTGGACGGCGCGCGTGCAGTGCGAACCAACCCGACGAGGACGTCGGGTTCCACCGGGCGGCGGTAAAAGGAGAGCGCTCGGGATTGCAGCCCACGCTGATCCCGCTGCTCACGCAGCGAGCCACCCGGGCCGTCGGGTTGGTGGAAGGGGCGGACGGGGGTTGGGGCTTATCGAAAAATTTACCTCACGGAATGCGGGAGTTGTGCCGAGTAGGGGCGAGTCCCGCCTATGACCCTCGATCGCGCTGCTATTGTCACCCTCGGCAGTCAACTCGCTCCGGCGGCGGCCACGTTCGGCCGGCTGCGCGAAGCCTTGGAAAATCCGGGTGCGAGCTCCGAGGAGATCGTCGACCTGATCCGGCTCGATCCGGCGCTGACGTTTCACGTCATCCGGGTCAGCAACAGCGTGATCTTCGGATTGCGCGAGCCGAACGATTCGCTGGACGGCGCGGTCGGGCGCGTGGGCTTTCGCGAAATCTATCGTCTGGTGGGGCTCGCGGCGACGCAGCAGATTTGTCAGCGGGATTTGCCGCACTATCGGCTGCGCGCCGAGCGGTTGTGGGAAAACTCGGTGGCGACGGCGGCGGCGGCCGAGGTGCTGGCGGGCGCGGCGGGCTGCGATGCGGGGTTGGCCTATACGGCGGGGTTGTTGCGCACGCTCGGGCGGGTGATCATCGATGGCGCAGCGGACGGGCAATGTTATCCGGGCGAGGCGGAGTGGCCGCTCGTGGCGGAGTGGGAGCAGGCGACGTTTGGCATTACGGCGGCGGAGGTGACGGCGGTGCTGCTCGAGCACTGGCGGTTTCCGGCGGAGGTCGTGGACGGCGTGCGTTGGCATTTCGATCCGTTTGGCCGGCCGGAGTCGAACCAGAGCGCGTGCGTGTTGAATCTGGCGTGCGGGGTGGTGGCGCGGTTCGGTTTGGATTTGCCGGGGGAGACGAGTCACTGGATCAGCAGCCCGGCGGAACTGAAGCTCGCGCATGTGCCGGAGACGGCGCTGACGGCGTGCGCGGAGAAAGCGCGGGAGCATTACACCGCGCTGTGCGCGAGTGTGGCGTAGGGATTGCTGCGATCCGTTCCTGCACGGCGCACGGCTCACTGAGGCCGGGTTGATGCCGCGATGTCGGCCTGTTGAGCGTCGTTCACGGCGCGATGGAAATACGGAAGGAAGCGGCCGCCAGCGCCACGACCTCGCGGTTCGTTGGTGAGGATAAATTCGATCTGAGCGTCGGACAGGAAACCGCGCGCTTCCGTTTTTACGGTATCCCAATCGATGCCGGCGGCATTGGCCCAGCGCCCGTTGCGATAGTCGCCGTTCGCATGGGCGAGGACACGCGCGAGGCTTTCCGCCTGCTCCTGGGTAAACGACAGCCCGGAGACGGTCGCGGCACCGATCAGCGCGCTGGCGGTATCGCGAAATGGTGCGGCTCGCTCGTAGGTTTCAAACACGCTGAAAGAGCCGTCGCCGAGCAGTTCGCGGAGAGCGGTGCGATGTTGGACTTCGATTTCGGCCCTGAGCCGGCCAACCGCCGGGGCGTGGACGGCGGCATCCTTGTTCGACGTGGCATAGAGCAGATCGCTGAGTTGCTCCTCGCGAGCGACGAAGAGGTCGCGAAACCGCTCCTTCTGTTCGGTGGAGAGGCCAAGTTGATCCCACAAGAGGCCGTAGACCGTTTCGAGATGGGCTCGGCGGGCGGCGAGTTGGAGGAACTGCAACTCGGGATTGTCGCGCAACACCTCGAAAGGATTGGGAGCGCTCGTCGCGGCCGCTCCCGCTTGAGGCGCGGTGAGGGAGGAGGCTGGGGCAGCGGGGGCTCGTTGTGTTTCGCGGCGCGCGCGGGCGGATTGAAGCTTCGCTTCCGCGGCGCGAAGGGCCTCTTGCTGGCGGAGGATTTCCTGTGACAGGACCAGGTGGGCGGTCTCGGCTTCGTGCGCGGCGCGACCCCAGTGCCAGGCGAGGAGGCTGGCGAAGACGATGACGGCGATAAAGGCAGCCAGGAGACGCGTGCGCATGGCGAAAGTGCGTTTAGTGCGAGCCGCTCGCGGTGCCGTGCCCAGCGCTCATTGCGCGGCTGAGGGCGGCGTCGTATTCGGATTGAGCGCGGATCCGGTCGATCACGGTCAGTTGAGCGGGTGAGAGCACGTCGGTCGCCTTGGTGCGGATCGCCTCCCAGTCGAACTCCAGTCCGCGGGAGATCCCCGGTGGACGGCTTTGATGAATGAGTTCCGTCAAGCGGTCTGCCTGCTCCAGCGTCAGCGGTGTCGCGGAAAAACCGAGCGCGGCAGCGATACCGGACGCCTCGGCGCGGGCGGGCAACATCGCGGAATACGCGAAGCGTTTGGCGTAGTTTTCGGGCCCGAGCAGTTCGCGGATTTTAGCCTCGGCTTCGTCCCGGGACAGGCCTTCGCTGCCGGCAGAGAACACGGCGTATTGGCCGTCTTGACCGAGTGGCCGCTGGATGGCCGGCCCTTCGCGCATGAGTTCCTCAAGTCGGGCAATCTGCTCGGCGGAGAGATTGCACTGAGCGTAGAAATCGCGCCACTCGTAACGATTCTTCGCGTCGACCCACGCGATCAAGGCCTGCTTCACTGCGGGATGGCGCTGCATGAAGGCATCGGCTGCGGGGTCGGGCTTCACTGCGCCCATGTTGGCTGAACGGGGAGCCGCGGCGCGTGCGTTCGCCGGGGCCGGAGAGCCGGGAGCGGACGGCGGGTTGCTCGCCGGTTGGCTCAATTGCTCGATATCTGCGGCGATCATGTCGAGGTGCTGCTGTGCCGCGAGGTGTTGCTGACGCACGGCGGCCAGTGCCAAGTCCGCATCACGGGCACGGATACGTTCATGAGTAGCGGTGCCAATGGCGATCAAGGCAGCGGTCGCGGCGATGGTCAGACTGGCTTTGCTCGTGGTCATGGCGGAGAAGAGGGCGATGGCAGAGGTGGTGGTGGGAGCGGCGGCAAGCGCGGCGAGCGCGGCGGCGCCGGTGCTGGTGCCAAGGGTTGCGGGAGCAGCGGAAACGGCATGGCCGGTGAGGGCGACGGCCAGCGCGGCGGAGGTGGAGGTGACACCGCGACCCGCGAGGACGGTGCGGAGTTTGTCGAGGGCGCGTTCGACGCGCATCCGGGCGGCGTCTTCGGAGACGCGGAGGACGCGGCCGATGTCAGCGAAGGCGCGGTGCTCGATGAAACGCAGCAGAATCGCGGTGCGGTCGCGGTCGTCGAGGCGATCGATCGCCTCGTCGATCAAGGGAGCGAGCCGCACCCAGTCGGCGGCCGCGGAAGGATCGGGCGAGGGGTCCGGCATAACAGCGTGTTGTTCGCGGGCACGCCGGCGTTGCTCGGTGCGCACGGCGGTTGCGGCTTCGTGGCGCGTGGTGGTGTAAAGCCAGCCGGCGAGATGCGGGTGGGTGGTGAGGCGGGCGGCCTTGCGCGCGAGGGCGATGAAGACCTGCTGCGTGACGTCCTCGGCCAGGTGAGAGTCGAACGCGACGCGGCGGAGCGCCGTGGAGTAGACGGCGTCGATATGGCGGCGGACCAGTTCGGCGAAGGCGGGTTCGGCCCGGGTGTCGGCAAACTCGCGGAGCAGCGTGGCATCATCGGACATGGCTGAACTATGGCGGCCGCTGAAGGCGGAACCGAACAAAGTTTTTTCAGGGACCGCGAAGGATGGAAGACGTGAAAGACGGTTCTGTCCGGACTCGGGGCTGCTGCGGACGTCCGTCCCTGCCACTTTGCGCTTAGCGGGAGGGCGGCGTGCTTGCTGCGTCCCTGATGATCCCGATTACGGGACCCAGGGGTTTTGCACTTCAACCCGGCAGGCGGCGAAGTCGTCGACGTTGCGCGTGACGAGCACCAAGCCTCGCGCGGCAGCGGTCGCGGCGAGCAACGAGTCGAGGGGGGGCAGCGGTTGACCGCGCGACTCTGCGGCTGCCTGCATGCGCCCCCAGAGATCGGCGATCTCGTCATCGATGGCGATGATCCGTCCGGCGAAACGCTCGCGCAGATCGTGCTCGAGCCAGCGCTCGAGGCGCCGGCGTTTTGGGCCAGCGGGAAGGCGTGCGGTGCCTTTACGGATCTCGCCGAGAGTGAGGACGCTGAGATGCAGGGTTTCCTCGGGTTGCGTATCGAGCCACGCCAGCACGTGCGGCGAGGGTTGCTTCTGCGCGGGTTCGCAGATGACGCAGGTATCGAGGAGCCAGCTCACAGCGAGACCTTGCGCGGCAAGTCGCGGGCGCGGGCGGGAGTCGGGCCGAGTTCGCGCAGGGGCGAAGAGGCGAGGAAACGGCTGAGCGATTCCTTGCGCGGTTTGAGGCGTCGAAACTCCTCGACGGACATCACTACGACGGCGGGCTCGCCGTGACGGGTCACGACCTGATGCCCCTCGGTGAGAGCTTTCTCCACGACGGTGCTGAAATGGTTTTTCGCTTCCTGAAGCTGCCAGTTTTTCGCCACGGCGCGAATCTGGCTAGTCTGGCTAGAAGGGCAAGGGGGATGTCGATCGCAACGCTTTCCCTAGGTTTCGCGGAGGGCGGCGGCGATGGGGATGCGGGCGGCGTGGATCGCGGGGAAGAGGCCGCCGAACAGGCCGATCACCACCGACCACACGATCGCGCGGACAAGGAGTTCGGGCGAAACCTGAAACGCGAACGCGACCTGGCTGAAGGTTTGCCAGTTGATCGTCGAGGTCGTGAAGCCGTCGAAGGCGAGATACGCGGCGAGCGCGCCGACGATGCCGCCGACCAGCGCGAGCACGAGCGATTCGAGCATCACCGAGACGATCACGGGACTGGAGC
>JAEYYL010000233.1 GCA_023430825.1 Verrucomicrobiota bacterium | reverse complement strand
TCGAAGTCTGTGGCCTCACCAAGCGCTACGGCGATTTCACCGCCGTGCACGAACTCTCGTTCGCGGTGAATCCCGGCGAAGTGCTCGGCCTCGTCGGCCCCAACGGCGCCGGCAAAACCACCACGCTGCGCTGCCTCGCCGGCATCATTCCGGCCACCGCCGGCTCCGTGCGCCTCGCCGGCCACGAACTCGCCGCCGACCCCGTCGCCGCGAAACGTGCCCTCGCCTTTTTCCCCGACGAACCCCGCCTCTTCGAATACCTCACCGTCCGCCAACACCTCGCCTTCGTCGCCAAAATCTACGGCGTCGCCGACCACGCCACGGTCGCGCATCCTTTGCTCGAGGAGCTCGAACTCCTCGACAAAGCCGACGAGCTGCCCGGCGCCCTCTCGCGCGGCATGAAACAAAAACTCGCGATCGCCTGCGGCCTGCTGCACTCGCCCTCGGTGATGTTCTTCGATGAACCTCTCACCGGGCTCGACCCCCTCGGCATCCGACGCATGAAGGACTCCATCCGCCAGCGCGCCCGGGCCGGCGCCGCCATCGTGCTCAGCTCGCACCTCCTTCATCTTCTCGAGGAAGTCTGCTCGCACGTGCTCATCCTGAAGCGCGGCACCAAGATCGCCGACGGCACGCTCGCCGACGTCGCCGCGCGCTTCAGCCAGGGCGAGCCCGACGTGAGTCTCGAGGAAATCTTCCTCCGCGCCACCGGCGGCACCGAAGACTGAAACAGCCTCCCCCGTCCTCCGCCCCATGCTCGGCGCGCTGCTCTACCTGCGATTCACGTCGCTGAAAAACCTGCTGCTTTCGCGCTTCCGCCGGCTGCGCCAGCCGAAGTATCTCCTCGGTGCCGCCGTCGGCATCGCGTATTTCTATTTTTTCTTTTTCCGGCACGCGCACCGCGTCGCGGAAAAAGGCCCCGCCGGCTTCCTCAACCTGCCCGCCGACTCCACGCCCTTGTGGCTCGGCATCGGTGCGCTCGCCTTGCTTCTCCTCACGCTTGGGCTGTGGACCTTCCCCTCGGGCAAACCCGGCCTGACGTTCAGCGAAGCGGAAATCGCCTTCCTGTTTCCCGCCCCGATTTCGCGCCGCGGCCTCGTGCACTACCGCGTGTTCAGCGCGCAATTCTCCACGCTGTTCCAATCCGTCCTCTACTCGCTGCTGTTTCACAGCCGTGCTCTCTTCAGCGCACAGGCGCTGCAAATCCTCATCTCCTGGTGGGCCGTGCTCAGCCTCGTGAGCCTGCATTACCACGGTTCGTCGCTCGCCATCGGCCGTCTCGCCGAAGGTCGCTGGTCCGAGGCCCGCCGCCGCGCCGTCGCGCTCGCCGTCGTGGCCGCACTCGCCGCCGCCTCGTGCTGGTCGCTCTGGCATGCGCTCGATGCCCGCCCCCTTGACGCCCGTTTCACCGAGTGGGTCCCGCTACTCCTCGACAGCGGCGTGCTCCCCTGGGTCCTCGCCCCGTTCAAACTCATCGTCCAACCCTTCTTCGCCACCGGCGCCAGCGCCTTCCTCATCGCTTTGCTGCCCGTGATCGCCCTGCTCGGCGCCCACTATCTCTGGGTCGTGCGCATGAACGTCGCGTTTGAGGAGTCGTCCATCGAAAAGGCCGGCCGCGGCGCCGCCCGCATCGCCGAACTCCGCCGCACCGGCATCCTCCGCGTCAGTCCGCCGCGCCACGCCGGCCGCCGGCCGCCTTTCGACCTCACCCGTGCCCGTCGACCCGAGTTCGCCTTTCTCTGGAAGAACCTCCTCTCGACCAGCCGCCCGTGGTTCACCCCGCGCGCCTGGCTGTTCTGCGCCGGCACCATCGCGCTCTTCAGCGTCGCCGCGCGCCAATGGCTCGGCGCCGAATACTGGAAGTTCGGCAGCGGCCTCGCCACTGCCGGCACGGTCGCCGGCTTGCTCGCGTTGTTCTACGGACCGTTGCTCACCCGGCTCGACCTGCGCCAGGATCTCGCCAACGCCGACCTCCTTAAAACCTACCCGCTTCCCGGCTGGCGCGTGCTCCTCGGCGAATTGCTCGCGCCCATCACGATCCTCACCGGGATCGTCTGGCTCGGCCTGCTCGCCTGGTATCTCGGTCTCCACGGACACCAGCCGCCGTCACTCTCGCTCACCTGGCTCAACGCCGACATGCGCGTCGTCTTCGCCCTCTGCGGTGCGTTCGTCGCCCCCGTCGTGATCGCCATCGAACTGCTGATCCCCAACGCCGTTCCCCTACTCTTCCCGAGTTGGTTCCAAGCCGTGCGCACGCCCGGCGCCGGCATCGATCTGATGGGGCAACGATTGATCTTCGGTTTCGGGCAGGTGCTCGTCGTCCTGCTCGCGTTGCTCCCCGCCATCGGCACGGCCGCCTTCCTGGTCTTCGTCACCCAGCGGCTCGTCGGCCCCGCGCTGGCCGTGATCTTCGCCACCATCGCCGTCGCCCTCGTCTTGCTCGGCGAACTCTGGTGCGGATTGTCGTGGCTGGGAGGCCGTTTCGAAACCTTCGACCTCTCCACCGAACCGCGCACCTGATGTGAACTTCGACGAACTCATTCGCCACGCCGCCCACGTCGTCGGCGCCACTCAGCGCCAACTCCCGCCCGACATCCGCCCGCTGGCCCGCGCCGTCCCCGTGCACTACGAGGCGTTGCCCGCAGCCGACGTCCTCGCCGAGGGTTTTCCGCCCGACATCCTCGGCCTTTTCACCGGCAGCGCCCACGGCCGCGAACTGGAGCAACTCAACCCCGCACCGCCTCAAATCCTGCTCTATCTCGAAAACCTCTGGGATTTCGCCGAAGAGGATCTCGACGCCTTCCGCGAAGAAGCGCGCCTCACCTATCTCCACGAACTCGGCCACTATCTCGGCTGGGACGAAGACGAGCTCACCGCCCGCGGCCTCGATTGAGCGGCCACTCCATCCTGCCGTCCGCCGCTCGCCCGACCGGCGTCACCGCCACGCGTGGAACTTACCCCCTCGCGCTCTGTCGCCAGTCAGCCACCGTCGTGTCTTACTCCGCGCTTTCCAACACCGCGCCACCGTGCTTAGTTGGCCGCGCAAACCTCGTTCCCGCCTCGTCATGAAAAAGTTTCTTCTCTCGTTCCTGCTCGCGCTCGTCTCCGCCGCGACCCTTGCCGCCGCGTCGGTCTCGCGTCGCGATTACGTCACGCGCGTCGAATCGTGCGAAGCGATCCTGCGGGAGTTCCAGGCGAATCCGGAATACGCCGTCCCCGCCGACATCTTGCAACAAGCACGCGCCATCGTGATCGTAAACCAATTCAAGGCCGGCTTTTTCCTCGGCATCAAGGACGGCTATGGCGTCATCCTCGTCAAAAAACCCGACGGCCGCTGGAGCATTCCCGTGCTGCTCTCCGCCGGCGAAGCCAGCCTCGGCTTCCAGGTCGGCGCCAAAGCCATCGAAACCGTCATGGTCATCACCAACGACCAGACGCCGCGCCTCCTCTTCAACCAACGCTTCAACGTCGGCGTCGACGCCAAGGCCGTCGCCGGCCCCAAGGCCGCCGAACGCGAGCGCGACAACC
>JAEYYL010000215.1 GCA_023430825.1 Verrucomicrobiota bacterium | reverse complement strand
CATGGCGGGAAATGGTTCAGGTGGTGGCCGTCGGCTCGGGCGCATAGGCCTCCTGGCCGTGCTCGGCCACGTCGAGCCCGACGCGCTCCGTCTCCGCGCTCACGCGCACGCCGAGCGTCAGCTTCAGCAGTCCGAAGACGACGAACGAGAAAACGAATCCGGAAAATGCATACGCCAGCGCGCCGACGCCCTGCCACCAGGGGTTCGCCTGCGCAAACACCGCCGGCGCCATCACGCCCCAGAGTCCGCCGACCGCATGCACCGGGATTGCGCCCACCGGATCGTCGACCCGCACGCGATCGAGCAAGCCCACCGCGATCACCACGATCGCGCCGCCGACCGTGCCCGCAATCATCGCATGGTGCGGCAGGATGATGTCCGCGCAGCCCGTGATCGCCACGAGACCCGTCAGCACGCCGTTGAGCGCCATCGTCAGATCGGGTTTCCTAAACACGACGAGCGTGAACAGCATCGCCGCCAGCCCGCCGCACGCGCCGCCGAGCGCCGTGTTCGTCACGACCAAACCGAGCAGTTCCGGATGCGCACTTCTCAGCGACGCGCCGTTGAAACCGAACCAGCCAAACCACAGCACGAACATGCCGATCGTCGCCAGCGGCAGGCTGTGACCGGGAATCGCGCGCGGCTTGCCGTCCGCGGCGTATTTTCCAATGCGCGGCCCGAGCAGCAGCACGCACGCGAGCGCTGCGAAACCACCGAAGACGTGCACCACGCCCGCGCCCGCGAAATCGTGAAAGCCCTGCCGAAACAGCCAGCCCTTGCCCCACGACCAGGAGCCCGCGATCGGATACGCCATCCCCGTCAACAACACCGCGAAGATCACATACGGCAGCAGCTTCTGCCGCTCCGCCACCGCGCCCGACACGATCGTCGCCGCCTTCGCCGCGATCATCGCCTGGAAAAGGAAATCCGCCCACCACGTCACCGGATCGTAGCGCGGGGTCATCAGATCCAGGTAGTCCTTCACCGGGACGCCGAACCAGCCGTGGAAGCTCAGCAGCCCGTTGAACTCGCCGGGAAACATCGTGGTGAATCCACAAAGTGCATACGCCGCCACGCCGAGGCAGGCGACGAATACGTTGCGATACAGCGAGCTCACCGTGTTCTTCGCGCGCACTAACCCGCTCTCGAGCGTGCCAAAGCCGAGCTGCATCAAAAACACCGCGGTCGCGCCGATCACGATCCACAGATTGCTGACCGGGAAAAACGCGTCGTTGAACAGCGTGTCGTCGAGATATTTGTCGTAGCTCGGCGCATCGATCGGCCGCCCGGCCTGCAGCGCGGGCACCGCCACCGCCAGAACGGCGCAGAGCAAGGGAAGGAATCGAACGAGACGCTTCATGGGAAATGACCGGCGGAGGCCGGAGAAACTATTTTGCCGGCGGACCGGTGCGCGCCGGCGACTCGCCCGCGCGTTTTTGAAAACTCAGCAGATAGGCGGCCAGCGCGGTCGTGTCGTCCCCCGGCAGCGCTTCCTTCCACGGCGGCATGCCTTTTTCCAGGATGCCATTGAGGATGTTGCCTTCGATCTGTGACGGCTGGCTGCCGTTATACCATTTGCTGTCGAACAGATTGCTCGGCGACTCGCCGAGCGTGTCGCGCGCCTGCTCCTCGCCGTGGCACGCCTGGCACAACGCCGCATAATTTTCGCGGCCCTGCCGCACGACCGCCGCATCGGCGCTCGCCGCAATCAGCGCGGCATCGCGGCCCGACGGTCCGGTTTTGTCCGCCACCGCCGTCGCCGCAGACAACAGCGCCGCCAGTGCCGCGGCGAGGAAGAAGCAAGCGCGCGACGCGTTCATGCGGCCATCGAACGTTCGTGAATGCTCTTCACCGCGATCCGCGCCGACTCGAACGCGCCCGCCTGCCACCCGCCCAGATGGCTCGCCCAGTCCGCCGCGATGTAGAGCTCGCCGTCGGGTTTCACCAGCAGCGGATACAGCGTCTTCTTCAGCTTCTCGGGAAAATGCGCGAGACAGCCCTTGATGTGCGGCACCGTCGCCCAGTTCACCGAGAACGCACTCTCGAACTCCGCGCGATACTGCGGATGAATCTTCTCGCCCTGCGCGAGCGCGAACTCCGTGCGCTCCGCCGGCGTCATCTTCGTCACCTGATCGCTCGGCGGCCCGAACATGTAGTAGCCGATCAGCAGACCCTTCGCGCTGAGGAAGCCGTGCGACGGATAATAGATTTCGTTGATCGGCTGGTTCGTCCAAGAGATGCCGCCGTAGATCCGGTCGTCTTCCTCCCAGAAGCGCCGCTTGAACTGCAGCCCGATGCGCGCGGAATTCTGGAACGGCACGACGTTGATCGCCGTTTTCAACATCGCCGAAAAATCCGTCGTCAACGTGCGCAGGATCGTCGGCGGAATCGTGCAGATGCAGTAATCCGCCGTGAGCTCCTTCTTCTCGCCGCCTTCCATGAACACGATCCGCGCGCCCTTCGGCTGCTTACGGATCTCTTTCACCTCGCAGCCGAACTTGATGCGGTCGCGCACCCGCGCCTCGAGCGCCTTCGCCAGCAAATCCATGCCGCCAACCGGCTGGAAGAGCGACGGCTGATATTCGAACTCGTTCGCGCGATGCAGGTGCGGGCCGTAGTTGCCCTGCAGCAGCGCGAGCATGTCCATCGCCGGATCGCGCTCGCCCGCCTGCAAACCCCCGCCCGGCCACACGCGAAAGCCCGCGCGCGTGCTGCCAGCGTAGGCGAGCGTGTCGGGATTCAAGTCTCCCTCGCGCCGCAGAAAATCGAGCAGCCGCTCCTTGTCCTCCGCGGTGAACGGCTGGTCGAGCTTGTCCTGGCTCGCCGCCTTCGCGAGCAGCGACGCACTGTAGCCACGCAAATCCGCCTTCACCGCGCGCTGCCGCACGCGCTGGCCCGAGAGCGGGCCCGCGACACCCTCGTTCAAATAGTAACACGCCTCGTTGACGTTCACGAACGGCTCCACCGCCACGCCGAGTTCGCGGCAGTAATCCATCGTCACCTGCCACTGCGGAAAGCGCGCCGGCCCGGCGTTGAAATAGTGTCCTTCGTCGAACTCGCAGGTCTGCTCGTGGCCGAGTGTATCCAAAAGTTTGTCACCGCGACGGATGGTGAGACTGCGGCCACCGGCGCGCGCGAGCGGCTCGAGGATCGTGCAGTCGAAGCCAAGTTTCCCGAGTTCGTAGGCCGCCGTCAGCCCCGCGATGCCGGCGCCGAGAATGACCACGCGCCGCGGAGCGCCGTCGCGCACGGCCGGCAGCCCGGCGAGTTCCGCGCCGCGGCCGGTCGCGCGACTCAGCAGCCCGAGCGCGGTCATGGCAGTGAACGTAGTGACGCCCCAGCGGCCCGTCGTTTCGATGAATTCGCGTCGTGTCATTGCTTGGCACGGGCGCCGACCCGGCGTCCGCGGCCGGCGCGGCGGTTGCACGTTGGGTGCCAACGCCGACCCGCGATCGAGGAGAAATTTTCATGAGTCGCGCCGGAGGGCCGCGAAACGGCGGCACGACCCGTGCTAAAACGTCCCCGCACGCCAGCACGTAACCAAAAAATCAATATACAGGTTTCTCTATGCTCCCTACGCTGAATCGTCGCCAGTGGCTCAAGGCCGCCGGCACCACCCTCGCCGCCGTCGCCCTCGCCCCCCGGATCAACCTGCGCGCGCAACACGAGGTGGACCGCTCGACCGCGCGCACCGAGCCCGTGCGCATCAGCGGCAACGAGAATCCGTTCGGGCCTTCGCAGGAAGCGACGATGGCCATGATGCAGGCGATGGAAAAAGCCTGCCGTTATCCGTTCGCCGAATCGATGGCCCTCCGGGAACTCATCGCCGCGAAGGAAGGCTGCTCCGTCGACAACATCGTCCTCGGCGTCGGCTCCGGCGAAGTCCTCGCGACCGTCGGCTACCACATCGGCCAGCTCAAAGGCGAAATCGTCGCCGCGCGCCCGGGCTACACGCAGCTCATGCGCGCCGCCGAGGCCGAGGGCGGCAAAACCGTCTGGGTCCCCCTCAACGCCAAACTCGAGCACGACCTGCCCGCGATGGCCGCGAAGGTCGGCGACGCCACTTCGCTCGTTTACGTGTGCAATCCGAACAACCCCACCGGCACGGTCGTCAACGCCGCCGAGTTGAAGGAGTTCGCCAAAACCGTTTCCAAGAAAGTCCCCGTCTTCATCGACGAGGCGTATCTCGACTGCGCCGACGACTACGCCGGCCAGACCTGCGTCGGCCTCGTCAACGAGGGCCACAACGTCGTCGTCGCGCGCACCTTCTCGAAAATCTACGGCCTCGCCGGCCTCCGCATCGGCTACGGCATCATGCCCGCCGCAATGGCCAAGGAGATTCGCGGCATCGCCACCGGCAGCATGAACATGATGGGCGTCGTCGCCGCCACCGCGTCGCTCCAGGACGCCGCTTACGTCGACGACACCCGCGCGAAAATCAAGGCCGGCCGCGACGCGCTCATCGGCGTCATCAAGGAACTCGGCAAGCAATACGCCGAGCCGCAGGGCAACTTCGTGTTCTTCAAGACGGGCATGCCGATCCAGATGTTCGCCGAAAAAATGAAGGAGGAGAACATCCTCGTCGGCCGCCCGTTCGAACCGCTGCTCGACTGGTGCCGCATCAGCATCGGTCTCCCCGAGGAAATGGAGCTATGCCACGCCGCCTTAAAGAAGGTGCTCGCATAACTCGCGCCGATCCCGCGTCCCTTCCGCCCGCTCCTCACCGAGCGGGCTTTCTCCGTCCCGTGGCCCTGCGCGTGAGCGCAGGGATTCGCCCACGTTCCGCTTTCACCGCGCATGACCTCCGGCCTTAACCGCCGCGAATGGCTGCGCGCCGCCGGCCTCGGCGCCCTCGGCGCCGCGCTCCTCCCCCGCGCCACGCTCCTGCGCGCGCAACCTTCGCCGCACTCGCCGCCGCCGCTCGATCCGCCGCACGCTCACATCAATCTCGCGGGCAACGAAAACCCGTTCGGCCCCGCGCCCGCCGTCGTGCAGGCGATCTTCCGCGCCGCACCGCAGTCCTCGCGTTATCCGTTCCGCGAGGAGGCCATCCTTCGCGAACTCATCGCAAAAAAAGAAGACGTCGCCCCCGAGAACATCGTCCTCGCCAACGGCTGCGACGAACTCCTCGCGCTCGCCGCCGTCCACGCCGCGCAATCCGTTCCCGCCGGCCGCACCGGCGAACTCGTCGCTACGCATCCCACGTATTTCCAGCTCACCGACTACGCCGCCAAGGTCGGCCTGCGCCTGCGCTGGGTCGACCACGAGCCGCGCACGATGCGCCACGACCTCGCCGGTCTCGCCGCCGCCGTCGGCCCCGCCACGCGCCTCGCTTATCTCTGCAACCCCGACAACCCCACCGGCACACTGCGCCCCGCAGGCGAGATCGCCGCGTGGTGCCGCGAGATCGCGCCGCGCTGCCCCGTGTTCATCGACGAGGTCTATCTCGAACTGCAGCCCGACTTCGCCGCGCAAACCCAGGTGCCGCTCGTCCGCGCCGGTCTGCCGGTGATCATCGGCCGATCGTTCTCCAAGCTCCACGGCATGGCCGGCCATCGTATCGGCTACGGCATTACAACGCCCGCCCTCGCGACCGCCCTCGCTCGCTGGCAGATGTCGAGCCTCAACTACGTCGGCGTCGCCGCCGCGCGCGCGAGTTTGCAGGAAACGAGTTTCCTCCGCTACAGCGCCCGCAAGATCGAGGAAGGCCGCGCGCGCTTCTGCGCGCTCCTCGACGAACTCGGCCTGCGCTACACGCCGTCGCACGGCAACTTCGTCTTCCATCACGTTCGCCGCTCCGCCGAGGATTATCAGGCCGCCATGAAAGCGCGCGGCTTTCTCGTCGGCTGGCCGCATCCTCCGGTCGCCCCCTATCTCGACTGGTGCCGCGTCAGCATCGGCACCGACGACGAGATGGCCAGACTCGCCACCGCCATGCGCGCCGAGTTCGCCACCGCGTAGCGCTGGCCTCCGTGCCGCCTGCTATCCGCTCACGCGCCGCGCTTTTTCCGCGCCGCCGTGCCCCCGGTCGCCGGCCGGCCCACTCCATCGCAGCGCGCCCCGCTTTCCCCGCGCGTTTGCCGCGGATCCCATGCCGCGCGCCGCATCCAAAAGATGAATTCATTTCATCGTTACCCCCCTTTACTTCCGAAGGCGTCGAGACGTAGTTTGCGTCGTCGCCCGATTCTCGGACGATATTATATCTCAACCCCGCCCCGTCATGCGTGCATTCAAAAGACTCATACGCGCCAGCAGCCTCATCGCGCTGTTCGCCCTCACCGCCGGCCTCCAGGCCGCGCCCGCCACCTCCGCCGAGCAGTGGCTCAACAATTACTATAAGCAACCCGCGCCCGAGCAGTTTTCCGCCGCGGTCCTCGAGCTGAGCGATTCCGGCTTCTTCGAGCGCGAAGGCAATGTCCCGCTCTCGATCGGCTTCCTCGCCTCCGTGTTCGCGCAGAACCCGGACCGCGTGAACGAGTGGATGGATCTCACCCGCTCGCTCCCCGAAGCGCACAAGCGCATCCTCGTCGCCGCGCTCTGGTATTCCGGCAACCCGAAAGGCGTCGACTACCTGCGCTCCTACAGCCGCGACAGCAGCCCGGCTCTCCGTTCGCAGATCCTCGCCCGCGTCCAGCAGCCCGACCTCGCCAACGCCGAGGTGCTGTCCGCCTCCTCGCTCAATCTGCAATGGGGTGTGTTTCTCGCCACCGGAGAAAAAGCTCCCGTGCAACACATCCTCGCCGCGCTCGCCACGACCGACAACGCGCAGCTCAGCCAGAACGTCCGCTGGTCGCTCGCGCAAAACGCCGCGCAACACCAGCGCGTCCTCGCGATCTGCCGCGACGAACTCTCGCGCCAGCCCAACGCGGTCCGCGAAACGCTCCGCGCCGTGATCAACGAATCCGAAGTGCGCCAGCCGTCCTCCTGACCGAGACCTGACCGAAGCGACCGTTCGCGCCGGCGTGCCTCTGCACGCCGGCGCTTTTTTTCGCCCGCCCGCTGGGGCCGTTTGAATGTGGGTGGCGCGCTTGCGCGCAACGTGGCGCGAGCGCGCCACCTACACCGCTCGCTCTCCGCATCGCACGCGAACCCGCCCGGACCATCGCCTTCCATCACTCACTCCGATGAAAACACTTCATCGGTCACGTGCGCTCCACCGCAACCCATGGCACCGCCGTTGCTCACTCCAGCGACATGCGGCGCTCCCTCACCTCCCTCTTCCTCGCCCTCTCCTTCGTCACCTCCGCCTTCACCGCCCCCGCGGTGACCGTCGTCGAGGACGCTCCCTGGTCGCCCGATGACGCCCCGCGCGACGGCGCCGCCGAACTCCACGTGCTTCTCCAGCTCGCGCAACTCCAGCGCACCGCCGACGCCGTCGGTCTCGTCGGCGTCGGCGATCGTCGCGGCATTTTCCAGGACGGCACGCAACGCGGCCTCGAATTCGCCGTGCGCCAGGGCGTGCCGGTCGTCCGACTCGCCCGCGGCGTCCCCGCCTGCACGCCACACGAGGACGATCTCTTCATCGACGGCGGACTCCTCTCGCCGGAAGCCGCCGCCGCCCTCCTCGCCACCTGCCTCGAGCGCTACGGCGCGCTGCCGCGTAGCGATTCTTCGGATACGCTCGACCCGCGTGCGTCCCGCGCCCTCCGCCAGCAGCTCGCCCGCTATCAGGCCGAGTTCACCTCCCGGCAGCCCGCACTCGCGATGCGGTAGGGCGGACCAATCTCCCCTCGGCCGCCACAGCCAAAGTGGCGGGACGACCTCCGTTCCGTCCGCGGACCCGACGGGGCCTTTCCCACCGCGGCTAATTCAGAGGCGATCGTCAGAGGTAGCGCGGTCAACCTGACCGCGATTACGCAGCATCCAGCACGGTCAGGTTGACCGTGCCACCCAAAGGGTTCGGCCGGACTTCAGCAGGCAACACTGTGCCGCGGCTTCAGGAGAGCATGGGGTTGATCCGCGCCGGGCCGGCGTCGCACACGCGGCGGCTCGGCGGCCGTCGCGGACGACGCACCGGAGGCGTCCACCGCCGGCGACGCTTCCTCCCGGAACAACTTGATCACGCTCTCCTCCGCCAGCGTCGGCGGACGATGACGGAAATGCACCGCGTGCCACTGGCGCACGAGCGGCGGCTCGCCCAGCGCCCGGCTGACCAGTTCGCCGCCCTCCAGCTCCGCGTGCATCGGCCACTCCGCCGTCACGCCAATGCCGAGCCCGTTTTTCACCAGCTCCTTGATCGAGTCGACGCTGCCCAGCTCGATGCAGCGCCCGAGCGGCACGCGCCGCGACCGGAAATAGTTCGCGACGAGTTGATAGCTGCGCGTCGCCTTGTTCGGCACGATCAGCGTCGCCTCCGCAATCTCCCGGTCCGCGATCCGCGGCGCCGTCGCCCACGGATGCTCCGGCGGAATCACGAAACGCAGTTCGTCGCGAAACAGCGGCTCGAACACCAGGTCCGGCTGCTTCTCCGGCTCGACCATCACCGCCAGGTCGATCCGCCCGGCCAGCAGTTGCGCGAGCAACTGCGGGTTGTCACCCGTCTCCACCCGCAATCCACATTGTGGATACAGCTCCTGCACCCGGCGGAGCACGCCGGGGAGAATATGCTGGCACACCGTCATCGGCGCGCCGATCCGCAACACCTGCCGTCCGAGGTCGGGCAGTTGCGTGAGGTCCATCCGGGCATCCTGCATCTTGTGCAAAATTTCCTCGCAATGCTGCAGCAGCCGCTCGCCGGCCGACGTCAGCACCGCCCGGCGGCCGACCCGCTGGAACAGCGCGCAGCCGAGATCGTCCTCCAGCGATTTGATCGCGTGGCTCACCGCCGACTGCGTGAGAAAAACGTCTTTGGCGCCCTGCGTGAAGCTGCCGCGCCGCGCGACCGCCACGAAGGCCC
Organism: Verrucomicrobiota bacterium; assembly: GCA_023430825.1. Taxonomy (GTDB): domain Bacteria; phylum Verrucomicrobiota; class Verrucomicrobiia; order Opitutales; family Opitutaceae; genus Opitutus. The sequence goes on along the minus strand of JAEYYL010000215.1, from coordinate 2,854 downwards.
GAATCTGCCGGCTTTCGATCAATTCTTTCATACGACTCCCGCCGCCTCCGGCTGCAACTCGCGTGCCAGCAACCCCACGCGCGCGTGTCTCCGAATCTTGCATACACCCTTTTGACCCCGCGCGACGGGGTTATTAGCCGCCGGCGTTTGCAGCTCCACCGCTATCGCGCGGGCTGCTACGTGCGCACCCCGCAACCGCGCCGCGCTCATCCCCATCCGGCGCGACTGCCAGTGGAATGCGACTCCGACCTTTTGCTTTGAACCCCCGCCCCGTCTGCCATCGCCTGTCTCCGCCTCGCGCCCCAAACCCCCGCGCCATCTCCGCCATGCCGCTGCCCGCCTTCATGTTCGTCCGCCGCGTTCTCCTCATCGGCCTGCTGGTCGCTCCCGCCGCCGCCGCGCCCGCGCAACCGGCGCCGCCGCACGCCTTGATGCCCGCGCCGGCGGAGTTCGCGATCGCCGACGGCCGTCTTCCGATCGACGCAGGTTTCTCCGCCGCCCTGCGCGGCGCCGACGCCGCCCGCCTCCGCCGCGCCGTCACCCGCGCCCTGCGCCGCTGGGAAGAACGCACCGGCTTCACCTTCGCCCGCACCGCCTCCGCGGAGTTCGTGTTCTCCTCCGATCCCTCGCGCGCTTCGCTCGTGATCGAATGCGCCGCCGCCCGCCCGGAGCTGCCCGCGCTCGGCGACGACGAATCCTACACGCTCACCATCGACGCTTCCAAAATCGTGCTGCGCGCGCCCAACCCTACCGGCGTGCTGCGCGGCCTCGAAACGCTGCTTCAACTCCTCCAGCGCGACGCCACCGGCTGGTTCGTGCCCGCCGCCACCATCCGCGATCAGCCGCGTTTCCCGTGGCGCGGTTTGATGATCGATGTCGCCCGTCACTGGCAGCCGATGGACGTCATCAAACGCAATCTCGACGGCATGGCCCTCGTGAAACTCAACGTCCTCCACCTCCACCTCACCGACGATCAGGGCTTCCGCATCGAAAGCAAAACCCACCCGCGCCTCCACGAGCTGGGCTCCGACGGCCGCTATTTCACGCACGACGAGATCCGCGAGATCATCGCCCACGCCGCCGATCGCGGCATTCGCGTCGTCCCCGAGTTCGACATCCCCGGCCACGCCACGAGCTGGCTCGTCGCGTATCCCGAACTCGGCAGCGCCCCCGGCCCCTACGCCATCGAGCGCAAGTGGGGCATCTTCGACCCCGTCCTCGATCCCACCCACGAGCGCGTCTATGCCGTCCTTGCCGACTTCCTCGGCGAAATGGCCGCGCTGTTCCCCGATCCGTATCTCCACATCGGCGGCGACGAAAACAACGGCAAACACTGGAACGCCAACGCGCGTATCCAAAAATTTATACGCGACCAAAATCTCCACGACAACGAGGGCCTCCACGCGTATTTCAACCGCCGCATCCGCGATCTCCTCGCGCCGCACCACAAGAAAATTGTCGGCTGGGACGAAATCCTCCACCCCGACATCCCGCAGGACGCCGTCATCCATTCCTGGCGGGGCCCCGCCGGTCTCGCCGAAGCCGCCCGCCGCGGCTACTTCACGATTCTCTCCAACGGTTACTATATCGACCTCTGCTATCCCGCCGCGGATCACTATCGCAACGATCCGCTGCCCGCCGACACCCCGCTCACCGCCGAAGAACAAAAACGCGTGCTTGGCGGCGAAGCCACGATGTGGGCCGAATGGGTGACGCCCGAGACGATCGACTCGCGCATCTGGCCGCGCACCGCCGCAATCGCCGAACGCCTCTGGTCGCCGCGCGAGGTGAACGACGTCCCCGACATGTATCGCCGCCTCGCCATCGTCAGCCAGCGTCTCGAGGAAGCCGGCCTGAACCATGAGCGCCACCGTCCGGCGATGCTCCGCCGTCTCGCCGGCGATGGCGCGACCGAAAGCGATCTCGAAACGCTGCGCCTCTTCATCGACGCCATCGAGCCGGTGAAGCAATACCAGCGCGGCCAGCATCACACGGAGCACACGCAGCACACGCCGCTCGTCGGCCTCGCCGACATCGCCCGCCCCGAAAGCGACACCGCTCGCGCGTTCGCGACCGCAGTCGACGCCTTGCTCCGGAATGGAGGGACGAGCTCCGCCGAGTCCGCACCCCGAAATGAAGGGACGAGCTCCGCCGAGTCCGCGGACGACCCGAAGGTCGTCCCTCCGCAACCTGCCGCCTTCGATTTTCTCACCGCCCAACTCACGACTTGGGAACTCGCCGGTCGCGACGCCGCCGAGCTGCTCACCACCCGCGCGCTGATCGGCCGCGCCGGCGCGCCCGTCGCGCATGCACTCGCCGACGCCAGCGTCATCGGCCTCGCCGCACTCGACGCGCTGCGCACCAACACGGCCAAAGACACGGCCTGGCGCGACGCGCAGCTCGCTGCACTCGAAGCCGCCGCAAAACCCCGCGACGCCGTGCAACTCCCGATGATCGAACCGACCCGCCAGCTCGTGCACGCCGCCAGTCGCTAATCGGTGGAATCCGACGTCCCGTCGGGTTGGTCGCCGCTCGCCGCCACTCCAGCCCGACGGGGACGTCGGCTCCACCTTCGCTAACTTCGGCCCAATTCGTTCCTCTTCTCCGCCGCTCTTCAACCCCATGCAACTCACCGCCCTCGACTGGCTCATCGTCGCCGCCTCGCTGCTGCTCTGCCTCATCCCCGCGCTCTTCTTCGCCCGCCGCGGCAGCGCCAGCACGGCGGAATTCTTCACCTCCGGCCGCGCCGCGCCGTGGTGGCTCATCGGCATTTCGATGGTGGCGACGACCTTCAGCACCGACACGCCCAACCTCGTCACCGATATCGTCCGCCGCCAGGGCGTATCCGGAAACT
>JAEYYL010000113.1 GCA_023430825.1 Verrucomicrobiota bacterium | reverse complement strand
CGCTTGAGGAGGGCGACGGCGTGCGCGGCGATGGCCAGGGCGCGGCCGAGGTCGCCGACGCCTTCGTTGGTGGTGGCCTTCAGGCCGATCTCGTCGACGGTGAGGCCGGTGGAGCGGGCCAGGACCGATTTCATCTCGGCGAGGCGCGGGTAGATCTTCGGTTTCTCGGCGATCACGGATGCGTCGATGTTCACGATGTCGTAACCGAGTTTGATCACTTCGGTGCGCACGCGCTGGAGCAGGACTTGCGAGTCGATGTTTTTGTAGGCCGGGTCCGTATTCGGAAAAAAATGACCGATGTCGGGCAGGCCGGCGGCGCCGAGAATCGCATCGCAGATCGCGTGCGTGAGGCAGTCGGCGTCGGAATGGCCGTCGAGTCCGTAATCGGTGTCGAATCTCACGCCGCCGAGGATGAGCGGGCGGTCGGGGACGAGGCGGTGGATGTCGTAGCCGTGGCCGATGCGGAAGGTCATCGGATGAGATTGCCCACAGAATGCACGGAATACACGGCAGAATAAGACGGGCTGAAGCCCGCCCTATTTGGAGAGCAGGAACTCGCAGTAGGCGAGGTCGGCGGGCGTGGTGAGCTTCGGATTGGGGTGAGAGTTCTCCAGGAGCGCGATGGGGTGGCCGAGTTGCTCGACGGCTTGCGCGTCATCGGTGATGCGGAGGCCTTTTTCGGCGACTCGCGTGTAGCCCCGGACGACGAGGTCGCGGGAAAACACCTGCGGCGTTTCCATGGCCCAGAGGCGTGAGCGGTCGAGGGTGCGGAGACGGGCGTTGTCGCGGTGTTCCTTGACGGTGTCGGTGACGCGATGGGCGAGCACGACCGCGTCTTCGCGGCGAACGATCTTGTGGAGTGCGACGAGCTGTTCGGGGCGGATCAGCGGGCGGGCGCAGTCGTGGATGAACACGTAGGCGATATCGGGGGGGAGCGAGGCGAGGGCGTTCATCACGGAGTCCTGGCGCTCGCGTCCGCCGCGCACCAGCGCCGAGGGCGTCGGAGCGTAGGCGGCGAGCTCGGTCATCTGGCGTTGGTCGCGGTAAACGACGACATAGAAATCGGCGATGCCGCTGGCCATGAAGGCGACGACGGTGTGGGCGAACACCGGGCGACCGGCGAGCGGGGCGAGGACTTTGTCGGTGACAGCGCCCTGCATGCGGGCGCCGGTGCCGGCGGCGAGGAGGATGGCGGCGGTGCGGGACATGCGTTGGGGCGAGTTGAAGAGGGAAGTTGAAGTGGAAGCGGGCGGTGCGGGGACGGGGCACCGACGTGAGGGACAGGACTTCAGGTTTTTAGTTCGGCAAGGATTGCGCGGGCGGCGGCGACGGGGTCGGGGGCTTTGAAAATCGGGCGGCCGACGACGATGTAGGTGGCGCCGGCGTGGGCGGCTTCGGCGGGGGTCATGACGCGCGTTTGGTCGTCGGCTTTGGCGTCGCGCGGACGGATGCCGGGCGTAACGAGGGCGATGTCGGCGGGGAGCGCGGCGCGGAGCGGGGCGATTTCGAGCGGTGAGCAGACGAGCCCGCGCAGGCCGGCGTCGGCGGCGAGGCGGCCGAGGCGGACGACCTGGTCGGCGGGCGAGGCGTTGACGCCGACGTTGTTCAGCTCGGCGGCGCTCATCGAGGTGAGCACGGTGACGCCGAGGAGAAGGAGATTCGGTGCGTGCTGTTGTTGGGCTTTGACGGCCCAGCTCATCATCTCGTGACCACCGCCGGTGTGGAGCGTGAGCATGCGAATGGGAAGCTGGGCGACGGATTCGACGGCTTTGGCGACGGTGTTGGGGATGTCGTGAAGCTTGAGATCGAGGAAGACATCGAAGCCGAGGTCGGCGATTTCGCGGACGCAGTCGGGGCCGCAGGCGGTGAACATCTCGAGGCCGACTTTGACCCAGCGGACGGTGCCGGAGAGCTGTTTGAGCGTGGGAGCGACCGCGCGGGGGGATTGGGCGTCGAGGACGAGGATCAGGTCACAGGGCATGAGGCGGGGGATGAGTAAGGGGGAGCAAGCGGCGCGGTTGAAGGACAAAAAGCGGATGCGCCACGGAGGGATTGCCTCGGCGGCGGGTGGCTCGCAATGACAAGGGCGTGAGCGACGAGACGAGCGTGACGATGTTTTCCCCGGCGAAGTTGAACCTGTTCCTGGCGATCACGGGACGGCGGGCGGACGGGTTTCACGACCTGGTGTCGGTGGCGGCGCCGCTGGACTGGGGCGACACGCTGCGGGTGGAGCGGGCGGAGGCGGACTCGTTGAGTTGCGACGCTCCGGAGGTGCCGGTGGATGGAAGCAATTTGATCATGAAGGCGGCGGAGGCGTTTCGGGCGGCGAGCGGTTGGACGGGCGCGGCGCGCTTTGCACTGGAAAAACGGATACCGATCGGCGCGGGACTGGGGGGCGGGAGCAGCAATGCGGTGGCGGCGCTGCGAGCGCTGAACGAACTGGCGGGCGGAGCGTTGAGCCCGCGCGCGCTGGCGGAGGTGGCGGCGCGGGTCGGCTCGGATTGCGCGCTGTTTCTGCAGGGCGGAGCGGTGACGATGCGGGGGCGCGGCGAGCGGGTGGAGGCATTGCCGGCGACGGTGGTGGCGCGGCTGCGGGGCCGTCGGGTGTTGGTCTTCAAGCCGGGGTTCGGGATCGCGACGGCGTGGGCTTATGGCCGGATGGCGGCCGGGGCGCCGGGGAGCTACATGCCGGCCGAGGAAGCGGAGGCGCGGTTGGCGGCGTGGGCGGACGGCGGTGCGGCGGCGGAGGAATTGCTTTTCAACAACATGGAGACGGCGGCGTTCGCGAAGTTTCCGGCGCTGCCGCTGTTGCTGGAGCGGCTTGGTGCGGAGTTCGGGCTGCGTCCGCGGATGAGTGGCAGCGGCAGCGCGTGTTTCGCGTTCCTCGACGAGGACGTGCGGGTGGAGGTGATTGCGGCGCGGATACGCGAGGCATGGGGCGAATCCGCATTTGTGGTTTCGGCGCGTTTGGCGTGAGAAATACGCATTGACCCGTCGCGTGCGGGGCGCGTTATCGTCCCGGCGCCGCCCGCGCACCCCAGCGGGTGTGGCACTGCATTACTTAATGGATTCAAGCGCAAAGACCGAAATCACCGTCCAGGGCATCGCCGCCTCACAGGGCATCGCCTATGGGCCGGTTTTTGTTTATATCCAGAGCGATGTCGAGGTGCCGAGCTACCAGGTGGAGCCGGAGCGGGTGGGGGCCGAGATCGCGCGGTTCGAGAAGGCGCTGCTGATGACGCGGCAGCAGATCGCGAAGATCCAGGACGAGGTGGAGCGAAACCTGGGGAAGGACGAGTCGATGATCTTCGATGCCCATCTCCTGGTCCTCGAGGACCAGGCGTTGATCGGCGAGACGATCCGCGAGTTCGAGGCGACGCGCCGCAATGTCGAAACGTGTTTCAACAAGGTCTCCTCGCGCTACATCCAGGCGTTTTCAGAGATCGACGACGAATACCTGCGTGAGCGCGCGGGAGATTTGCGCGACGTGGCGCAGCGGGTGTTGCAGAATCTACTGGGGCAGGCGGAGAACTCGCTCTCCCGTCTGGCGGAGAAGCGAATCGTGGTGGCCAACGACATCTCGCCCTCGGATTCGGCGAGCATCGATCGGAGTGCGGCGCTCGGGATCGTGACCGACACGGGCAGCCGGACGAGCCATGCGGTGATCGTCGCGCGCTCGATGAAAGTCCCGGCGGTGGTCGGCGTGCGCGATCTGTCGAAACGGGTGAAGCACGGCGACTGGGTGATCCTGGACGGCTACGACGGCGTCGTGATCATCAATCCGTCGGAGAGCACGCTCTTCCGCTACGGCAAGATTCAGGAGCAGAAAAAGACGTTCGAGAGCCGCCTGTTGAAGGCGAACCGGGAGCCGGCGGTGACGCTCGATGGCGTGCCGGTGACGCTGATGGCGAACATCGAGAAGTCCGACGAGGTGAAGCTGGTGAAGGACTATAATTCGGCGGGGGTGGGGTTGTTTCGCACCGAGTATATTTTTCTCAATTCGGCGCGGATTCCGACCGAGCAGGAGCAGTTTCTCGCCTACAAGGCCGTGGCGGAAGGCGTGGCGCCGAACCCGGTGATCATCCGGACGCTGGATCTCGGGGGCGACAAGCCGATGGCGGGCAACCCGGATTTGTTTCCGAAGGAGAACAATCCGTTCATGGGGTTTCGCGCGATCCGGTTCTGCCTGGAGCACCAGGATATCTTCAAGGACCAGCTGCGCGCGATCCTGATGGCGAGCGCCTACGGGAAGGTGAAGCTGATGTATCCGATGATCAGCGGGCACGAGGAGCTGGCGCGGGCGAACGCGGTGCTCGGCGAGTGCATGGCGGAATTGAAGGAGCGGGGGCTGCCGTTCGACGAGAACATCGAGGTGGGGGCGATGATCGAGGTGCCGAGCGCGGCGCACACGGCGGACCTGCTCGCGCCGGACTGCGCGTTTTTCAGCATCGGGACGAACGACCTCATCCAATACCTGCTCGCGATCGACCGCGTGAACGACCGTATCGCGCATCTTTACGAACCGACGCATTCCGCGGTGCTGCGGACGTTGAAGCTGATCGTTGACGAAGGGCACAAGCAGAAGCTGCCGGTGAGCATTTGCGGCGAGATGGCGGGCGATCCGGTGTTCGCGCCGCTGCTGCTCGGGCTCGGGATCGACGCGTTGAGCATGGCGCCGCCTTGGATTCCGTCGGTGAAATACATCGTGCGCGCGATGAAGATGTCCGATGCGCGTGCGCTGGCGGCGGAAGCCTTGCGGATGACGTCGCCGCGCGAAGTTTACGCGAAGTGCGAGGCGTTCTATCGCGCCCGGGTGCGGCTGGACTGAGCGGGGGCCGCGTGGCGACCGGGTCGTTCGACGAAAAAGCGTGGTGCCGGCTGGCACTGGCGGCGCTATGGCTGCCGCTGTTGTGGCGGTTGACGCCGGCGTGGTCGGCGAGCGTGGAGCAGGCGTATGGCTGGGCGGTGCCGCTGCTGGCGCTTTACCTGGCGGGCGAGCGCGCGCGGTGGGCGCCGGCGCGCGTGGGGCCG
>JAEYYL010000106.1 GCA_023430825.1 Verrucomicrobiota bacterium | reverse complement strand
GGGGCGGGGGGGGGGGGGGGGGGCGGCAGGCGACCAAAGAAACGCCCCGCGCTTTTGGCGCGGGGCTGGAAGCAGACGGCGGGATCGGGAGACCCCGCCCGACATGCGGGCCGTTGCGATTACTTCTTCTTCGCGGTGGCGGCTTTCGCTTCGCTGACCGCGGCCTGGGCGGCGGCGAGGCGGGCGACCGGCACGCGATAGGGCGAGCAGGAGACGTAGTTCAGGCCGAGCTTGTGGCAGAACTTGACCGAGTCGGGATCGCCGCCGTGTTCGCCGCAGATACCGAGCTTGATGTCGGGGCGGGTTTGGCGGCCCTTGGTGATCGCGGTCTGCATCAGTTGGCCGACGCCGGTCTGGTCGATGGAGGCAAACGGGTTCTTCTTCATGATCTCGGCCTCTTGGTAGGCGCCGAGGAAGGAACCGGAGTCGTCGCGGGACATGCCGAGGCAGGTCTGCGTGAGATCGTTGGTGCCGAAGCTGAAGAACTGCGCGGTTTGGGCGATCTCGTCGGCGGTGAGGGCACCGCGCGGAACTTCGATCATCGTGCCGACGCTGTAGTTGATCTTCACCTTCTTCTCGGCCTGGACGGCCTTGGCGACCTGGTGAACGACCTCGACCTGGAGATCGAGCTCACGTTTGAAGCCGACGAGCGGGATCATGATCTCGGGCTTCGCCTTGAAACCGGCCTTGGTGGCGTCGGCGGCGGCTTCGAGGACGGCGCGCGCCTGCATGGCGGTGATTTCCGGGTAACGGATGCCGAGGCGGCAGCCGCGGAAACCGAGCATCGGATTGAACTCATGGAGTTCGTGCACGCGGTGCATGATCTTCTCGACCGGGATATCGAGCTTCCGGGCGAGATCCATCTGCTGTTCCTTCGAGTTCGGGAGGAATTCGTGCAGCGGCGGATCGAGGAAGCGAATCGTCGCGGGGAAGCCCTTCAGCTCTTTGAAGATGCCGAAGAAGTCGGCGCGCTGGTAGGGGAGGAGTTTCGCGAGCGCGGCCTGACGGTCCTCGAGGGAACCGGCGAGGATCATCTCGCGCATGGCGTCGATGCGGTCGCCCTCGAAGAACATGTGCTCGGTGCGGGTGAGGCCGATGCCGACGGCGCCGAACGCGACGGCGTTGCGCGTCTGTTCGGGGGTGTCGGCGTTGGTGCGGACCTGGAGCTTCGTGGCCTGCGCGCACCACTTCATGAGTTGCGCGTAGTTCTTGAACTTCTCGGTGGCCTGCGCGGCTTTGTCGCCGTGGAGGAGGCCGGAGATGATCTCGGACGGAGCGGTCTTGATCTGGCCCGCGTAAACGGTGCCGGACGTGCCGTCGATCGAGAGGAAGTCGCCTTCGTTGAAGGTCTGGCCGTCGATGGTGGTGGTCTTCTTGTCGTAATCGATGACGACGCCGGCGGCGCCGCACACGCAGACCTTGCCCATCTGGCGGGCGACGAGCGCGGCGTGGGAAGAGACGCCACCGCGCGAGGTGAGAATGCCCTCGGCGGCGATCATGCCGCGGAGATCTTCGGGCGAGGTTTCGACGCGAACGAGGAGGACCTTCTCGCCGCGTTCGGCGGCCTGGACGGCGCGATCGGCGTTGAAGTAGATCTTGCCGGTGGCGGCGCCGGGGCCGGCGGGGAGCCCGGTGGCGATGACGCTGGCCTTCTTGACCTCGTTGAGATCGAAGATCGGGGCGAGGAGTTGCTCGAGCTGATCGGCGGGGTTGCGCAGGATGGCGGTCTGCCAGTCGATGAGTTTCTCCTTCACCATATCGATGGAGAACTTCAGCGCGGCGGCGGCGGTGCGCTTGCCGTTGCGCGTCTGGAGCATGAACAGCTTGCCTTCCTGGATGGTGAACTCGACGTCCTGCACGTCCTTGAAGTGCTTCTCGAGGGTTTTGCGAACCTTGAGGAGTTCGGCGTAGGACTTCGGCATCTGGTCCTTGAGCTTGATGACGGGCTCGGGGGTGCGAACGCCGGCGACGACGTCTTCACCCTGCGCGTTGATCAGGAACTCGCCGTAGAATTCGTTGACGCCGTTGGCGGGATTGCGGGTGAACGCCACGCCGGAGCCGGAGGTTTCGCCGGTGTTGCCGAACACCATGGCCTGAACGTTAACGGCGGTGCCCCATTCGGAGGGGATGTTGTATTTGCGACGATAGACGATCGCGCGGTCGTTCATCCAGGAGCCGAAGACGGCGCCGGCGGCGCCGCGGAGCTGGGCCCAGGCATCGTTCGGGAACGCTTTTCCGGTGCGCTCCTTCACGAGGGCCTTGAAGCGCTTCACGAGTTCCTGCTGGTCCTCGGCGGTGAGCTTCGAGTCTTCGATGTCGGCGTGATACTTCTCGTGCTTGAACGTGTGGATGACGGTCTCGAACGGTTCGTGATCTTCGTCGGGGCGCTTTTGGACGCCCATGACGACGTCGCCATACATCTGGATGAAGCGGCGGTAGCAGTCCCAGGCGAAACGGGAATTCTTGGTGGCCTGCTCGAGAGCGACGACGGTCTGGTCGTTGAGGCCGAGGTTGAGAATCGTGTCCATCATGCCCGGCATCGAGTCGCGGGCGCCGGAGCGGACGGCGACGAGGAGCGGCATGCCGGAGGTGGCGCCGAACTTCGTGCCCATGATCTTCTCCATGTTGGCGACGCCGGCTTCCATCTGGGCCTGCAGGGAGGCCGGGTAGGTGCGCTTGTTGGCGTAGTAGTAGGTGCAGACCTCGGTGGTGACCGTGAAGCCGGGAGGCACGGGGAGGCCGATGCGGGTCATCTCGGCGAGGTTGGCGCCCTTGCCGCCGAGGAGCGGCTTCATCGAACCGTCGCCGTCGGCTTTGCCCGCGCCCCACGTGTAAACGTATTTCGGGCCCTTGGCGGCGGATGTTTTCTTGACCGGCGCGGAGGATTTGGACTTCGCGGCGGGCTGCTTGGCTTTGGATTTTACGGCCATGATGGAGGTATGATCTGGTTAAAAAACGAACGCTCTGCGCTGGGGCGCAAAGGGCAAAGGGCATAGCCGCGCACGAGGCCCTGTCAACGTCGCACGCGAGGCTATGCCGCGAAGCTCCAAGCATCGCTGCTGCGAAGCTCCAAGCTCCAACATCCAAGCTCCAGGGAAACACCAAGCCTCAAGCAACAAGAGGGTAGGAGCTGGGCACGAAAAAGCGGCGGTTTCTGGCCGCCGCGAAAGGGGGGGAATGGACGTTCGGTCCGATTACTTTTTCGACTTCTCCCGCGACTGCTGCAGTTGGAAGCGGAGGACCACGCGAAACATTTGCACGGCGAGCCAGAAGACGCCGGTCATGCAGGAGGTGGCGAGGCCGGCCCAGAGCGCAACCATCGCGGGATCGTTCGAGGGCACGTGAATCCGGAGCAGCGTGAAAATGTAAGCGAAGAACGCGATGCAGAGGATCGCATCGACGATCAGGCTGACGGGAGTGACGAGTTTCTCGGCGGGCGGCGGTGCCATGGCGCGAAAAAGATTCAGAACGCGGCGGTTGTCCATGGAAATTTGCTCAATCGGCGGCCGGGCCGTCGTCGCGGGTGGCGGTGGCGGGCACGAGGATTTCGAGGGCCTTGGGTTCGACGGCGATGTCGACGACGATGGGTTCGGCGAGCGGTTTGGCGGGGTCGTCGCAACGGAGCATCAGGCGATCGTCGATGCGGAGGTCGCAATGCGCGGTGGTGATGCGGATGTGGCGGGCCTGGCGTGAATCGAGGATTGGGCCGGAGCGTTGGGAGAAATGTTGGACGAGACGCTCCTTGAGTTTTTCGCGTTCGCCGGTGGTGACGGAGATGACGTCGAAAAAACCGTCGGACATGTCGGCATGCGCGGCGAGTTCGAGGCGCGGGCCGGCGCGCGTGATGTTGAGAATCTCGAGGAGAAGAAAGGCGTCGCGCACTTCCTCGCTGTCGAGCGCAACGCCGAGCCCGAGCGGCGACATTTCGGAGGCAATGGCGAGAAACACGCACAAGTCGCGATGGAGTTCGTCGTCGCGGTTCGCGTAGTCGTGGCCGCTGGCTTCGGCGATGGACTCGATGATCGAGATCGCGCGGCCGACGAGGCCGACGCCCACGCCCTCGATGAAACGTTGTTTGCCCCACGGGCCGGTGGCGAGGCCGAGGTCGATGGAGCGGCGCTGCGGTTTCTTCCAGCCGGCGATGATTTCGGCGGGTTCGCCGCGAATGCCGAGGCTCGTGGCGATGTTGTTCGCGGTGCCGAGCGGCAGCGGGGCCAGCGCGCGGCCGGTGTGGGCGAAGCGCAGCGCGGCGGCGCGGATGCTGCCATCGCCGCCGGCGACGGCGACGAACTCGCCGGTGGTGAGAAGCGCGGGGTCGTCGAGTTGCTCCTCGAGCGAGAAATAGGTGGGGGCAAACCCGGCGGCGCGGAGCAGGGCGGTGAGTTCGTCGGCGGAGAGATCCGCTTTTCCGGCGCCGGAATTGTGGAGGAGCGCGATGGGCAGTGGCATTTGAAAAACCCGCCGGGTGGAGTAGCGGTGCGAGCGGAGGTAACCCATGCGCATTCTGATTTCAAACGACGACGGGATCTATAGTCCGGGGCTTTTCGCGCTGGCGGAAGTGGCGGCGAAATTCGGCGACGTGCGTATCGTGGCGCCGGACGTCGAGCAGTCGTCGGCGAGCCATTCGATCACGGCGACGCGGCCGGTGACCTATCGTCGCACGCCGCTGCCGAAGTTCGAGGCGTATCGCGTGAACGGGACGCCGGCGGATTGCGTGATGCTGGGCGTGAACCAGTGGAAGGACGTGGATCTCGTGCTGTCGGGGATCAATCTCGGGACGAATCTGGGCAACGCGATCTGGCACTCGGGCACGCTGGCGGCGGCGAAGCAGGCGGCGTTGCTGGGGTTGCGCGGCATCGCGTTCAGCACGCCGTCGACGGACAGCGAGCCGGATTTCACGCAGATCGTGCCGTGGGCGGCGGAGGCGCTGGCGTTGATCCTGCGCGAGACGGATTTTCCGCTGGTGAACGTGAATCTGCCGGAGCAACCGGAGGGGCTCGCTTGGACGCGGCAGTCGGTGCGGCATTACGATGGCCGCGTGGTGCCGGGGGAGGA
>JAEYYL010000037.1 GCA_023430825.1 Verrucomicrobiota bacterium | reverse complement strand
GCAGACCATGAGGGAGCGAACAACGACGACCAAGGAGGCGCACGGATGAAAAATTTCTGGATCACGCTGGCGGTGGTGCTGGCGGCGGCAGCGGGATCGTTTGGCGCGTTTTACGTGGCCAACGACGATCCGGCGATGCGGCGGGCGGCGCAGGAGCAGGATGCGATGGCGTGGCTGCGGGCGGAATTCCGGTTGGACGACACGCAGTTCGCGGCGATCAAGGAACTGCACGATAATTATGGCGACGAGTGTGCGCGACATTGCTCGGCGATCATGGCGGCGCGGCGGAGGCAGGCACCGGCGGACGAAGTAGCGACACTGGAGCGGGTCTGCGTGGAGTCGATGGCGGAGCATTTCCGGCGGGTGGCGGCGGTGATGGCGCCCGGGCAGGGAGCGCGTTATCTCGCGACGGTGCTGCCGCGGGTGGAAGGTTACGCGCATGAAGGTGCGCCGACGGTGCAGGGGCACCCGTGATGGAGGCGGAGAGCCAAAGCACGGAGGAAGGAGGGCGGAGAACGGAAGCCGGAGGCCCGGGGCGCGAACGCGCGGGCGAAGACGGCGCGTTGATGCGGGGTGTGCAGGCGGGCGACGAGGCGGCGCTGGGCGCGTTGATGGAGCGCTGGGAATTGCCGGTGAAAGGATTGATTGCGCGGATCGTGCTCAACGCGCGCGAAGCGGAGGAGCTCGCGCAGGAGACTTTCGTGCGGGTGTGGCAGCAGCGGGACAAATTTCGCGCGGATGCGGCGTTTCGGCCGTGGGTGTTTGCGATCGCGGTGAATCTCGCGCGCAACCGGCTGCGTTGGTGGCGGCGGCGTCCGGAGGTGGCGTTGGAGGAATGGAGCGGAGGGCCGGGGACGGAGGAAGGAGGACGGAAGACGGAGAATGGCGGCGGGGCGCTCGGGCTGGAGGCGGCGGAGCGATCGGCGGCGGTGCGGGAGGCGATCGCGGCGCTGCCGGTGGAGCTGCGCGAGGCGATCGTGCTGTTTGAATACGAGCAGTTGTCGCATGCGGAGATCGCGGTTGCGGTCGGCGCGACGCCGAAGGCGGTGGAGACGCGGATTTACCGCGCGCGGGAGAAGTTGCGCGGCGCGCTAAAGCAGTGGGCTTAGGCGCTGTTTGGGAAAAGGGCGTCAGAATTTGAGCCAGACGAGAATGCAGGCGAGGTGGAGCATGGCGGCGAAGGTAAGGTGAAGTTTTTCGTAGCGTGTGGCGATGCGGCGAAAGGCCTTGAGACGGGCGAAGAGGTTTTCGATGCGGTGGCGCTCACGATAGAGATGCTCGTCAAAGGCGGGTTTCTTGGCCCTGCTGTTGTTTACGGCTATGACGGCGACGCCGCCTTGTTGGTTCACATAAGCACGGATGGCGTCGCTGTCGTAGCCCTTGTCCATGATGACGTGGGCGCCGGGGCGGAGGTGATCGCGCAGCAATGGCCGGCACTGATCGAAATCGGAGACATTCGCTCCGGTTAGAATGAAGCCAAGGGGATAGCCCAAGGCATCACTGGCCAGGTGGATCTTGGTGGATAGGCTGGCTTTGGACCGGCCCATGGCCTGGGCGAGTTGACCGCCCCGCGGACCAGCGCCGTGGGCGTGAATGCGGACCGCCGTGCTGTCGATCATGAGATACTCGTGGTCGGCACCTGCGCTGAACGCCTTGAGAATCGCCTGCCATAGCCCGCTTTGACTCCACGCTCGAAAGCAGGAGTAAACCGTCTGCCAGGGCCCAAACTCCGCCGGTAGATCGCGCCAGCCTGCGCCCGTGCGCAAAACCCACAGGATCGCCTCGATCCTTTGCCGCTCATCGCGGCACTTGCGGCCGCGCCGCTTCGCTCCACTCAGGGTGTCCCGGTGGTCTTTAATTTTTTTAGCTCGTCCCAGTGCTCATCGCCCAAGACGAACCTTATCTGTTGGTTCACAGCGTGATGAAAATCAAACATATCGGAGAAATCAAGCCTTTGTATCGATTTTGTAGATACACACACCGCCCTTTATTCCCAAACAGCGCCTAGGCGTAAGCCTCCCGAAACTTTGTCCTCTCTTCCCGTCGCGCCCCTGCTATACCCCGGGCGCAAATGAAGAAAACGTTTCCCCTCCACGTCCCCGGCAAGGCCGATCCGCGCGTAGTCGACGCAATCAAGCACGACGTGCGCAAATACGTGAAACGCGAGCGCCGCAAAATCCTGCCCGAAGGCTTCACCCTCTGGCTCTTCGACTGTCGCGTCGGCGCCACCCCCGATACCGCCGAGCCGGTGGAGCTCGACCGCACCAGCGCCGCCATCGACGCCGTCGTCGCGGCCGAGGGCAGCACTCACGTCTATGTCGAAATCCTCGCCCGCGCGGGAAATCGCCCGCCCCGCCCCACGTTGGAGGCCGAATCCGCGTGACGCCCGCCCGCGCCGGCGCCCGCGTGCGCTCGTTACGTTTTAGCGCGGGCCGGGGCCTTTGCGCAGATCGGTGCACTTTCCTGTAGCGCCGATTCCCACTCCGCGTCTTTGTGAAATCTCCGATGTCTCCCGCCGACACCTTTGCGCAAGCCACGCAACTTCTCCGCGATGGCCAGGCTCTCGAAACCCAGGCCACCGCCGAAGCGCTCGCCACCGCGGTTCGCTGCTACGAACAATCGCTCACGCTCCTCCGCACCCTGCCCCTCGCGCACGCCGAGGTCCGCCATCAACTGGCGATCGTGTCGATGAATCGCGCCAACGCGCTCCAGCGGCAGAATTCGCCCGTCACTCTCGCCGCCGCCGTCCACGGCTACGACGAAGCCATCGCGTTTCTCCGCACGCTCCCGCTCGAGCAGAGCGCCGATGTCCGCAACACCCTCGGCGCCGCCTGGATGAATCGCGGCCACGCCCTCTTTCTCCAGGCCGATCCCGCGCACGTCGCCGAAGCCGTCCGCTCGCAGGGCGAAGCCGTCGCCATCCTGCGCACGCTCCCGCTCGATCAAAATCGCTCCTTCCGCCTCAACCTCGCCGCCGCCTGGATGAACCAGGCCAACGCGCTGCTCGCGCTCGACGACGACCAGCCCGCCGCCGCCGCTGCTCGTGAAGCCATGACGATCGCCGCCGCCGCCGAGGCGAACGATCCGCTCCTCGCGGACATCGGCCTGAAAGCCCGTCGCGCCCGCTGCGAAGCCATCGGCCGCCTGCTTTACACCGCCACGCGACGGCGCGAATCCACCGACGCCCTCGCCGACGAAGCGAGCGATCTCGTCGACGAAGGCCTCGCGCTCGCCCGACGCTGGGAAGTCCGCGGCGAAACGCGTTTCCGCCACGTCGCCTCGCGCCTTTTCCGTTTCGGCGCGCAACTCTACCGGCTGCACCTGCCCGATTTTCTCGCCGAGTTTCTCCTCGAGCATGTCGACCCCGAACGCTCCGCCGGCGCGATGTCCGACACCGGAGAATGCTACGACATCGCCACCGACGCGCTCGCCGCCGCGCGCCAGGACCTCGAAAGCCGCCGCACTGTTTTTCTGGATACACCCGAAACCGCCCAGCTCCTCGAACGCCTCCGCGATCTCCGCGCCGCCGCCGCCCGCCTCGACGAGCTCCGCGCCCGCCACCTCTCGACCGCCGCGAAACCGTAGCGCAGTCGACAGCTCAAGGTAGGAGCCTGCTTGCAGGCGATAAGATGCGTCACCCGCGATCGCGGCATGAATCGCCTGCAAGCAGGCTCCTACCTAAAGACCCGCCTACGGCACCGTCAGCCCCAGCGCCTCCACATACCCCGGATTGATCCGGCGATTCTCGAACCGGATGTTCTCCAGCAATTGCGCCAGCGCGCGGCGCGCAACGTCCAGCGGCGGCACCGCCTTCCGAATCGCTTCGTAATCCGCGCCGCGCGGCGTCTCCGCATAAGCGATGATCGCCGCCCAATCGTCCGGCCGCGCAAACGTCGTCACACACGCCGTCGCGTCCATTTTCTTATACGGCCAGAAACACCAGCCGATGTCGTTTTCCTCAAGAACCACGCGGAATTTCTCGATCCACTCGTCGTTGTTCTCGCCCGTTTCTCCCAGCCACATCGGCACGTCGTGCGTGTTGCGCCACGCGAGATAACGCTCGATCGATTTCGCGACCGGCTCGTCCCAATAGAGGTGAAACGTATAAGCCAGATTCGGCGCAAACGGCGGCCCGAGCGGCTCGAACTGCGTGTTCCACTGCGCGCCGGCGAGGAAGATCACGTGATGCGGATCGACCTCGCGCACCGCCGGCACCAGCCGCCGGTAAAATTCGCCGAGCCGCGGATTCAGCCGCGCCGTGTCGTGATAATGCGCGATCGGTTCGTTCAACAAATCGTAGCCCAGCACCCACGGCTCGTCGCGATACCGCTCCGCGATCGCGCGCCACAGATCGATCGTCAGCTGCTGCGCCGCCGAATCCTCGAACAACAGCGGACGCCCGCGGCTGTCGTCGATGTTCGCGCCCGTCTGCCCGCCCGGCGCGCCGTGCAGATCGATGATCGCATAAAGCCGCTCCTCACGACACCAGCCGATCGCGCGGTCGAGCAGTTCCCAGCCCGGCCCCTCCATCCGAAACGGCGCATGCTCGCTCACGAACAGCCGCCAGTTCAGCGGCAGCCGCACGGAGTTGAAACCCGCCTCGCGAATCAGCCGCAGATCGTCGTGCACGATGTAGCGCTCGCGCCACTCCCGCCAGAATTCCGCCGCCGCCACATCGCCCACGAGTTCCGCCACGACATCCTCGATCTGCCGCGGCGAACCCGCGCGTTCGAAGTGAAACATGTAGCCCTCCGCGAGCAGCCAGTTGCCGAGATTGATTCCGCGCAGCTTCAACACCTCGCCCTGCGGATCGACAAACTCCCGCCCGCGCACCTGCACGAACCGCTCGCGGTGCGCAGGCTCGACTGCGACGCATGTCGCCCACAGCCCGCCAAAAACAAAACCGATCAGAATCTTCCTCATCGTCATCGCAAAAAATTCCTAGCGCGTCACCGCGCCGACATAGGTTTGAATCGCATGCGCCGGAACCCGGCACGCCAGCCGCTCGCCGCCACCGACATCGAGCGCGAACTCCACCGGCGCATCCGCCGCGTTGAGCACGACGACCGCCAGCGCGCCATCGGGATTTTCAAACGCCACCGACTCGAGCCCTGCCGGTCCGCCGCGCGATTCGATCCGTCGCGCGCCGGTCTGCACGTAGCGGCTGAAATGCGCGATCGCGTAAAACGAACTCTGGTAATGCACCTCGCCCGCGGCCACGTCGACCAGCACGGGCGCGTCGCAGAAGTTGCCCACGTGATTCGGCCCGCCGCGCAGATCGAGCGCGATGTTCCAGTCCATCCAGCCGCACACCCAGTGGCGGAAATCGCCGATCATGTTGCGGGCATAACGCTCGCCCGGCTCCCACGCGCCGAGCTTCGCGCCTTTTTCCACGCAGCCTTCCGTGAACACGATCGCCTTGTCCGGAAACGCCGCGTGCACCCGCGCCGACGCCGCATAGTCGTCGCTCACATACCAGTGCACCCCGAGTCCCCAGAAATACTTCGCCGCCTCGCGGTCGCCGAACAACGCCGCCGCACGCGCCTCGATCCGGTCGCGATTATGATCCCATCCGAGCAACTTCACGTCCGCGAAACCGCCCCGCTCCAGCGCCGGCCCGAGATGATCGCGCACGAAATCGCGCTCCTCCTCCGGCGTGTAAAGACAGGACTCCCAGGTCTGATGCGCCTCGGGCTCGTTCTGCACCGTCAACGCCCACACCGGAAGGTTCTCCTCGTCGCGCATCGCCTGGATGAAACGCACGAAGAAATTCGCCCACGCCGGCCGATACTCCGCGCGCAGCGAACCGCCGTCGTCCATGCGATAATTCGTTTTCATCCACGCCGGCGGGCTCCACGGCGACGCCATCAGCTTGAAGCGCTCTTCGCCCGCCACCGCGCGCGCCTCGTGGATCAGCGGCAGCAGCCAGCGACGCATCGGCTCCAGCGTGAAATCGTGCAGATCGTAATCGCCCGGCGTTTCGTCGAGCGACCACAGGTGCAGCGAGAAATCGCAGCTGTTGATGTGCGTCCGCGCCAGCGTGTAGCCGATGCCGTCCTGCGCGTCGTAGTAACGCCGCAGCACCTCCGCGCGTTTTTCCGCGGGCAGCTGCGCGAGCACCCACGCCGACGATTCCGTCAGCGCCCCGCCGAAGCCGATCATCGTTTGATATTTCTTCGCCGGCTCGCACACGATCGTCGCCGCCCGCGAAACGTCGTCCGCGGCCACGGCCACAGGCGCCGGACGCGGGGCGAGTCCCGCGCCGCCGTCGCGCGCCGTTTCGACGAGCGACCATGTGCGCGCCGGCGCCGCCGCGGCGGTGACCCCGAGCAGAAAAAGCGATCCGAGTAGTTTATGCATGGACGGAGAAATCGAAGAGCGCGGCCCCCAAGTGGGGCGGGTCTCAGACCCGCCCTACCTCGCGCGACACGCGCAGAGCGTTGCGCCTAGAGCTTCTGATTGAACGTCAACTGCCAGCGCCGCGGCGCCGCGTAGATGAACCCGTAGAGTTTCTGGTCGTCGGCGACGTTCTCGACGTTGAGCTGCACGCTCGCGTCGCGGCCGCGCACCTTGAACGCGTATTTCACCATCGCGTTGAACGTCGTGCGCGTGTCGGTCGAGAGGAAGATCGTGTTGCCGTTGCTATCGAGCGCGTTCTGCCCGAACGCCGGATAGATCGAGCGCTCGCTTTCATACACCCCGCCCGCCCCAATCGAGAATCCGCTGAAGCGCGAGTGCTTCGGAAACTGATAATTGATCCAGATGCTGCCCTGATCCTTCGGCGTGTCGTCCAGCGCAAGCCCGGTGCCGAATGCGATGAAGGTCGAGGTGTCGGTCGGGTCGGTGTAAACCTCGTTCAACGGCCGCCCCGCCGTCGCCGCAAACGTGTAGGGCGCATACCAGATCGCCCACCGGTCCTGGGGATAGGGATACTTCGCCCACGTCTGCGCGTTCAACACGACCTTCTCGATGTGCGACCACGAGAGCAGCACCTGCAGGTCGGGCGTCGGCGCGAAGATGAGCTGCGTGTCCCAGCCCGACGAACGATCGCTGCCGGTCGCGACGCTGTGCTGCGCACCGTTGTCGTCCATCGTCGCGTTGTTGACGAGATTGTCGAACGGGAGGCTCCCCGGGTCGGAGCCGTTGTAAAGCCAGCCCCACCAGTCGTAGTTGTTCTTCACCGCGTTCGCGAAAATCGCGTCGAGGAACGCCGCGCCCGTCGTCTGCGACGCGTTCACATACCAGTTCGTGCTCCCGCTCGCGTTCGTGGCCTGATACACCGCGCCGGCCGCGACCGCCGCATCCCACTGCGCCGTCGAATCCACCGCCGTCTTGTTCCACGTGTTGTTGTAGGGATTCTGGTCGTTGACGTTGTAAACGATCGGCTTGTTCGGATCGAACTTCGGCGTCGCCGACGCCACCGGCACGAACCAGAACAGGCTCGAGCTGCCGACCTGCGAGCGTGTGCGCGTGATCTCGAAGCGGCTGATCGTGCCGGAGAGTTTTCCGTCGAACAGGTCGAGCTTCAGCCCCACTTCCTTGTTCTCCGCGAGCGCCGCCTTCAGCGGGTTGCCATTGAAGTCGAGCTTGCCCTGATAATTCGGCTCCACACCCTCGGACGTCATCACGTAAACCGAAAGCCCACGCGTCACCGCGAAACTGAGGCCATACTGGTTCGTCACATCCTTGCTCGTGCCGCTGTCCACCGTGCGCGAAACCGTGTCGCCACGCGGCGCGCCATCGGAGCCGAACTGCGGATTATAGGTCCACACGCTGTTCCAACTGCGATCGCGACGCACGCCCGCGATGAGCGTCAGACGATCGTCGAGCCATTTGCCCTGGTAAACGGCGTAGAGCGCGGGATTCGAGGTGCGCGTTCTCTGGTTGTCCCATTCGACAAGCGGATACTCGGGCGAACCGTCGCCCTGCTTGCCGAAACGAAAATAGCTGTGATCCGCCGGGCTGTGATAATTCGCCACGTCGCCCGGCGTCTGCCGCGTGCGATCTTCCGTCGTCTCCCGCGTGTAGCTGAGTCCGACGAGAACCGAGTTCTCCAACCGCAGCCACTTCGAGCCGTTGTCGAACAGCGTCTGGTTGTAATTCAACTCCACGCGCGCCTGGTCGTGCACGTTGTCCTGCCGGCGTTTTTCCCATTGGTAAGCAATCGTCGACGGCTGCGGCCCGACCGGCACGCCCGCCTGGTTCGGCCGCAAGCCCGCATACGTGATCGGCGCGATCGCCCACGCCGGCACGCTGCTGCCGGGCGAGACGGTCTGCAGCGCCGCGAGATTGTCGAGTTGATCGAAATCGAACTTCGACCGGTCCACCCCCGCGAGAAAGTTGAAGTGCTCGCCGAGCTTTTGCGTGACCTTGAAGAGCACGTTCGACGCGGTGCTGTCGCGAAACGTGTCCGGTCCGCTCCAGCGGAATTTCCGCACGTCCTTCCCCGGCAATCGCAGGAAATCCCCGTTGTAGCCCGCGCTGTCGTTCACGAAACCCGACACCGCCGCGCGCAACCGCTGCCAGCCGATGCCCTGGAAATTCTGCTTTCCGTATTCGAGATCGAGCAGCACCTCCGTGCCCGCAAACGGCCGCCAGGTCACCACCGGCGAGATGAAGAAATGATCCTCGTTGTTGAAATCCGTGTAGGAGTCCTGGTCCTGAAACGCGCCGGTCAACCGATACGCCAGCGTGCCGGATTCGTTGATCGGGCCCGTCGTGTCGATCGTCGCGCGGCGGAAGCCATGACTACCGATGCCCAGCGTCACCTCCGAAGCGCGCTCCCTTTCCGGCATCTTCACGAGGTAGTTCACCACGCCGCCGAAGTTGCCGACGCCGTAGAGCAGCGACGCCGGGCCGCGCGCGACTTCGACGCGCGCGATGTTCACCGAGTCCGTCGCGTTCTGCCGGCGAAAGCCGTCGCGCAACACCGACGTGGTCTCGAACCCGCGGATCTTCATGTGCGTCTGATCCGGACTCGCCGTCTGTCCTTCCGGATTGTTGATCTTGCCGGGGCTGGTCGAGAAACTGCCCGCCGCCGCGCCATAGTCGTTCTGCGTCTGCAGCAGGATGCCCGAACTGTAACGCAGGCTCTGTCGCAAATCCGTCGAGCCGGTGTCGCGGAGAAATTCTTCGGTGATCACCTCGATCGGCATCGGCAGCTCCTTGATCGCCGTGTCGAGCCGCGTCCCGGAGATCGAGTTCGTCGCGCGATATCCGCGGTCCTTTTCGGTCGTGACCTGGAACGGATTGAGCACGACGACTTCGTCGGCATCGGCGGCCGGCGCGGTGTCGGTGGCGGAAGAATCGGCGATCTGCGCCGACGCAACCGCCGCCAGGAAAAAGCCAGCCACAGCCGGCAAGGCGAGGGTCCACTGCTTGGGGTTCATAGTTGGGGGTGGCTGCGACGGGCACCAAGCGATCCCGGTGTGTTGAGGTCGGGGTGAGACTCGCTTCGCCTCGGGCAACCGGCCGCAGAATAACAAATCGCCGACGCCCGGCGCATCCCTCTTTCGAGGGGAGGAGAATGCTTCGACACGTGCCTCGTCGCGCGTAGTTTAACCACCTCCCTTCATGGCTCTCGCCAAACGCACGCTGCTCGCGCTCGCCTGGTTTGGAGCGGTCCACGCCAGCGCGTCCGCCGCGAGCGAATCGCCCACGCCGCCGCTGTCCACCGCCGCCGCCGTGCTCTCGCTCACCGGCGAGCAAGCCGGCACGCGCGTGCCCGTCGTCGTCTCCGGCATCGTCACCGCCGCCGAACCCGACTGGCTCGGACAGTTTTTTGTGCAGGACGCGACCGGCGGCGTGTTCGTCGAAAACCTCGCCTCCGCCGCGCCGCAACCCGGCGACGTCGTCACCGTTCACGGCGTCACCCACCCCGGTGCATTCGCTCCCATCATCAGCGAACCGCGCTGGACCATCTCCGGCCGCGACGCGTTGCCCGAACCGAAAATCGTCTCGATCGAAAATCTCGAATCCGGCGTCGAGGACGGACAACGCATCGAGATCGCCGGCGTCGTGCGCGTCGTCCGCCACGAATCCGCGCGGCTCGATCTCGATCTCGCCGTCGGCGGTTATCGCCTGCAGGTGCGCGCGCCCGCGCTGCCGCTCGTCCCACCCGAATCCCTCATCGGCGCGCGAATACGCGTCCGCGGCACCGCCGCGACGCACTACAACGCCGCGCTGCGCCACCTCACCGCGGTCGCCGTGTATGTGCCGCGCGCCGAGGACATCGCCGTGCTCGCCCTCGAGACGGTCGACCCGTTCGACCGGCCGGCGCTCCCCCTCAACACCGTCGCGCAATACCGCCACGGCAGCGGCTCCGGCGAGCGCGTGCATGTGCGCGGCAGCGTCACGCTGCAACGGCTCGGCGCCGATATTTTTCTGCAGGACGACACCGGTGGCCTGCGCATCGAGAGCCGGCAGCTCGAACGCTTCGCCCCCGGCGAGGAGGTCGACGCCGCCGGTTTTCTCGAATACGAAAATTTTCTCCCGCTCCTACGCGACGCCACGCTGCGCCGATCGGCGCATCCCCCCGCCGCCGTCGCCCCCCGCGCCGTGCCCGTCGCCGACATTCGCAACGGCTTTCATCACGCGGGCCTCGTCACCCTGCGCGGAAAAATTCTCGACCGCTCCACCCGCCCGCTCCCGCACCGGGCCGGAGACCTCGCCGGCGCCATCACCACCTGGCTGATCGAGGGCGACAGCCTTCGCTTCGCCGTCGAGCACGAGCACCGCGCCGCCGCAACCGCGCTCGCCGCGATCCCCGTCGGCAGCGTCGTCGAGGTCGACGGCGTGTGTTTCTCGGAAATCGACGAGGCGGGGAAACTGAAAAACCTCACGCTGCTCCTCGCCTCGCCCGCCGGCCTGCGCGTGCTCGAGCGGCCGAGCTGGTTCACCCCGGAGCGACTGCTCATCGGCGTCGCCGCCCTCAGCGCGATCCTCGTGCTCGTGCTGCTTTGGTCGCTCACCGTCTCGCGCAAAAACGCCGCGCTCGAAAAAGCCCAGCGCGAACTCCAGGAGGCGCACGACACCCTCGAGCAAAAAGTCGAGGAGCGCTCCGCGCAACTGCAGGTCGCCATGACCGCACGCAGCAGCGCCGAACTGCAATTCAAGGCCGTCCTCGCTGAACGCACGCGGCTCGCCCGCGATCTCCACGATTCGCTCGAACAAACGCTCACCGGCATCGCGCTCCAGCTCGATACCGCCGCGAAGCTCTTCGCGCGCAATCCCGACACCTCGAGCCATCACCTCCAGCTCGCGCGCAACTGGCTGCGCCAAAGCCAGGTCGAGTTGCGCCGCTCCATCTGGGATCTGCGTTCGCGCGAACTCGAGCAGTTCGACCTCGCCAACGCCCTCCGCCAAAGCGCCGAACATCTCGTCGAGGGCACCGCGCTCCAGCTCGAGTTCGCCACGCACGGTGAGAAACGCCCGCTCCCCGAAATCGTCGAGGAAAACGTCCTGCGCATCGGCCAGGAAGCGCTCACCAACGTCGCCAAGCACGCGCGCGCCTCCCGCCTCCGCATCGCCCTCGATTTCGGCGAACACGCCCTCACCCTCCGCGTCGAGGACGACGGCGTCGGCTTTCAACTCCCGCCCGCCCCTTCGCCCGCCGACAACCACTTCGGCCTCCTCGGCATGTCGGAGCGAGCGAAGCGTCTCGCCGGCCGCGTCACACTCGTCCGCGCCCAGCCCCGCGGCACGATCGTCACGGTCGAGATCCCCCTCGACGCCGCCAACACGCTCGCCGCACCCGTCGCGGAAGCCACCGGCTCGCTATGAATCGCGAAACCAAGATCCGCGTCCTCGTCGCCGACGATCACTTCATCGTGCGCAGCGGCTTGGTGTCGCTGATCCATTCCGAGCCCGACATGAAGGTCGTCGCCGAAGCCGCCGACGGCGCACAGGCGATCGAGCTTTTCCGCAAGCACCAGCCCGACCTCGCGCTGCTCGACCTGCGCATGCCGTCGTGCAGCGGCAACGACGCCATCGAAGCGATCCGCCGCGAGTTTCCCGCCGCGCACATCCTCGTGCTCACCGCCTACAGCGGCGACGAGGATATCCACCGCGCCCTCGCCGCCGGCGCGCAGGGCTACGTGTTGAAGAGCGCCACCGGCGAAGGCCTCGTCCCTGCGATCCGCGCCGTGTCCGCCGGCCAGCGCTGGATTCCCAACGACGTCGCGACCCGACTCGCCGTGCGCAACACCTACGAACCGCTCACCGCCCGCGAGATTCAGGTCCTGAAGGAAGCCGCGCATGGCAGGGCCAACAAGGAGATCGCCGCCGCGCTCGCCATCTCCGAGCACACGGTGAAGGACCACCTGAAGAGCATTCTCGCCAAGCTCGACGCCGCCGACCGCACCGAAGCCGTCACCGCCGCCGTCCAGCGCGGTATCATCGAATTGTAAACTTCCGCGGCGGCGCACACGTGCCCCCCGCGGGGATTCAGTCCGGCGCGATTGTTCCGATGAGGAAATTGCCAACGCGTCCGCAATTCCTCTCTTTTGCCGGACGCCATGAAAGTTTCCGCCCTTCTTCTCGCGTTCGCCGCCCTTCTCCTCGCGTCGTGCTCGAGCGTCTGGACTCAGCGAAACCCCCATGTCGACCTCGATCGTCTCACCCATTTCTACGTCGAACGCCGCCTCGCCGACAACCGGAAGGTCGACGAAGCCATCGTCGCCGAACTGCGTTCCCGCGGCTTCGAAGCCGCCTCCGGCCCGCTGACCATGATGCCCGACAACGCCCAAGCGATCGTCAGCTATCACGACGAATGGGCGTGGGACTTCAGATACTATCTCATGGAACTCAGCGTGAGCATCCGCAGCGCCCACCGGCAGCAGACCCTGGCCAACGGTATCTATCGCCAGCCCACACCCATCTCGAAATCGCCAGCGCAAGTCATCCGCACTATCTTCGATCAAATCCTCGCCGCGCCGGAAATTTCCGCGCTTCCCCCCGCTCCGGCCTCGACACCTCCGCGTTAGGCCGCACCGTCAGCGCACCCCAGCCAGTTACCCTATGAAAAAGCTGCCCCTTTGCGCCTTGTTGTGCGCCGCCGGCTTTGCGATCGCCGGCACCATTTTGCTCGCTCAACTCGCCCCGCGCCCCAGTCCGCTCGCGCTCTTCCTCCCGTTGGTCTGGGATCTCATCATGGTCGCGATCGGCGTCGGCGTGATCCTGCGTTGCGATTGCTCCCGCCGCACCGGCTTCGTCTGGGGCGTTTTCAGCGTCCTCGCCTCGCTGGGCATCGGCGCCGCCGCCTTCGACTGGCTGCTCCCGCAACAAAACGAACCGCTCGGCGAACAACGTCTCCTCTTCATGATCGTCACCGTCGGCTTCGGCCTGGTCTTCGCGATCTGGCAACTGTTCGCCTTGAACAGCCCCGCCGTCCGTGCCTGGACCGATCCAGAACACGCCGACGAACACACCTCGCAGCCGCATCACACTTGAGCGCGGGTTTCCCCGGCGGTGCCGGATAACGCCCGCGACCTGCCGGACGTCGCGCGCCTTGCCGGTTGAATTTTTCCGCGGACTGAAATTCGCTCCGCGCATGCCCGTTCGCGCCTGGTTTCCCACGTATATCTATTGCGAGCCGCTGCAACGCGCCGGCCTCGCCCGGCTCAACGACAGCCTCGCCGCCGAGTGTCGCCAACTGCGCGACTTCGATGCCGCCGGCCGCCGCTGGTCCGCGAAAAATTACCCCGGCGGCTACACCAGCTACGCCTCGCTCAATCAACTCCACCGCTTCTCCAGCACGTTCGCCGAGCTCGAGAAAAAGATCACGCGCCACGTCCTCGCCTTCGCTCGCACGCTCGACATGGACCTCCGCGGGCGGAAGGTGCACATGACCGATTTCTGGGTGAACATCATGCCGCCCACCGCCGCGCACTCGCTGCACCTGCATCCCCTCTCGTTCATCAGCGGCACCTACTACGTCGCCACCCCGAAGGGTTGCTCCGGCCTGAAGTTCGAGGACCCCCGTCTCAGCAAGTTCATGGCCGCGCCGCCGAAGCTTCCCGCCGCGCGCGCCGCGAACCGCCCGCATATCACCTACCCCGCCGAAGCCGGCAACGTGATCCTCTTCGAAAGCTGGCTCCGCCACGAAGTCGCCGCCAACCGCGTCGACGCCGAACGCATCAGCGTCAGCTTCAATTTCAACTGGGCGTAAGGTGTCACTGAAACATGGAGCCGCGGCGCCCTCGCCGCGTTTCGCCCATTTGCGAATGCGCCCCTTTCGCCGACGATGGGTCTCTCTCACGCGTCCGCCCTGCGCCCCGCCATGCCGACCCAACGCCTTTTTCTCGCACTCTCCCTTCCCGATCCGATCCGCGCCCTCCTCGCCGACCTGACCGAGCCGCTGCCCCATGTCCGCTGGACGCCGACCGAGCAACTGCACGTCACCCTCCGCTTCCTCGGCGACGTCGATGTCGCTCACCTCGATTCGCTCACCACGCGGCTCTCGACGATCCAGGTCGAGCCTTTCCTTCTCCCCATCGAAGGTGTCGGCGCTTTTCCGCCCAAAAGTCCGCCGCACATCCTGTGGGCCGGCACCGGCCACGGCCATCCCCGCCTCCACCAGCTGCGCCAGCAGATCGACAACGCCGCGCTCGCCGCCGGCGTCGATTTCAACGTTCGCACCTTTCACCCTCACGTGACGCTTGCCCGCTGCACCGACCAAGCCGCGCCTCACACCGCGCGCTGGCTGCGCCGCCACGCGGGCTTCGAGGGACCGCCGTTCAAAGTCGACGCCGTCGACCTCTTCGCGAGCGAACTCCATCCCGCGGGGGCGCGTTACGAACGGATCGAACGCTTCCCGATCGCCGCCGCTTCATCCGCTTAGCCTCGTTCTCCCCGATGCTCGTGATCCGCCGCCTCGTCGACCGCCACCGCGCCTACACGGGAATCTTCCTGCCCGGCGAAGCGCCGAAAATTTTCCCCACTTCCGATCACGAGCACGCCCGCATCCTGCAAATCTTCAAACAGGACCGCGCCTACGACGGCATCCACAACGACTTTTCGGACTTCGGACTCGCGCCGCCCAAACCCACCAAAACGTAGGGCGGCTGCCTCCCGCCGCCCCAAGCGTTCGCCGCGCCTTCCTGCGTCACTTACCAACGCCGATGCGAATGATGCCGGTGATGGTGATGAGAATGATAATGCCCTCTCGGCGTCACATAAACCACCGGCCGCCGCACGACGACCGCCGGCACATGGCGTTCGACATACACCACCCGCGGCGAAGGCGCCGGATGGACCACCACGACGCGCGGCGCCGGCGGCGGATGCGCCACGACCACCGGCGCATTCGGCACCACAACCACCGACTGAATGGTCCGCTCCCGATAAACCACGGGCCGCGAGTGGTCGACCGCCGTCCCGACGAGCGCCCCAGCCGCCGCGCCGATCAAGGCGCCCTCCGCCCAACGATCGCCGTTATGCCCGCCGATCAACGCGCCCGCCACCGCGCCGACGATGGTCGTGTCGCGCACGACCGAGGGACGATACAGTTCAGCGCGCACCGGGCCGACCGTTGCCGCCGCCAGAGCCAGGGTAACAAGAAGTGGTTTCATGCGCTATGAGACGGCGACCTTCCGAAAAGGTTTACGGAAAATCGTTCGTTCTCTTCAGCCGTCCGTCGCCATGCGATTGCAGCTTCACCGCTCCTTTTACCGCGGGGATACCGGTCGGACCGGTTTTATGCTCATCGCATGAAAACCATCGAAATCAGCGATGAGGTTTACGCCGCGTTGCAGGAGCTCGCGACCGGCTTTCATCGCACCCCCGACGAGGTCCTCGCCTCGTTACTCCACGTGGCCGAAAGCCACTCCGATGCCGCCGATCCACTCGCCGCGTTCGTGCTCACCGCGGAATTCCGCGCTCTCAACACCGACGCCGACAAATACCTCGCCCTCCTCGGCTGGGTCGCCACGCGACACGCCGCCGACTTCGGCGAATTCATCCGCAGCCTCGACCACGGCCGGCGCTATCTCGGCCTGAGCCGCGAGGAGATCCTCGAGACCTGCCGCCACAATCAAGCCCGCCAAATCGCCGGCACACCCTACTGGGCGATCATGAATCTCGACACCGCCACGAAGCGCCGCTTCCTCGCGCGCGTGCTCGAATTCGTCGGCTACCGCGAACCCGTCATCGATTTCGCCTGCGCCGTCATCGGCATGAGACGCCCCACCCGCCGTCACGCTTTCGTCGCCTGATCGGCACGCGCGATGGCGGTGTTCCGAAATCTTGAAATCGGGCAGCGTGAAATCGGTAATCTTGAAATTTGGCCCAGGTGCGATCGGAGCAATTCCCGATTTTCGATGCCCGATTATCAGTTTTCACGATTTCGAA
>JAEYYL010000438.1 GCA_023430825.1 Verrucomicrobiota bacterium | reverse complement strand
TGCCGCCGCTGGCCGAGCAGAAGCGGATCGTGGCGAAGATCGAGGAGTTGTTCAGCGAGTTGGAGGCCGGGGAGGAGAGTCTGCGGGTGGCGCGGCGGCAACTCGGCGTCTATCGCCAGTCGCTCCTCAAACAAGCCTTCGAGGGCAAGCTGACCGAAAAGTGGCGCAACCAAAACCCCGCCAAACTCGAATCCCCCGCCCACCTCCTCGCCCGCATCCAATCCGCCCGCCAAGCCCACCACGAACAGCAGCTGAAGGATTGGGAAGTTGCGTTGAAGGAATGGCAGTCGGCTGAAACTGATGAGAAACGCCCGCCCAAACCCCAGAAGCTGATCCCCTCCGAGGAGAGCATTCCCGTTTTTGATTCCGCTCTGCCCACCGGATGGGCCTCCCTCAATCTCTCACAAATCGTCCTCGAACTCGGGCAAGGCTGGAGTCCCAAATGCGAAGGACGCGAAGCGCAGGCCGATGAATGGGCGGTCATCAAAACGACCGCGATCCAGTTCGGACATTTCGATGCTTCCGCCAACAAAGCTCTGCCTGCGGGACTTCCGCCTCGTCGTTGGTTAGGTCTGTGCGCTGGCGACATCCTGATTACACTCGCCGGGCCGCGCTCTCGCTGTGGCGTGGTTTGCAGGGTAAGAGCCGACCACCCACGCGTGATGCTCTGCGACAAAGCCTACCGCTTGGTTCTTTCGGCATCCGCAACCAGTCCGGAATTCATAGAACGGCTTCTCTGCTCTCCCGCCGCGATGGCTGCCATCGAGAGATTGAAAACAGGCATCAATGATAGCGGCGTTAACATCACGCAGAGTTCGTTTCTCCAACTCGCCCTGCCAATTCCACCTCTCCCCGAGCAACAGGAAATGGTCCGCCTGCTCGACGCCCAGTTCGAGGTGATCGAGCGGAACGAGCGGGAGATCGACGCCGCGCTGCAGCGGAGCGAGGCCTTGCGGCAGGCGATCCTGAAAAAAGCCTTCACCGGCCGCCTCGTCCCCCAAGACCCCGCCGACGAACCCGCGTCCGAGCTGCTGGCCCGGTTGCGCGCCGAGCGCTCAGCCACATCGTCGTCCTCTTCCCCGTCTTCATCGTCAGCCTCGTCGTCGTCGACATCGTCATCGCGATCATCATCGTCGATCACATCAAGCGGCCAGTCACGCCGACATCGTGCCTCCGCCGGCCAAGCCTAATCTGCCACCGTCATGCCCGCCGCCCCCCAGTTCAATCCCCGCGAGATGATGGAGCTCGCCGTCAAAGTCATGCGCCAGTCCGTCGCGGAAGGGCGGGACGACAAGAAGGCGAGCCCGTTGGTGGGCGCGGTGCTGGTCAAACCGGACGGCAGCGTGGCCACCGCGCATCGGGGCGAGCTACGCGAAGGCGATCACGCCGAATACACGCTGCTCGAACGCAAGCATCGTGATGCCCGGCTTGATGGTTCTGTCCTCTTTGCCACGCTTGAACCTTGTGCGCCCGGCGCCCGCAAGCACCCGAAGTTGAGCTGCGCCGAGCGCATCGTGAATGCCCGGATCAAGGAGGTCTGGGTCGGCATCGAAGACCCCGATCCCACCGTGGACCGGCAGGGGCTTCGTTACTTGGAATCGAAGGACGTGACCGTGCACATGTTCCCTCCGGATTTGCAGGATCAGATTCGGACCGCCAATCGGGCGTTTCTCCAGCAAGCGGCCATCCGCGCCGCGGAAGCCAAGGCGAAACCGGCGGCCGTTCCCGGCGCGACCTCAGAGTGGACGAAGCCGATGCCGGAAACCCTGCGGTCGGACTTGTCGGAAGGAGCCTTGCGCGTCTTCCGCACGAAACTGGGCGTGAGTTTCAACGCGGCGAAGCTGGAGCAGCTCTTGCTCGCCCAAGGATTTCTCGCCCGACAAGGCCGCAAAGTCGTGCCCACCAAAGTGGGCTGGCTTGCCTTCGCGACGGCACCGCGTCACCGCCTGCCGCAAGCCGGATTGAAAGGCACGATCCACTACGCCGACGGCCGCGAGGAAGTTCGGGATTTCGATGGCCCGTTGGTCCTGATCCCAAGCGCGGTGGAAAGATGGCTGGGCGACAAGCTGCCGCTCACCGCGGACCGAAGCCGGATGTTCCGGGAGGACAAGACGGATGCCCCGCTCAAGCTGGTGCGCGAGGCGGTGATCAATGCCCTCGTGCATCGCGACTACGACGTCGAAGGTGCCACCTGCCACCTCGCCGTCACGACCGACACCATCACCATTCGCAGTCCTGGTCTGCCGCCCTCCCCCATCACGCTGGAACAGCTACAGGCATTCAATGCGCCGATGCTGAATCGAAACCCGCGGCTGCAATTCGCCTTCGGCAGCGCGCGACTGGCCGAAGGACGTGGGCTGGGCATGAAGACGTTGGCCGAAGCCGCGACCAAGCTGGGGCTGCCCCAACCGCGCTATGCTTTCGACGGCGTGTATCTGAATCTGACGATCTACCGGCACAGCGAAGCCGCGGTGCGGACCATGGATAAAGCAGTTCTCGAATCGCTCAACCGGGATGAGTTGGCCGCGTGGAAGCTCATCGCCACGCGATCCACCGTCACGAGCCCGGAAATGATCGAAACCTTGCAGTTCGATGAGCGAAAGGTGCAGCGCATTTTGAAGAAGCTCCAAGGACATGGGTTGCTCCGGCGTGCCGGCAAGGGCCCGGCCACTCATTACGAGGTGCTGCGGTGAGGCTGATCCCGACACAAATGCCGACAAGATGTCGGAATGGTTTGGCCCAACCAGCGTTACTCCAAAATCCCGACAATAATCCCGACAAAGTGTCGGGATTCAGCCTGGCGACGGCCATTCGCCATCACCGCACCAGCGGCAGCTATCGGGCATCCTATGCCGGACATCGTGTCCGAATGCACCCTCGACTTTTGATCGCATGACCACCGACAGCATCATCTCCAAAGTCTGGTCCTTCTGCCACACGCTGCGCGACGATGGCGTGGGCTACGGCGACTACCTGGAGCAGCTCACCTACCTCATCTTCCTGAAGATGGCCGACGAGTATTCGAGGCCGCCACACAGCCGGAAGGTCGGCGTGCCCGCGCGCTTCGCGTGGCCGGTCATGCGTCCGCTCAAGGGCGCAGAACTCGAGGTTCACTACGTCGAGGCGCTCCGCGAGCTCGGCACGCAGAAGGGCATGCTCGGGCAGATCTTCACGAAGGCGCAGAACAAGATCCAGGACCCCGCCAAGCTCGCCCGCCTGATCGAGATGGTCGACGACGTCACGTGGACCACGCTCGACGCCGACACCAAGGGCGACATCTACGAAGGCATCCTCGAGAAAAATGCCGAGGACACGAAGTCCGGCGCCGGCCAATACTTCACGCCGCGAGCGCTGATCAAAGCAATGGTCGCCTGCGTCGCCCCGGAGCCCGGCAAGACGATCGCCGATCCCGCCTGCGGCACCGGCGGCTTCTTCCTCGCAGCTTACGATCATCTGAAAAATCTGCCGCTCACGCCCGCGCAGAAGCGTTTCCTCAAGAACGAAACTTTCCACGGCAACGAGATCGTCGCCGGCACGCGCCGCCTGTGCCTGATGAATCTCTTTCTCCACAACATCGGCGAAATCGATGGCGACACCGCCATCGCCTCCACCGATGCGCTCGTCGCTTCGCCGGCGGAAACCTTCGACTACGTCCTCGCGAATCCGCCTTTCGGCAAGAAGAGCTCGATGACCTTCACCAACGAGGAAGGCGAACAGGAGAAGGAGGACCTCGTCTACAATCGGCAGGATTTCTGGGCCACGACGAGCAACAAGCAGCTCAACTTCCTCCAGCACATCCGCTCGCTGCTCAAAACCACCGGCCGCGCCGCCGTGGTGCTGCCCGACAACGTGCTCTTCGAGGGCGGCGCCGGCGAGACCGTGCGCAAGAAGCTCATGGAGACGACGGAACTCCACACCATCCTCCGCCTCCCCACCGGCATCTTCTACGCCAACGGCGTGAAGGCCAACGTGCTCTTCTTCGACAATCGTCCCGCCAGCAAAGAGACCGCGACGAGGGAAGTCTGGTATTACGACTACCGCACCAACATCCACCACACGCTGAAGCGAAAGCCGCTGCGCCTCGAAGACCTCGCCGACTTCATCGCCTGCTACAACCCCGGCAACCGCCACAAGCGCATCGGGACTTGGCACGCCGAGAAGAACCCGACCGGCCGCTGGCGGAAATATACGCACGCCGAACTCGCCGCCCGCGACAAGACCAGCCTCGATCTTTTCTGGCTCAAGGATGACAGCCTCGCCGACCTCGACAATCTCCCCGAGCCGGACGTCCTCGCAGAAGAAATCATCGAGAACATCGAGGCCGGTCTCGCCAATTTCCGCAACGTCGCCGCCACCCTGAGCAAGCCTGCTTAAGGCACTCGCGGCCTAGGCACCGGCAGCACGCCCAAGCTTTATCCCACATTGCCATGCTTCAGCCTTCATCGCCCACCCCGTCCTTCGAAGAGCAGCTCATTCCTTTCTACTGGTCAGACAAAGGCCTCGGTTCTCATCCAGACCTTTTTCCGGTGCTCTTTTTCGAAAAAGAAGGCTTTCTCGCTGCACAAGTTCACAACGTGGGAACTAAATCCGGAAAAAAGTCCGAAGCCAAGTGTGACGTGCGGGTGAAAGGGTTGATCGCCGAGCTGGATTATCAGCCGTATCCAGACTTCAACCACGCCAACGGCATGCTGCTCGGCGTCACCCGCCTGACGTTTTCAGACGAGACCAGGACCGAAATCCGGACCGCGGAAAGGAAGCCTCAGGGCGAGCGAGCGTTTGAGGCGCCCGTCGCCGGGCTACGCATTCGCGCGCCTCTTGAACTCACGGCGACGTTCGCGCGAAATTATTACCGTGTGATGCTGGGAAGAAAGAGTGCCCATGCCGCGGAATGCTTTGCCGGCGGATTCATCGGCACGGACTTCGGAATCGAAGAGGACCTTGGCAGCAACCTGGGCGATGACTGGCGTAGCTTCAATCAACGCTACATCCCGGTTTATCTTTCGAAGCATCCCGACAAAACCAAAATCGGCGCAGGGCTGGCGTGTGGTTTTCTTTGGACCGTGTCCAAAGGCATCAAGACCGGCGACGTCGTTCTCTCACCCGTCGGCAACGGCAGTTACCGCGTCGGAGAAGTAACCGGCGACTATTATTACGCGGCCGGCGAAACGCTCTTTCATCGCCGCCCGGTCCGCTGGACTGATATTCACATCAACCGTCAGGACATGAGCGAGGGGCTGCGCAACTCGGCAGGTTCCATCGGAACCGTCAGCAACTTGAGCCGCTCAGGTCATCACGTGGAGCTCGACAAGCTCATTGGACAGATCACCGCGCCGACGCCTGCAGCTTCCGACAGCATGATCGAGGATCCCGCGGTTTTCGCTCTCGAGAAGCATCTCCAAGAGTTCCTTGTTCACAACTGGGAGCAGACTGAACTGGGAAAACGCTACCAAATTTACAGCGACGAAAACTCCGACGGTCAGCAGGTGAAAGCGGACGACGGCTACATCGACATTCTCGCCGTCAGCAAAGACAAGAAGGAGCTCTTGGTCGTTGAACTGAAAAAAGGCCGCGCCAGCGACGTCGTGGTGGGCCAGATTCAGCGCTACATGGGCTACGTCCTCGACGAACTCGCGAAGCCCGACCAGAAGGTGCGAGGCGTCATCATCGCCCTCGAAAACGACCAGCGCATCCGGCGCGCGCTTCGCGTGACCACAAACATCGAGTTCTTCCGCTACGAAGTGAGCTTTCGGTTGTTCAAGGCATAACCCACGACCATGAGAAGAGCCGGAACACAGACAGAGCCGAAACACGTCATACAGAGCCGAAACACGTCAACAGAGCCGAAACACGAAGAGCCGAAACACGTCATGTCTTGACTCTTGACTGACGACGCGGAAATCGGCCGCGCCTTGTTGAACTCCGCTTCCTCATGCGTGGTGTCGCCCCGCGGACGATCGGGCGGGCATCATTGACGTTTACCGACCGATAGCCATCCCGTCTCGAATGCCTCTACTCACCGTGGTTCCACCGATGCCAGGAGCCGAGCGGCGTTTTCGCCCATTCACCGAATTCGTGCAGGCCTCGGGCTGGGAAACCGAGTTTGTTCAACTCGATTGGACCGGCCCCCAACCCAACTTCGATTCGCACACCGTGTTTGCACAGGTCAACGCGCAGACCGCCGGCAAGTTCGTCATGGGCTTCTCTCTCGGTGCTCTTTACTCGCACCTGGGTGCGCTCCGCGCCAGGCATCTGATCCTCGGTTCCATCTCACCGTTTTTTCTCGAGGACGACGATGAGCCGCAGCGGTGGATGATTTCCTACAAGGAGGGCAACGCCGGCACGCCGGCCGACGTGCTCGTCGGCGCCAAAGAGGACGGCCAGATGCACCGCCGCGCCGCCGCCGTGCGCGACTTCTACCCCCAGTGCACCTACACGGTCGTCCCCGAGGCCGATCACGAACTCTGGCATCCCAATTATCTGCAGGCGATCAAGGGTGCCCTCGACCGACTCGCACCGCGGGCATGACGCGCGCCGCAACGGCTACTTCGCCTTGGCGGGGACTCGCAGCACCGCCTCGAACGCGGGCTTGGGCTGAAGGGCGCGGTCCCAGAGCAGGGTGTAGTTGGTCCGGCCGGGGATCGGGTAGTTGTTTTTCCATGACATGCTGTCATGGATGCCCCAGAGGGTGACGCGGTCGATTTTGTCGCGCTTGCGATAAAAGA
>JAEYYL010000104.1 GCA_023430825.1 Verrucomicrobiota bacterium | reverse complement strand
TCCTCCCCCTCCCGTGTCCAACTCCACCCCGCGCAGCCGCAGCCCCCTCGATCAAGCCGGATGCCCGGCGTGCAGCTTGTGCTGATGGCGTCCCTATCACTCGCCATCTGCGCCTCCCCCATGCCCGCGCCCGCCGAAAACCTCTTCTGGAACCGCAGCCAAGTCACCGCGGACGCGCGCCGGCTGCGCTACGGCCAGGATGGACGCATCGTCTGGTTCACCGGCCTCTCCGGCTCCGGCAAATCCACCATCGCCAACGAACTCGAGCGCCGGCTCTACCAGCTCGGCCGCCACGTGTATTTGCTCGATGGAGACAACCTCCGCCACGGCCTCTGCTCCGATCTCGGTTTCTCCGCCGCCGACCGCACCGAAAACATCCGCCGCGCCGCCGAGGTTGCACGTCTCTTCGCCGACGCCGGCTTCATCTGCATCGCGGCCTTTATTTCGCCGCTGCGCGCTGACCGCGATCGCGCCCGCTCGCTCGTCGCTCCCGGCCGTTTCATCGAAGCATTCGTCGACGCACCCATCGCCGTCTGCCGCCAGCGCGATCCCAAAGGCCTCTACGTCCGCGCCGACCGCGGCGAAATCAAGGACTTCACCGGCGTCTCCGCGCCCTACGAAGCGCCGCTCCGCCCCGAAGTGACCCTCCACACCGAACGCACTTCCGTCGACGACTGCGTCGACCAGCTCCTCACGCTTCTCGGCGAAAGCACCGAAGCCGGCGCGATGCACATCTGATTCGCCGCGTCTCAGCCGATGAAAATCTCCGCCAAAGTCGACTATGCCTGCCGCGTGCTCGCCGAGCTCGCGCGCCTGCATGGCACGGCCGCCCTGGCGCAGATCGACCACCTCGCCCGCGTCGAAAGCGTCCCGCCGCATTTCCTCGCCCAAATCCTCAGCGAACTCCGCCACGGCGGCCTCATCACCAGCCGACGCGGCATCTCCGGCGGTTACGCGCTCGCCCGCGCGCCCGACCAGATTTCGCTCTACGACATCTTCATGGTGATCGATGGCGACATCCTCGGGCTCACCGCCAACCAGGAAGGCCGCACCGCCCGCCGCATGCACGAGGTCTGGAACGAAGTCCGCGACGCCCTCATCGAGAAAACGAAGCTCTATACCCTCGACCTCCTCTCCGCCCGCAGCCCGGAGGAGATGTATTACATCTAGCGGCGCGCTCGCGACGCGCGGTTCCGAGTTCCGGGTTCAGGGTTCCGAGTTGAGCCCAACGTCCCCTCTTTCAGCGACACCGTGTCGCAAACTCCGAACCCGGAACCCAGAACTCGGAACCCGGAACCAGCCGCCCCATGCCATTCTTCGCGCTCGCCACGCTCCCACCCGCCGCGCTTTCCTCGACGCTGGCATGAGTCTCGACGATATCCAGCAGGCGCTCCTCGCATCCTACGAAAAAAACGGCGGCATCAACCACCTCGACGGTGTCAACCTCCCCGCGCAATCGTCCGTCAACCAGATCGCCGTCGACTGCATGCACCTCCTGTTTCCCGGGTTCTTCGAGGAAACGTCGCTGACCAAGGACGCCGCCGCGCGCCACGTCTCGAAGCTCCTCGCCGGCCTCGACAAGCGCCTCGCCACCGAGGTCGAAAAATGCCTCCGCTTCGCCGGCCAGCCCGGCGCCGCCGCGAGCGCCCGCACGCTCACGACCAAGATTCTCAGCCAGTTTCCCGCGCTCCGCGAAATCATCCAGACCGACGTGACCGCGGCTTACCGCGGCGATCCCGCGGCCCGCAGCACCGAGGAAATCATCCTCGCTTATCCGTGCGTGCTCTCGATTTCGATTCAACGCTTCGCGCACGAACTTTACCGCCTCGGCATTCCGCTCCTGCCGCGCATGCTCACCGAATACGCCCACGAGCGCACCGGCTGCGACCTCCACCCGGGAGCCCGCATCGGCTCCCATTTCTTCATCGACCACGGCACCGGCGTCGTCATCGGCGAAACCGCGACCATCGGTAATCACGTGAAACTCTACCAGGGCGTCACCCTCGGCGCGAAATCGTTCGAAACCGACGACGCCGGCGATCCGATCAAGGGCGTGAAACGCCATCCCGACATCGGCGACCACGTCACAATCTACGCGCACGCGACGATCCTCGGCGGTGACACCCGCATCGGCGAGCACTCGATCATCGGCTCCAACGTTTGGCTGATCAAATCCGTCCCCGCCGAGTCGGTCGTTTACAACAAGGGCGAAAATCTCGTCACCCGCACCCGCCGCCGCAAAGAGTCGCTCGTCGAAAACCCTTCGACCTCCGACCTCAAAGCCCACGACTGGCAGATCTAAAGTAGGGCGGGTTTCCAACCCGCTCTTTTTGCGCTCGGTTCCTTCCCGGCCGGCGGCCTTGCCACCTTCCCGCGCCTGCGCTCCCCTTCCGGTCGACCGCCGATCTCCGAACTCCGATCTTCGATCTCCGACTTCCGCTCTCTCCGAGTCTCATGCTCCGTTTCATCGCCCGCCGCCTGCTCGAGACGATCCCCGTCCTCTTCGTCAT
This sequence comes from Verrucomicrobiota bacterium, assembly GCA_023430825.1. Classification (GTDB taxonomy): domain Bacteria; phylum Verrucomicrobiota; class Verrucomicrobiia; order Opitutales; family Opitutaceae; genus Opitutus. Next base: position 950 of record JAEYYL010000104.1, on the reverse strand, counting down.
CGTCACGGCGACGTTCTTCATGATCCGTTTCGTTCCCGGTGGACCGTTCACCGCGGAGAAAGCCGTCACGCCCGAGATCCTGCGCAACCTCGAAGCGCACTACGGCCTCGATCAACCGCTGCACCGCCAATACTTCGACTACCTCGGCAGCCTCCTCCACGGCGATCTCGGCCCGTCGTTCAAATACCCGAACCGCACCGTCAACGAGATCATCGCCGACAAACTCCCGACGTCCCTCGAACTCGGCGCGTGGTCCATTCTTGTCGCGCTCGCCATCGGCCTCCCGCTCGGCGTGCTCGCCGCCGTGAAGCGCAACACCTGGCTCGATTACCTCGCGTCCTCGACGTCGATGATCGGCCTGTGCGTGCCGACCTTTGTCCTCGGTCCGCTGTTGATCCTGCTCTTCGGCATCCATCTCCGCTGGGTCAACGCGTCCGGCTGGTATGAACCCATCGACCGCGTCCTGCCGTCGTTCGTCCTCGGTTTCTTTTATTCCGCCTACATCGCCCGCCTCACCCGCAGCGGCATGCTGGACATTCTCAACCAGGACTTCATCCGCACCGCGCGCGCGAAGGGCGCCTCCGAATTTCGCGTTGTATTCAAACACGCCCTACGCGGCGGCGTCCTCCCCGTCGTCTCGTTCCTCGGCCCCGCGATCGCCGGCATCCTCACCGGCTCGTTCGTCATCGAAACGATTTTCCAAATCCCCGGCCTCGGCCGCGAGTTCGTCAACAGCGCCTTCAATCGCGACTACACCCTCGTCCTCGGCACCGTCATCCTCTACGCGACGCTCGTCGTCCTCCTTAATCTCGTCGTCGACATCGTCCAGGTCTGGCTCAACCCGAAACTGAAAATCGAATGAAAGAGTTTCACGCGAATCACGCGAATCGTCGCGAATCAAAACCTTCTTCATTCGCGCCCGTACTGTCACTTATACACATCAGACGCTG
>JAEYYL010000346.1 GCA_023430825.1 Verrucomicrobiota bacterium | reverse complement strand
GCACCATCATCACGAGGAGGCTGAGCGCGCCGAGCGCCGGCACCGCGCCGAAGGCATGACGACGGAAGAAAAACGCGGCGTATAAGATGGGCAGCCAGCCGGCGCGGAAGCCCATCCACCAGCCGAGGGGAGCGAAGGGGACCCAGGTGACGAAACCGGTGAGCACGGACGCGAGGAAGGCATGGCTTTGTTCATCGCCGAATTGCACGCTGACGAACAGACGGGCCGCGGCATACGGCAACAGGGCGAGGCCTGCCAGCGCGAGCCGACCGGCCAGTGACACGAGACCGAGAGGCGAATCGGGGCTGCTCGAGATGGCCAGGCGCACGGCGAAGGCTAGCGGGAATCCGATGATGAAGCGCTCGTCGATCCACGGCGCGAGCAGCGCGGCGAGCATCCAGCTCCAGCGGGTGTGGCCAAAGCTCACCCAGAGCAGTGCGGCCCAGACCCAGGCGTCGTTTACGCCGAGCCACATGATGGGGACGATCACCGCGGAGGAGGTGCCGAGGAGGGCGGTCGCCAGCGCGGCCTGGAGCCGCGTCAGCCCGTGCCGCTGGAAGATCACCGTGGCGCTGGCCAGGAGGAAGCCGACGCCGACCCAGGGGAAGACGAGCGACAGGCGCGGTCCGAGCTGGAGGAAATGACAGACGAGGGGCGGGAGCAGCCGCCGCTGCATCGCGCGATCGGAGACCGGGTCGAAGGGCGCGGCGCACTGCTGCAGGAAGGTCCGCGCGCGCGTCGTTTCGTAGCTGCCTTCGATGGCGAAATCCCAGAGTTGGAATTTCGGCGAAAAGAAAAACACGCTCAGCGTGACGGCCGCGAGAACGACGACGCCGACGTAAACGTGCGCTGGCCATGTGGCGATCCGGGCCTCGATCCGCGCCGCGGTGCGGTTGAAGGATTCGAAGGTCATTGGGCCGGGGTCGATCGGACCGGCGAACGACCGTCGAACATGTGCAGCGTGTAGTCGCCCGAGCGCCGGGTGAGCGAGCGACCGAACAGGGTAAAGATCGTCTCGAGCGGCGGAGCCGAATCCGGTTCGATCATGCAGAGGTTGTAGCCTGAGATGATCCACGTCTCGTCGGGTTGAAGGTCGCCGAGCGATCCGGGCCACATGCGGGGGAAGGGGCGTCCGAAGGTCCAGTTTCTCGCGTTGGACGGCAGTCGATAATCGAAGACGTGGCGGGCGGCAAACGGGTCGATCAGGTAGCGGCGCTGGGGTTCGCGCGCCACCATCGCGATGACCTCCTGGATTTGCGCCGGATCGGGACGACCGCGTGGACCGAGCGCGCCGAAATCCGCGCGCATGTCCCAGACGAGAGCGACGATGGCGGCAACGACCGGCGTCCAGCTCAGGCGCTTGTCGCACGTGAGCAACCAAGCGGCGCAGGCGAGCGTCCACAGGATCACGAGGGTCAACCGGAGGTGATGGACGGCGACGTCGAGCACGCCCGAGGTGGTGATTGTGGCGGCGGTCACGAACAGTGCGGCGAAGAAGGTGCGGCCGGCTCCGCGGGCGACGGCCAGCGCCGCGGCGGCGAGCGTGACGCCGAGGGCGACCACCGCGAACGCGCGGCCGACGTTGGAGCTCCAGTGATCCAGGCAGACTCCCAGCGCAACGAGCGGGTGCATGGAGGTGCGGCTCGCATGGTGCTGCAGCGCCTCGAGGAACTCGCCGAGCCGGCCGCCGATCGAAAGCAGGAAGAGGACAAAAAGGAGGGCGGCGGCGGAGAGGACGTATTTCCACTCGGCGACGGGTTTCGAGCGATGAGGCTCGTCGAGCAGTTGCTGGCCGAGGACGAGTCCCGTGCCGACGACCAGCATGTGAGGGGAAATCAACATGGAGCCGCCGATCAGAAGCCAACCGGTGAAGCGCCAGCCAGTCGCGGCGGCGTCGCGCAAGACGACGCCGACCAGCAGCGCGGCGAGTCCCGTCGCGTCGGGACGCAGCCCGAGTTGTCCGAGGCCGGCGAGCAATCCGCCGGCGAAGATGGCCGGCCAGACCCAGGGCAGGGAACCCACGAGCCGGCGACGGCGCAGCCAGACGGTCAGGGCAATTCCGGCGATCGCGTAGGCGGCCTGCTGGAAAAGCAGCATCGCCCAGGTGGTGACGCCCGTGAGTCGCAGCCAGCCGCCGAGCAGTTCGAAATAGAACGGGGGATAAACCAGGAACTCGGCGGTGCCGAATTGAGTGGCGAGGAGGGGATTTCGCAGGCCGCCGCCGGTGGCGAGGCTGATGGCCGCGCCGCTGAACATGAGATCGTCGGAGGCGGGCTGCGGCAGGCCCAGCGCGAGTCCGGTTGCAGCGAACAGCGCGCAGGTGGCGGCGGCGAGCAGTTGCTCGCGGGGGGTCCAGCGGAGTGGTGTATCCGGTTTCAAACGACGTCAGGCGGGACGGGAACGGATCACGCGCGCGGGGACGCCGGCGCTGACTGAACCGGCGGGGAGATTTTCGGCGACGACGGCGCCGGCGCCGACCACGCAGCCATCGCCGATGGTGACGCCGCCGAGGACGGTGACGCCGGCGCCGAGCCAGACATCGCGGCCGATGCGGGTGGGGCGGAGTTCGTCGGGCTGGCTGCGAATCGGCGTGCCGAGCGGGGGGATGGCGTGGTTGGACGAGACGATGCGGCTGTGCATCGCGATGAGGCAGCCGTCGCCGATTTCAACGCCGCCGTGGCCGTAGATGACGGTGTAGGGTCCGAGAAAAACACCGCGGCCGAGCCGGATGGTGCCGCCGTAAGCGTGGAGCACGACGCCGCGGTCGAGGTGCGCGCGAGGACCGATCTGCACGAGGCCGCGTTGCTGCTGAAAGCCGGGGCGGCAATCGATGGCGGCGGCGAGGAATTCGGGCGCGTCGAGTTGGGCGCCGGCGAGTCGCAGACGCCAGGCGCGCCCGGATTGGAGCAGCGAAGAGAAGAGGCGGGTCATGCGTTGCCGGAGGCGGGCGTGGCGGACGTTTCGAACGGCTCGAGGAAAACGGATTCGGGACGGCCGTGAAGTTTCGCGCGGATGCGGGCGTGGCCGGCGCGGCCCATTCGCGGCCATTGCGCGAAGGCGCGCATCGCGCGTTCGAGGGAGTCGGCGATGAGCGGCGGTTCGGGTGCGGGGCAGAGGAAGCCGGTTTCGTCGGGCGCGATCCATTCGGAGAAACCGCCGTAGGGTGTGCGCAGGACGGGCCGGCCGCAGGCGAGGGCTTCGAGCATCGAGACGGCGAGACCTTCGTAGCGCGAGACGAGAACGAGAAGGTGGTTTTCCCGCCAGACGGCGCGGATGTCGTCGACAGAGGAGCGAAACCGAACGCGATCCTGCAGGCCGAGCCATTGGATGAGATCGCGCAGATAGACCTCGTCGGGACCGTGGCCGTAGAGATCGAGCGTCCACGGCGGCAGCGAAGCCGGGAGGAGGGCGAGCGCCTGCAGAAGGGCATCGAGGCCCTTGTGGTGGCAGTCGATGCGGCTGACGGAGGCGAGCCGGATCGTGTCGCTCGCGGGCCAGGGGAGCGGTTCGTCGTGGGGGAAGCGGACGAGGTGGGTGAAGTAGCGGGCGTTGACGAGCCGGTGAACGAGCTGGAGTTCGGTCATCTCGCGCGTCCATTCGGAGTTGAACAGGTTGCGGTGAGCGCGATCGAGGAACTCGATCGCGAGCCGGCGCTGTTCGAGTGGGAGCGGGGAGTCGTAGCGGTTGGAGCGAAAAAAGACGTCGTAGGTGGCGGCGGTTTCCGCGATCGCCTGGCGCAGGAACGACTCGTCGAGAAAATCGTAGGAGCCGGATTGCTCGACGATGAAGTGAGGACGGACCGCGCGGCGGAGGGCGCGGCGGAGCGGACGGGTGGAGCGGGTGAGCTGGAGCCAGCGGAGCTTGAGCTGCGAGAGCCGGCCGCGGGAATAAATCAGCGGCGGCTGGAGAAACACCTGCACGCCGAGGGTGGTGAGCGCACGAATTTCGGGGCGATCCCAGATGTGGGGACGCACCACGGCGATCACGGGAACGCCGCGCCGCGCGAGTTCGGCGGCGGCGCGCGGCCAAACATAATCGGGCGCGCCCCACGGCCAGTGGCGGATGGTGGAGTAGAACACCGCGGTGTGCGGCGCGGC
>JAEYYL010000200.1 GCA_023430825.1 Verrucomicrobiota bacterium | reverse complement strand
CCGCTGGGATGGAGGATGTTTGGTCCGATCTCGGTCGCAGCACCGATGACTTTGGTGGAGATGAGACGCCCGAAGACGGTCGGAGCCGAGACGATGCTGCCGGAAGCATTGGTCGCCAACGCGGTGTAAATCCCGGTGCGACTCGTTTCGGCAGACAGCGTGAGAAGACTGACCCGGTAGGAAACGGTGCCGGGCGCCGTCGAGACCGCTGGATCGGTCAGCGCAATGCCGTCGCGCCGCCATTCGACCGTCGGAAGCGGATTTCCCGAGACATAGACGGAAATTTCGGCGTCGCCGGTGGACAGGACGACCCGGCTGTCAGCCTGCTGGACGACGGCGGGCACGGCGGGTGACGTGTCGACCGCGAGCGGCACGGGTGAAGAGATAGCGGTGCCGTGTGCATTCGAGATCGCGACCGTGTAGTCGCCGGCCGAAGCGGCGGCCACGGGGTTGATGATCAGGGTGGACGAGGTTGCACCGGTGATCGGTGTGCCGGCATGGAACCATTGATAGCTCAGCGGGAACCGGCCTCCGCCCACCGCGAAGATTAACACGCGGCTGCCGATGGAAACCGGACCTACACCGGATCTGCGTGCCGAAAGCACGGTGGGGCGCGGGTCGAACGTCGGACCTTCCGAGGAGATGCGCGTGTAAGAGCCGGCGCCGAGCCCGTTCCCACCGACAATCAGCGCCCCCTCGCGCGAGAGGTCGAGGGTGAGCACGGCGGTATTCAACCGCAACTCCGCCTGCAGTTGCGTCCCGGGCGCGGCATTTGCCGCCACCCACGCGTCGTAAATCACGCCGGCGGCTTCCAAGGCCTGCGGCGCACCGAAGAGATGAGAGGCGCCCGGAACCGAGGACAGCGTGGCGCCATAGAACTGGAAATCGAGTGCGCCGGTGCGGTCAAAACGAACATAGGCCGTCGCTTCGATGTCGCTATCCCGCACCGTGCCGGCGACCAACAGGCGTCCGTCGGGAAGCGCGACCAGACCGGTGATCGTTGGGGGCAGCAGATTGCGATTGAGAGCGAAACTCGCATCGAGCGTGCCGTCGGGCTGATATCGCTGCACGGTCGTCACGGGCAGACCCCATTCCGCCATCTGGGAGATCGTCACGGCGACTTCGCCATTGGGCCAGATGGCGAAACGATACGGTGCGCCGAGCGGGACGGCGCTGAAGCCGGTATCGGAGTCGCCGTCCGGCGTGTAGCGTTTCAACCCCAGGGTGTCGCCCACGGCCTCGACGCGGTAGATGTTCCTCGCCGCGTCGAAGATCAAGTCGGCGGTGGTGGTCGCTGGCAAATGGAAGGAGTCGTCGCTGGAGCCGTCGCTGTTGAAGCGCCGGATGAAACTCGCCCCGCTCGCCGTGGAATAGCCGGAGGCGGTAATTTTTCCTCCGGGTTGCAGGTAAATATCCGTCACTCGGTCCCCGGCCGCCAACGCCGGCCCAAAGGTATCATCGACCGCGCCGTCGGCGGTGAAGCGCAGGAAGGAAAACTCCGTGGACACCGCCTCGCCGTTCACGTGATCGAACCGTCCCGCAATGAAGCGTTTTCCATCGGGCTGGCGAACAGACGCGTCGACCGCGCCTGCCTCGCTGAAGCGCGGGCGATAATTAGGATCGATGCTGCCGTCGGCGAGCACGCGCGTGACCTGAAACCGCGCCGCATGCCGTTCGGCAGTCAACGCGGAACCGACATGGAGGGTGCCGTCAGCGGCGAGCACGGGCGCGATGGCGGTGTAGCCCGTATTACGCGGTGTCACGATCGAGAACCCGGTATCGGGCGAGCCGTCGACGTTCAACCGGCGCAGCGCGAACTGCAGGTCGTCGGTCTCGACCACGTAGAGCAGCTTGCCATCGCTCTGCAGGGGCCCGAACGCCTGCACGGTGCCGCCGAGCTGGTGCGTATAACTGTCGTCGCGGGTCCCATCCGCGTTGAGCCGGAAGATGGAGGACGCTCCCCAAGCCACCAACAAATGGTCGCCGGCAGGAAACACCGCGGTGATCTGCTCGGGCAGCGGCAAGCTGGATGAGTTGAATGTGCGATCGACACTGCCATCGCTGTTCAGCCGGGCGAACGCGTCGACCTTGTCGGGACCGAGATCCTGAAACGATCCGAAGATCACGATCTTGCCACTGGGCAGCGGAACCGCGGTGATCGACACGGCCGGGGTGGCGTTGAAGGGCGAACTAAAGGCGGCGGACACGGAGCCGTCGGCGTTCAACAGGCAAATTCGCGGTTTGGGCTGGCCGTTCACGGTCAGGAATGAGCCAGTCAGCAGCACCCGTCCATCCGCGAGCACGCGGGCGGACACCGTCGCGCTGAGGCTCAGCACCGCCGGTGAAAATGTCGGATCGATCGCCCCGGCGGCCGTGAGTCGGACCACGGCGAACTCGCCGAGGGGATCGCTGCCAATCGTTCTCCTTACCAGCACGCGCCCATCCTCGTAGGCCACGAGCGCCACCAGCGTTTCATTTTCGGGCGGCGCGAAGGTGGCGTCGAGAGAGCCATCCACATTGAGCCGCGCGGGCGTGGGCGGACGGACGCCGTTGATCGCATACGGGGGCCGCACCACGAGGACCTTGTTGCCGCCACCGGCGAGGATGTGCGTGACGGTCGACGCCGGGAGCGAACTCTCCAACACGGGCGCGAACGCGGGATCGCGCTCCCAGTAATCCGTGGTTTGGGCGCCGGCGCTGGCGAAGATGCAGAGGCTGGCAAGGCCGGCGTAGAAACGAAGATGCATGGATCGAGATTGAGGGCGGGAGGGAGAATTAAGTGACGATTGCGCGAGTCGGAACACTCACGGTGTCGGGTTCACCACGAGCTGTTGCGTGACGTCGACGCCATCGCGTTCGAGGCGCGCCTGGTTGGCCTGCGCGGGCAGCGCGGTGCCGTGCGAGGTGGCGCCGGCGACGAACTTCAGTTGGGTGACGGCGCTCACGCGGACGGGAGCGGCGTTCGTTTGCAAGAGATCGCCTCCGTTGATCTGCGTGTCGCCGGTCGCCGAACCCATCACCAGCACGGGCTCGGCGTCGTCGAAGGCATCGATGTCGCCCACGTAAACCGGACCGGTGAACTCCACCGCAGGCGCGTAGACGCCGGTCAGACCGTTCGACCCGAAGAAGCTCACATTGGCGCAACGCAGCCCCCCGAATTTTCCGTTCGTGCTCAAAATCGCGATGTAGCCGAGATCGGCCACGCCGTCGTAGGTCACGTCATCGCGGAAAAGGGATTGGTCGACGGCGTTGGCTCGGCCGACGGTGAAGACGGAGAGGTGCGAGGTTTCGTTCGCGCCGGCGACGACGATCGAGGCGTGGCCTTTCATGTAGTTGAGGCCGGGTTGAACGTAATGACTCGCGGGCGCGACGGGGCCGGGGGCGCCAGCGAGCGTCAGCGACACCGTGCCCGCGCCGGAAAACTCCACCTGCACGATGTCGTCGTTCATATCCACAAAAGACATACGCGTGACCTGGTCGGAGTCGGCGGTGATCGACGCGGCGGTGCCTTCGAGCAGGATCTGGTCGAACGTGCGACCGCTGGGATGAAGGATGTCCGGCCCGATCTCGCGAGCGGTGCCGAGCGTTTTGGTCGTGGAACGCAGCCCGACGATCGCCGCAGCACTGACACGTGCAGCGCTGTTGTTGGCCGCATGCGCCGTGTAGAGCCCGACGTCGACCGGGCTCAGGTTGGAAAGCGTCAGAACCGTCTTGGTGCTCGCGAGCCCGTTCTCGTTGTTCACCGCAGCATCGGTCAGCGGCTCGCCGTTGCGCCACCAGTTCACGGCGGGCAGCGGGTTGCCCCAGACTTCGGCGGTGTGCGTCGCGGTTCCACCGGCGATGGCCGCATAGTTCGCGGGCTGGCCCTTCGTGGTGAACACCGGCCATGTGCTTTCGGTATAAACAGGAACGTCGATCTCTGCTGAGGTGGCGCTGCCGTGGGCGTTGGTGAGTGTGACGGTGTAGCGGCCCGCGTCGGAAGCTTTAGCGGGATTCAACTCCAGCACGTCCGAGGTCGCTCCGGGAATCGGCACACCGTCCTTCGCC
>JAEYYL010000196.1 GCA_023430825.1 Verrucomicrobiota bacterium | reverse complement strand
ACGCCCACTACTTCGCCGCCAAGGGCCTCACCGGCCTCTACGCGCCCGGCGTCGCTTTCCAAGGCCCCGCTTACCTCGGCGACATCACCGCCGGTTCTACCGCCACGCCCGTGCTGATCGTCGGCTCCGTATCCGACGCCCGCATCACTGGCGGCAATCTCGATCAGGACAACGACGCCGCCGTCGAAGTCGCCGGCCTCACCCAACTCACGTTCACCGCCGGCGCCGACTCCCACGGCAATCCGTTGCCCGCGCAGACCAACGCCGGCATTCTCAAAGCCAACGGCGTCGACGTCACCGCGGACGTGGTGATCAACCCGGAACCCTCCGGCGGCGCCACCGGCATCGAACTCACCTATTTCACCAATTCCATCAACAGCCCGTTCGCGAACGGCGCGAAAAAGACCTTCGCAGTCTCGCTGACCACGCTGAAATTCGACACCACGACCCTCACGAATCCCACGCCGCTGACGTTGAATCCGCCGATGACCGGCGCGTCGTTCAGCGATCCCGCGACCGGTCTCGTGTGGGAGGTTTACTTCCGCAACGACCAGCTCCACGAAATCAACGTCAACAAAGGCAGCACCTTCGTCGGCCAATGGTCCGAGTAACCACCGCACTAGCGAGAATGTAGGTGGGGTCTCCCAACCCCACCGTTCCGCCCCCGCACTACCCTCAGCCGGGATCATGCAGTTGAGGGTTGAGTGCTGAGGGTTGAGAGAAAACCAAAGGGTTTGTTTGCCTCCCGCGCTGGGTCGCCCGCAAACACCCACAGCAGATCGGTCTCTCAGCTCTCAACTCTGGACTCTCAACTGAATGACTCCGGCTGAGATCCATTTAATGGATACACCAAGAACGGAGCTCCGGCTCCGTTCTTTTTTCTACACCGTCGAGTAGTGCCTGCTCCCATGATGGCTTCGGCGAGGGAAGGGTTTTCGAACCCCGCGAGTCATCGCGATCGCTGGTTTCCTTTCAGCGATTAAGGCCTCATCTCTTTCAACGCTTTCAGCAGCCGGTTGAAATCGCCATCGAGCTGGCTTCCCGACTCGACCTTCAACCCGCGCCTCGCGCGATCCATCGCTTCGAGCGCCGCCTTCGGTTCCCCCATCTGCACCAAATGCTCCACGAAGCCCACCACGATCTGATCGAAAAATGCCGCGCCTGCGCCGCGGCCGTATTGGTCGACCAGCTTGTTGTAAGCGCGCACCTGCTCGCGCACCGGCTCCGTGTAGATGCTGTGCAACAACAAGTCTCTCGCCTGGCGCACGCTCAGGTCCGAGCGACTGCCTTGATACTTCCGCGCCACGCGCTGCTGCTCTTGCGCCGCCTCATTCGTCTCACCGCGCGCGCGCAGGCTGGCGCTCAGCCGCTTGGAATAGTTCGCTTCCAAATCGGGAAACCGCTGGAACGCCACCATCGCCGCCCGAAGCGTCGCCTCGCGCTCATGCACCGGCCCGCCCTGCGCTTGCTCCGCCGCGAGCAACGCCTCCCAGCCCGTTTGATTCCGCCGCTCCACCTCGATCGATCGCCTCGCCGCCTTCACCGCCGCCGCTGCATCGTCGTGCGCCAAAAAATCTGCCGAAAAATCCGCATGCAGCCGCGATCGCCGGAACGATTCCGTCGTGCGAAACCGCTCCGCCAAAAACTCGATCGCGTGATCGGAGAGCGTGCTCCACGTCTGCGGATCCCGCGCGAAACCCGTCACGAGCCGTTGCGATGCGTAACGGCCGACGTCCATCTGCCACTTGCCCTTCTCGTTCAGAAAACCGAACCACGCGTGGCGTCCATCCCGCCCGGGACCTTCGAAAAACAGCGTCGGCACACCGCGCGCTTTCCCGGCCGCGGTCGCGAAATACGTTTGATCCACGCAAATTCCGCCCGCTCCTAAAATCGCCGGCAGCGTGTAGCTCTTCTCGGGCCACATCGCCATCCGCTTCGCCGCCCGATCCTCGCGATACGCGATCATCGTGTAAGTGCTCTCGAGCTGGGAGAGCGGGTAGTTCGCCACTTGTTGCGACCAGGCCAGCTCCGCGAGCGGCGCCGGAGTATCGACCACAAACTTCAACTCTTCCGCCGCGAGGTCCGTCAACCGGTGATACGTGCGCCCCGCCCGATCTTCCTCCGTCCACCACCCAAACGCCTCCGATACCCGCGGCCACCGGCGGCTCAATGCCTCCGGCATGACTTGGCGATGCGGCCAGTCCGGCGGCGGCGGCACGTCGTAAACCACCGCGATCGCCAGCGCCAGCGCGGCATACGTCTCGAACCGCGCCGGATCGCGATCATGAAGTTCGCCCAGAATCTTGAACACCTCCGGCAAAAAATCCACCGGCTGCACCAGCGCGAAAAACGCCTCCGAAAACTCCGGATGAGTCAAAAGCCACGCCTGAAACTCGCGCGAGATCGTCAGCCCAAACTGAAAATTCCCGGCGCGATACTGCGTCGCCATTCCGGCATGAGCCAGGCCGGCGCCCTCCACCGCTCGAATCCATTGCGGGATAAACTGACTGTCTCGCTGCGCAAATAACACCGACCAGCGATACACCTGAAACCACGCCCGCGCCGCCTCGAGCTCACCGTGCGCATACGCTCGATGCGCCTCCGTTCGCAGGTGCGGCACCTGCGCCGCCCAGCCCAACGACTGCGCCAGACCGTGAATCCCTTGCAGCTGCTCGGGCGTCGGCGCGGAGAACTCCGGCGCCAGCGACGCTTCTGCCGCTCGCCCCGACACACCGCTCAAGACGGCCAAACCGATACTCGCAGCCACGCGCCAACGCACGGCCTCTTGTCGGCACGAATGCCGAGATCTGAAAGCTTTAAGTGGGTAATACCAACCAACAGAAAACCCCGCTCCCGTTGATCTCGGGGGGCGGGGTTTCTTTTAGACGACGGTTGGTCGTCGTTTTTTGTTCAGGGCGCGACGCCGCTATCCGCGGCGGGGGCCTTTTGTTGAAACACCAGTTTGTCGCCTTCGCGATCGACGAGGCACGGCTCGCCGTCTTTCACGTCGCCGCGCAGCAACGCTTCGGCCAGCGGATCTTCGAGATAGTGCTCGACCGCGCGGCGCAGCGGACGCGCGCCGTATTTCTCGTCGTAGCCCTTCTCGATGAGCAACTGCTTCGCCGGCGTCGTGAACTCCAGCGTGATCTTTCGCTCGGCGAGACGCTTCGCGAAATTCGTGAGCTCGAGCTCGACGATCTTCACCAGGTCTTCGCGCGACAACGGACGGAAGAAGATGATGTCCGAGATACGATTCAGGAACTCGGGCTTGAAGACGCGCTTCGCCTCCTCGAGCACCTTCTCCTTCATCTTGTCGGCATCGTTCGAATTCTGCCCGATCGCACCGAAGCCCATCGAGGTCTGGCGCTGCAATAGCTGCGCACCGACGTTCGAGGTCATGATGATGATCGTATTGCGGAAATCCACCGTGCGACCGAGCGAATCGGTCAACCGTCCGTCCTCGAGGATCTGCAGCAGAATCTGGATCACGTCCGGATGCGCTTTCTCGACCTCGTCGAACAGCACGACCGAGTAAGGACGACGGCGAACGGCCTCGGTAAGCTGGCCGCCCTCGTCATAGCCGACGTAGCCCGGAGGCGAGCCGACGAGGCGCGAGACAGCGAACTTTTCCATGTATTCGGACATGTCGATCTGGATGATCGCCTCCTGATTGCCGAACATCTGCATCGCGAGCTGCTTCGCCAGCATCGTCTTGCCGACACCCGTCGGGCCCACGAACATGAACGAGCCGATCGGACGACGCGGATCCTTGAGATCCGCCCGCGAACGACGGAGCGCACGCGCGATCGAAACCGCCGCGAGATCCTGGCCGATGACCGCCTTTTGCAGCTCGGTCTCCATGGCGAGGAGTTTTTCGCTCTCCTTCTTCTCCATCCGGTTGAGCGGAATCCCGGTCCAGTCGGCGACGACCTGCATCATGAGATCCTCGTCAATGGTCACGCGCTTCTCTTCGCGCGCCTTCTTCCACTCCTCGGTGATCTGCTCCTGCTTCACGCGCAGCTGCTTCTCCTGGTCGCGATAACGCGCGGCCTCCTCGAAGTGCTGCTCGCTGATGGCTTTCTCCTTCAGCGCGCAAACCTGCTCGATTTCCTTCGTGAGGTTCTCGACGGACGGCGGACGCGTCAGCGCGCCGATGCGCGCGCGCGAGCCCGCCTCGTCCATGACGTCGATCGCCTTGTCCGGCAGGAAACGGCCCGTGATGTAGCGGTCGGAAAGTTTCGCCGCCGCTTCGATCGACTTGTCGGTGAAGACCGCCTTGTGGTGATCCTCATACTTCGAGCGGATGCCCTTCAGGATGAGAACCGTGTCCTCGACCGACGGCGCCTCGACCTTCACGGACTGGAAGCGACGATCGAGCGCGGAGTCCTTCTCGATATACTTGCGGTATTCGTTGAGGGTGGTCGCACCGACGCACTGCAGTTCGCCGCGCGAAAGCGCCGGCTTGAAAATGTTCGACGCGTCCATCGCGCCCTCGGCCGCGCCGGCGCCCACGATCGTGTGCAGCTCGTCGATGAAGAGGATGATGTTCTTCGCGCGCTTGATCTCGTCCATCACGGCCTTGATGCGCTCTTCGAACTGACCGCGATACTTCGTGCCCGCGACCATCAGCGCGAGGTCGAGCGTGATGACCTTCTTCTCGAGCAGAATCTCCGGCACGGCGCCACTGGCGATTTCCTGCGCGAGACCTTCGACGATCGCCGTCTTGCCCACGCCGGCTTCGCCGATGAGAACGGGATTGTTCTTGGTGCGGCGGCAAAGGATCTGGATCACGCGGCGGATTTCGTTCTTCCGACCGACGACCGGGTCCATGTCCCCCTTGCGCGCGAGTTCCGTGAGGTCGCGGCCAAACGCTTTGAGCGCGGGCGTCTTGACCTCTTTCTTGTCCTCGCTGCCGCCGCTGCGCTGCGGCGTGCCAGCCGCGGCTTCCTCGCCGGGGGCGTCACCGCTCTGGCTGCTGGAGAACTGCGGATCGAGCTCGCGGAGGATTTCGTTGCGCGTGCGCTCGATGTCGATGTCGAGCGACTTCAGCACGCGGGCCGCGACGCCTTCACCCTCGCGGAGGAGTCCGAGGAGGATGTGCTCGGTGCCGACGTAAGAATGGTTGAGCGTCTTCGCTTCCTTGCCCGCGAGAGCGAGGACCTTTTTGACGCGCGGCGTGTAGGGAATGCTGCCCTGGGTCTTCGTTTCCTGACCGGTGCCCACCTGCTTTTCGACGGCGGAGCGAACGGTCTCGAGGTCCAGCCCCATCTTCTGCAGCACGCTGACGGCCACGCCCTGGCCGAGCTTGATCAACCCGAGGAGAATATGCTCCGTCCCCACGTAATTGTGGTGAAAACGGTCGGCCTCCTTGCGGGCCAACGCGAGCACCTGCTGCGCGCGCGGCGTGAAATTGTTCATGGGTTCTTGGGACATGTGTTGTAAATTGTTAATTCGACCCGTCGGCCGTGAAAGTAAAGTTGGGTTGCGGGAAATTGGCAAACTCCGCCCGGAGCCGCCCCGCCCTCAAAAGATCGCGCTGACCGGGATCGAACTCGCCCTTCTGCGCATGCTGCAGATGACCCGGCTGCGCCTCGATGAACAACCGGTCGATGCACGCCCGATTCCCTTCAGGGAAAACCCTGAGATCGACGCCGAGCCGCAGCAGCGAAAGCAGATTCATCGCCTCGCCCGAACTCATCACATGACTGTTCTGCAGGATGCCGTAAGCGCGACCGATCTTGTCGCACAGCTTCCCCGGATCCGCCTCGAGGAGCTTCTGGCGCGCGTTCAACTCGTGCTCGACGATCGACGTGAGCACGCTGCCGAGCCGCTTGATGATCTCGTCCTCCGACTCACCGAGCGTGGTCTGATTCGAAATCTGGAAAATGCTGCCACTCGCATCCGAACCTTCGCCGAACAAGCCGCGCACGACCATGCCGAGCTGGTTCACCGCGCGCACCACCTTCTCCATCTGGTTCGCGATCACCAACGCCGGCAAATGCATCATCGCCGAGGCCCGCATGCCCGTCCCGAGATTCGTCGGACACGCCGTAAGATAACCCAACGACGGCGAAAACGCGTAGTCGAGTCGGTCCTCGATCTCGCTGTCGAGCTCGTTGATCGACGCCCAGGCCTTCTTCAACTGAAAACCCGACCGCAGCACCTGGATGCGCAGATGATCCTCTTCGTTGATCATCACCGAAAAGCACTGGTCCTTGCTGATGACCACGCCCGCGCCCGTCTTGGCCCCGCTCAACTCGCGACTGATCAGATGGCGCTCCACGAGAATCTGCCGTTCCAGATCCGACAGCTCGTCGACCGACACGCTCACCCCGCGCTTCATCGGCGACGTGGCGGACAGCGCGTCCCGGCAAGCCTGCAAGATCTCCGCGCGGCGTGCCGGCTTCGCCCAGCCCGGAAAAGGCGTGGTCGCCAGATTGCGCGCGAGCCGGATGCGAGTCATCAACACCACCGCCGTCTTGTTGCTGGCGGTATCCGTCAGCTCGGAGGGAGCGTCGATGAGCGAGGCGATCGTCATGGGCTTAGCGCGTCGGGGTTTGCCCAAAGGTTTGTTTGACTTGGTTGATTTCATCGCGGCAGCGCGCGGCATCCTCGTAGCGCTCAGACTTGATCGCCGCCGTGAGGTCGAGTTCCAGTTTTGAAAGACGTTCGTGCAACGATCTCCGGGCGAGCGCCTTTTGTGGCACCTTGCCGGTGTGCGCCGTGCCCTTGTGCATGCTGTCGAGCATCGGCTCCACCAGCCCCTTGAAGGTGTCGTAACAGGCCGGACAGCCAAAGCGCCCATGCTTCTTGAAATCGCCCGGGGTGAACCCGCACTGCTCGCATCGCACGCCCGAGATCGCCGCCGGCTCCGGGTTGAGCGAAGCCTTCAACAGCAGGTCAGCGAGCGAAAAACCGCTGGGGTCCGTCACCCCTTTCGCCTGCGCGCATTCTTCGCACAGGTCGACTTTATGGACCTTGTTATTGACGATCTGCGTCAGGTGAACGGTCGCGGGCTTCGAACAAAGATCGCATTTGAGCGGGTTGGCCATGAGTGCGGGTAAATTCTTGCAGCAACCATGCCACGCTCTCCCACGCTGGCAAGTGCCGCGAGGACTCTCGCCCGTTCTTTTTCATTCGCGTCGCTCCTGCACACGCGCCGCGCGTTTCGGCGCACGCGTGGCGCATTCGCCGCGGCTCCGCGCACCGCTCAGATCCGCGTGCCTTCGACGCGCACGCGGCGCTGAAACGACGCGCGCACGCGCTGCGTGATCGGCCCCGGCTTGCCCGTGCCGATCTCGCGACCGTCGAGCTTCACCACCGGGATCACCTCCGCGCCCGTGCCCGTCAGGAAACACTCGTCCGCGCACCACACGTCGTAACGCGTCATGTTGTTCTCGCGGATCGGCACGCCGATCTCCTGGGCCACGTCGAAAATCGTGCCCCGCGTCACCCCCTTCAGCGCGCCTTGCGACGCCGCCGGCGTCACGATCTCGCCCTTGTGCACGATGAAGACGTTGTCCGCCGTGCACTCGGCCACGTAGCCCTGATCGTTCAACATGATCGCCTCGAGCGCGCCGAACTGCTTCGCCTCGATCTTGCCGAGGATGTTGTTGAGATAGTTCAACGACTTCACCGTCGAAGGCAGCGCCGCCGGATTGATCCGTCGCGTCGGCACCGTCACGATGCTCAGGCCATTGTCGTAATGCTCTTGCGGGTAAAGCGAGATCTTACTCGCGATGATGAACACCGTGGGCTTCGGACAAAGCCACGGCGCCAGACCGAGATCGCCCACGCCGCGCGTCACGACCAGGCGGATGTAGGCATCCTTGAGTCCGTTTTGCCGGCAGGTCTCGCACGTCGCCTCCGCCAGCTCCTGCCGCGTCAGCGGGATCTTCAACAGAATCGCCTTCGCGGAATATTCCAGCCGCTCGAGGTGCTCATCGAGGCGGAAAATGTTTCCATCATACAACCGGATGCCTTCGAAAACGCCGTCGCCATACAACAGTCCGTGATCGAACACGGAGATCTTGGCGTCGGCTTCGTCCACGAACTTGCCATCCAGGTAAATTTTCATGAACCGGCAGACTACGCGCTCCGAAAAAGTTTTGTCCAGCCCCGCGCAGCCACCTCCCGCACCAGCACGCCTCCAACTTTCTCGCCGCCTGCCACGCGCCGCCCAAGGCAGTTTGTCATCTATTGGATGACAAACTCCCGTTCGATCCCTACCCGACTCCGGCGCGGCCAAAGTGCTCTCGCCGCTGCGTCATCGCCGGACTTTCCGCTTGTCCCGCAAATAATTTGCCGAGACCGTCGCCTCTCCGGTTCACCTCACTCCGCTCTCCTATGCGCAACCCTCTCCGTTCGCAGGCCGTTCGCTCCGGGTTCACCCTCATCGAGCTGCTCACTGTCATCGCGATTATCGGCATCCTCGCCGCGATCTTCATTCCCACCATCGGGGCCGTGCGCGAAAAAGCCCAGCGCGCGGTCGACGCGAGCAATCTCCGCGAAATCCATAAAGCCGCCCTGATCTACGCCGGCGACAATAACGATCGACTGCCCGACCCCGCCGCCCTTGGCACACTCGTCACCGGCGGCAGCCCCGTCCATCGCTGGCCCGGCATCCTCGCCAAAAACAACCTCCTCACGGAACCGTCGTTTCACCTCGCCAAAAACGATCCGCTCTTCGACGGCATCTATCCCACCGCCATCATCAACCCTTCCGACGCCACCCGCCGCCAGCTCGCCAGCGACTTCATCGCCGCTCCGCTCTCGTGGGAGTTCGTCGGCGGCGTGCGCATGCGCGACCCGCGGACCACCCCCGTCGCCTTCACGCGCGGGCTCCAGCCCGACGGATCGTGGGATATCGCCAGCGGCGTTTACCGCGACACCGGCGGCTTTGTCGTTTACCTCGGCGGCAACGTGGTCTTCTACAACTCGACCGTCGACGTCTTCACCTCGCCCACCACCGGCCGCAAGGTCACGGACATCCGCCAGGCCATCCCCGCCACCGCCCGCATCTACGCCACGCCCACCTCCGCCGGTCCCGTCCTCGGCACCCCCAACGGCACCGCCGCCCAAGCCGCCCACTGAACGAACCAACTCCCCGTTCGTCCTGTCTGTTCCCAGCCCGACGCTCACGCGCCGGGCTTTTTCATTCCCCTTTTCCATCCTTTCCGCACTTTCGGTTTTCCCACCTGCATGACGCCTGCCGCTCCGCTCACCGCCGCTTCGACTTACGTCATCGGCCACAAAAACCCCGACGCCGATTCCATCTGTTCGGCAATCGCCTACACCGCCTTCAAGGAAGCGCGCGGCGAACGGGGCTACATCGCCGCCCGTTGCGGCAATACCAACGCCCGCATCGACACCATCCTCGCGCGCTTCAAGCAGCCCCTTCCCCTCTACCTCAGCGATGTCAGCCCGCGCGTCCGCGACCTGATGGTGAAAAACGTCATCGCCCTCGACGAAAACGCCACCTGCGCCGAGGCCCTCGCCATCTTCGACCAACACGACATCCGCGTCGTCCCCGTCACCTCCGCCAAGGGCATCGTCGGCACCATCTCCCTCTCCACGCTCGGCGGCGTCTTCATCCCGCGCCTCAGCGAGCCCCGCCTTCTCCGCCTCGTCCGCACCTCCCTCGCCAACATCGCGCGCACCCTCGAGGGCCGCCCGCTCCACCTCGTCGACGACCGCAAAATCCAGGAACTCTACGTCCGCCTCGGCACGATGGACATCAGCTCCTTCTGGAGCATTTCCATCCGCGAAAACATCCCGCCGGAACAGTCGATCATCATCGTCGGCGACCGCGCCGACATCCAGCGCCGCGCCATCGAGATCGGCGTGCGCGCCATCGTCGTCACCAGCAATCTCGGCATCGATGACGACAACCTCGCGCTCGCGAAGGAAAAGGGCACCAGCATCATCATGAGCCCTTACGATTCCGCGACCACGTCGTGGATCGTCCGCACCGCATCGACCCTCGAACGCATCGTCGATCGCGAGGTCACCAAGGTCGACGCCGACACGCTCATCGCCGAGGTCCGCAAGCGTTTCTCCGCCACCTCGCCCCACGCACTCATGGTCACCGACGACCACGGCAAACTTCAAGGCATCCTCACGAAGACCGATCTCCTTCGCCCCACGCAGACCCGCCTCGTGCTCGTCGATCACAACGAGATGTCGCAGGCCGTCACCGGCGCCGACGAGGTCACCATCACCGAAATCATCGACCACCACCGTCTCGGCGCTTTGAATACGCAGCAGCCGATCCTCTTCCTCAACGAACCCGTCGGCTCCACCTGCACGATCGTCGCCGACCTCTTCCGCCGCGAGGGCCTGCAACCTTCCCCCGAGATCGCCGGCATCATGATGTCCGGCCTCATCTCCGACACCCTTCACCTCAAGGGCCCGACTTCGACCCGCAAGGACGCCATCCTCCTCGCGTGGCTCGCCGAGATCGCCGGCGTCGATTCCAAACAGCTCGCCGACGAGATCTTCAACTCCGGCTCCGTCATCCTCGCCAACCCGCCCGCCACCATCGTCCGCTCCGACTACAAGATCTACGAGGAGGAAGGCGTGCGCTTCTCCGTCTCGCAGGTCGAGGAACTCGGCTTCGGCAACTTCTGGCAGCAGGCAAAACCGATCGCCGCCGCATTGCAGGATCTGCGCGAGGAGGAACGCCTCACCTTCGCCGCGCTGCTCGTCACCGACATCAACACGCAAAACTCGCTCCTCCTCGTCAAAGGCGACGCCGCCTTCATCGCACGCATCTCCTACGCCCGCGGCGAACACGACGAAATCTTCGACCTGCCCGGCGTCGTCAGCCGCAAGAAGCAGCTCATCCCTTACCTCACCAGCGTCCTGAAGGAAATGGCCGCCGACGGCTCCCTCGCGACCAACGTCTCCACCCCGCCTTTCCGCAAAAGGAAACGGTAACGCCCGACCTCCGGGCGGGCCGCTCCGCGGTAGGGCGCGTGTCCCACGCGCCCTGAGCGCGCCGCGCCCGCAAGAAACCAATCGTTGCCTCCCCCGGCGCCGCCGCGCACCGTTTCCGTTCCCTCTCTCCCTTTCTCGCCATGTCCGCCGAACCCGAGCCCAACGCCGCCGCACCCGCACCCAGCGATTTCATCCGTGATATCGTTTCCACGCATATCGCCGAGCAGCGTTACCCGAAAATCGTCACACGCTTCCCGCCCGAGCCCAACGGCTACCTCCACATCGGCCACGCGAAATCGATCTGCCTCAACTTCGGTATCGCCCGCGAACAGGGCGGCGTGTGTCACCTCCGTTTCGACGACACCAATCCCGCCAAGGAGGACGTCGAATACGTCGAGTCCATCACCGCCGACATCCGCTGGCTCATCGCCGGCTGGGCCGACCACTGCCTCGGCTTCAAACCCAAAGGCGCGCACCCCGCCGCGCAAACCGTCGCCGGCAAACCCGATCTCTACCTCGGCCCCATCGATCCTGCGACGCTCGACGGCCAACTCGCCGCCGGCGCCGCCGAGCCGTTTTTCGCCAGCGACTACTTCGACGCGCTGCACGGTTACGCCGTCGAACTCATCAAGCGCGGCAAGGCCTACGTCTGCGACTTGAGCCCAAAGGAAACCGAGGAATACCGCGGCGCGCCCGACCAGCCCGGCCGCGATTCCCCCTGGCGCAACCGCAGCGTCGAAGAGAATCTCGACCTCTTCGCGCGAATGCACGCCGGCGAATTCCCCGACGGCTCCCGCTCGCTCCGCGCCAAGATCGACATGGCCTCGCCCAACGTCTGGCTGCGCGATCCGCTTCTCTACCGCATCCGCCACATCCCGCACTATCACGCCGGCGACCAGTGGTGCATCTACCCGCTCTACGACTACGCGCACTGCCTGAGCGATTACCTCGAAGGCATCAGCCACAGTCTCTGCTCGCTGGAGTTTGTCCCGCACCGGCCGCTCTACGACTGGATTCTCGAAGCGCTCGATCTCCCGCGCCCGCTCCCGCGCCAATACGAGTTCGCGAAGCTCAACCCGAGCTACATGCTGCTCAGCAAGCGCAACATCGCGCGGCTCGTGCAGGAGAAAATCGTCCGCGGCTGGGACGACCCCCGCCTCCCCACGCTCTCCGGCCTGCGCCGCCGCGGCGTCACCGCCAGCGCCCTGCGCAAGTTCGCCACCGCCGTCGGCGTCACCACGTTCAACAGCCTCACCGATATCGCGCTGCTCGAGCACACGATCCGCGACGAACTCAACACCTCCGCGCAACGCCGGCTCGGCGTCCTCCGCCCGATCAAGGTCGTGCTCACCAACCTCGCTCCCGGCGAAATCGTCGAGTGCGAGGCGATCAACGATCCGCAGAGCGAAACGCCCACCACGCGCAAGATTGCGCTCACGCGCGAGGTGTTCATCGAGAGCGACGACTTTGCGGAAGTCCCGCCGCCGAAATACTTCCGCCTGAAACCCGGCGGCGAGGTCCGCCTCAAATACGCTTGCATCGTCAAGCTCGACGAAATCGTGAAGGACGCCGTCGGCACGCTCGTCGAACTCCGCTGCACCGCCGATCTCACCACGCGCTCCGGCCAGCCCAACTCCGCGCGCAAGGTCAAGGGCACCATCCACTGGGTCAGCGCCACGCATTGCCTCGACGCCGAGGTCCGCCTCTACGACCGCCTCTTCACCGTGCCCGAACCCGGCGCCGCGGAAAACTTCATGGACCACCTCAACCCGAAGTCGCTCGAGATCGTCACCGCCAAGCTCGAGGCCTCGCTCGCCCACGCGACGCCGTCCGACAGCTTCCAGTTCGAACGCCTCGGCTATTTCACCCTCGACGAAAAAGACAGCACCGTCGGCAACCCCATCTTCAATCGCACGATCACCCTCAAGGACACCTGGTCCAAGTAGGGCGGGTCTCCGATCCGCCCTCCCCCCGCGTCAATGTCCGACCTCCTGCTCTCTCCCGAAGAAACCCGCGTGCTCGGCTCGCTCATCGAGAAGCAAATCGCGACGCCCGACTACTACCCGCTCACGCTCAACGCGCTCACCAACGCCTGCAACCAGCTCACCAACCGCGAGCCCGTCGTCGCCTACGACGACCAGGTCGTCCTCCGCGCGCTCGACGGCCTCCGCGAGAAACGCCTCGCCGCGCTGTATCATGGCGCCGACAGCCGCGTCGCCCGCTACAAGCACACGATCGCCGACGAGATCCTGCTCACGCCCGCCGAACTTGCGCTGCTCTGCGTCCTGCTGCTCCGCGGCCCGCAGACCGTCGGCGAACTGCGGACGCGCGCCGAGCGCCTCTTCACCTTCGATAACCTCGCCGAGGTCGAGGAAGCGCTCACCGCCCTCGCCGCCCGCGAACCGTCGCCGCTGGTATCCAAACTCCCACGACAACCCGGCGCGAAGGAGGCGCGCTACGCCCAGCTTCTCTCCGCCCCGGTCGCCGCGACTCCAGCCATCACACCTGCCGAAGCTCCCCCACCGCCGGCCGCCCCGCTTCCGCCCGCCGACCGCGAGCGCCTGAACCAGCTCGAAGCCGAGACCGCCGCACTCCGCCGCGAACTCGCCGAGTTGCGCGATCAGTTTGCCGAATTCAAAAAACAGTTTGAGTAGTCCACGGGAGATCGGATGGCGGCTTGATTGGAAACCGTCGTGCGGCACTTCAGCCCCAGCCGCGCCCCGACCGCCAGCGGACGCCCGTTGAACCGCCCTTCTCCCCCTTCCACCTCCGCCTGTCGCAATGAGCGACCTCGTCCCTGATCCTAACCAACCCTGCGAATCCTGCGGACGTTTCGGCGCATTCGTCTTCGGCGACGTCCGGATCTGCGCCGAATGCTATCAGGAACGCGGCTCGTGTTGCGCCGAACGCCCCGAACCCGCGACCGCATCCGCTCCCGCTTGCGAACAGCGGATCCACCGCGATCTCGATCTCGGCGGCGACGGTGCCGACGAGACCTTCCGCCTGAGTTCCAAATGCTGCTACGAGGGCTGCGCGGGATGCGCCTCCTTCCTCCGCCTGCGCGAGTTTCAATTCAGACACCTGCACGACTGGCGCTCGCGTCTCCGCGGGCCCCGGCGACTGCTCGACGCCGTCGGCGCACGCGATTGAGTGGCAGCCGCCTCACGCCGAACCCGACGACTACGGCTGCATCGCCGGATTCAACGTCCGCACGTGTGCCACGAGCGCCCTGACCTCCTCGTCCGTCACGCGCCGCGCCGGCTTCATGATGACTTTCCCCTTCGCATCCTTCAGCCCGAACTTGATCGAGTTGAACGCCTGCTCGTCCGTGAACTTCGCCTGAAGCTTCGGATCGGTCAGGTCGCCGATGTAGAGCTTGTGGCCTTTTTTCGTCTGGCCCTTCCCATCGGCGCCGTGACATTTCGCACACTGATTTTTCCACAACGAGGCGCCACTGGCGCCGTAAACGGACGAACTGACAAACGCAGCCAACAACACGAGGAGGTAAGGGGTAGCTTTCATAATGCGAGTATAGTGGGAATGACGCTCGTCGCCAAGAAACCGGCCGTCGCAAAGCTGCTCACCCCTTGGCTTTTTCAACGCTTCTATTGTCCACGCGCCCACGCGAACATCGCGCATCCTCCGATTCCCACCACCCGCCGGAGCACCGCCTCGACGCCATCCGCCTTACGCCTCAGCATCCCGGCATGCACCCTGCGCTGAGTTCGGTGGATCATCGCCCCTGGCCTCTGCCGCCGCGCCCGTGGACCCTGCGAATGACGTGGCTCGATCTCGCGTTTATTCACTACCGGATCGACCCCAGCGCCCTCGCGCTGTTGCTGCCGACCGGGTTGCGAGTCGACGAATTCGACGGGAGTGCGTGGATCGGACTCGTGCCGTTTCGCATGGCAAACGTCGCTCCTCGCCCGCTCCCGAATCTACCCGGCCTCTCCGCGTTTCCCGAGGTCAACGTCCGCACCTATGTCGACGTCCACGGCAAACCCGGCGTATGGTTTTTCAGTCTCGATGCGGACTCGTGGCCGGCCGTTTTCGGCGGGCAACGGTTTTTCAACCTGCCGTATTTTTCCGCGCGCATGCAGCAAACCGAGCGCGGCGGCTGGTTCGATTACGCGAGCGTTCGGCTCCGCGGCCCCGGGATTTTTCGCGGGCGCTATCGCCCCACCGGCGAGGTTTTCCTCTCCCGCCCCGGCACGTTCGAACACTGGGCCACCGAACGCTACTGCCTCTACGCCCACTCGCCCCGCCGCGGCCTCGCGCGCCTCGAAGTGCACCACGCCCGGTGGCCGCTCCAAACCGCCGAGGCCGAAATCGCCGACAACACGCTCTTCGCCGCCGCGGGTCTGACATCCGTCGCCGACGCCGCACCGATCTGCCACTTCTCCCGCGGCGTCGATGTGATCTCGTTCAACGCCGAACGGATTTCGTAGCCCCTACTGCGCCGGCGTCTCCAGATACAACCCCGCCCCCGGCCCCATCGGAATCTCCAGGCCGATCCACGCCATCAGCATCAGCGTCCATGCAATCATGAACGCGATCGAGTAAGGCATCATCGTCGCGATCATCGTGCCGATCCCCGTCTCACGCACATAGCGATTGGCGAAGATCAAAATCAGCGGAAAATAATTCATTAGCGGCGTCACGATGTTGGTGCAGGAATCGCCCACTCGATACGCCCCCTGCACCAGCTCCGGCGTGTAGCCGAGCAGCATGAACATCGGCACGAAGATCGGCGCCAGCAACGCCCACTTCGCCGACGCGCTGCCAATCACCAGGTTCACCGCCGCCGTGAACAACACCAGCGCCACCATCAGCAGGATCGGGCTGTCCTGCAGATTCATCGCCTTGATTCCTTCCGCGCCCTTCACCGCCATCACCGTCCCGAGGTTCGTCCAGTTGAAATACGCCAGAAACTGCGCCGCGAAAAACGCCATCACGATATACGCCCCCATCGACGCGATCGACGCGTCCATCCCGCGAATCACGTCGTTGTCGCTCTTCAACGTCCGCGCGCCGATGCCGTAAGCGAGGCCCATCGCCAGGCCATACAGGAAAATGAAAAAGATCAGCCCGCGCATCAGATAGGAGTTCAATACCCGCTCGCCCAACTCCGCCCCCGGCCGCGCCGCATCGACGAGAAAACCATTCGCCGGCAACACGCCCAAAAGCACGATCGCCGTCAGCACCGCCAGCGTGACGAGCGTGTAGCGCAACCCGCGTCTCTCGTCGTCGTTGAGCGGCACGATCGGCTCGCGCGGCGCATCGCCCGTGTAGGGTCCGAGCCGCGGCTCGACGATTCTCTCCGTCACCCACGTGCCGACGCCCGTCACCAGAAACGTCGCCGCAATCAGGAAAAACCAGTTCGCCGCGGGCGTCACCACGATCCCCGGCTGCACCACCGCCGCCGCCGCCTGCGACAATCCCGCCAACAGCACGTCGATCGTGCCGACGACGAGATTCGCGCTGAAGCCACCCGACACGCCCGCGAACGCCGCCGCTAGCCCCGCCAGCGGATGGCGCCCCGCCGCGTGAAAGATCGCCGCCCCGAGCGGGATGAACAACACGTAGCCCACGTCGGCGCCCGAATGCGACAGGATGCCGCCGAAAATCACGATCGACGTCAGCCACCGCTTCGGCGCCGCCAGCACGATCAACCGCAGGAAAGCCGAGATCAACCCGCTGCGCTCCGCCACCGCGATGCCGACCAGACACGTGAGCACGGTGCCGAGCGGCGGAAACGCGACGAAGTTGGCCACGAGCCCCGTCATCATCCGCTGCAGTCCCTCGAGATTCATCAGGTTGATCACCGGCACGGCCTGCCCCGTCGTCGGATGCGTCACTTCCACCCCCATGCGACTGAAAATCCACGACGCCACCACCACCAGCGCCGCGAGCCCGGCGAAGAGCGTCGACGGATTCGGCAGGATGTTGCCGATGCGCTCGATCGCGTTGAGGAAACGTTGAAACGACGACGAACGACCGGAGGTTTCGCTCATGTCCAGACTACGACGAAACCCACCCACCCGCGGCAACCCCACACCGCCGCCGCCACCCACTTCGACCGCGACTCGAACGACGCCGCCGGCCCGGACGCACTCCCCTCCCCGCGTTCCGCCTGCCGCCTATCTCGTGCCGATCTCGTGCTCGTGATCGTAATCGTGCTCGGAATTCGCCCGCCAGGGCGTCCGTTCGTGGTTCATCCCATTCAGACCGGTCCTGCCCCGCCAAACTGCGGATGCCCTTCGATCCGCCGCTCGAACGCCGCCTTTTCCCCCTCCGGCAAACCCGGCGGATACTTCGAGCCACTGCGCCGCCATCGCGCCAGCCAAGCCGTTCCGAGCAACCGCGTCGCCCACACCTCCGCCACGCCGTCGTCCAACCGCGTCAACGCGATCGTCGTCGCCGTCTTCGGCCCTGTTCCCACACCTTCCGCGACGTAAAATCCCGCGAGCAACAGCGCCACCCGCACCGCCGTCGCCGCCGAATACGTGTAGAGTTCCGCCGGCTTCGCACCGCAATGCGCGCGCACGCTCGCGAACAGCTCGCTCGTCCACAACCCCGTGTCCGTTTTCGCCGAAAACGGATCGTAAAACACCAGATCCGGCGCCGGCGCTGCGGAAAACTTTTCGCGAAAATCGCCGTGCACGAGCTCCCACGTCAGCAACCCCGACGCATCCGTCCATCGCCCTTTTTCCAGCAGCGCATGCGGCGCGGCGTGCTGCAGATGGGGAAAAAACGCCGCCTTCCTCGCCGCCAGTTTGAGCGGGTCGAGATCGCACTCGAAACTCACCAGCCGCAACGGTCGCAGCGCCGCCGCGCCGCGCTCCGCCAGCGTCGCCTCGAAACACGCGACCGCCGCCATCGCATTCGACGCCGCACCGAGCCCCACATCCCAGATGACCAGTTCCGTCGCATCGCCTTCACCCGCCGCCGCCCTCAGCCGCTGCGCCAGCCGCGACTGCTCGATATAGAGCGCGTTGGCCTCGTCGCTCGGACGATTCACCGAGTGCATGACCTCGCCCGAACTGATCTGGCGGATGCTCGAAAACCCCTGCGCCGCCTGCACGATCTCGTAATCGCCGAGCCGCGGCAGCCGTCTCGGCTTCGCCTTCGCCGGATGCACACTCGGATTCTCATCGTCCATCCGCGCGAGCTGCCGACGCTTCATTTCATAATAAGCGGCAAACTCACCGGCAAGGATGCTCGCCCGCATCTCGGCCATCAACCGGTGATAATAGCGCAGATTGTGAATCGTCAGCAGATTCCAGCCGAGCGGCTCATCCGCCTTCACCAGATGATGCAGGTAGGCGCGCGTATAGTCCCGGCAAGTCTGGCAGTCGCACTCCGCATCGAGCGGCTCCTCCGCGAACTTATAAACCGACCGCCGCCCGTGCACTTTTCCATGCGAGGTGAACGCCGTCCCGCGCTGCGCCAGCTGCGACGGGATGATGCAGTCGAACATGTCCACACCGCGATGCACCGCCTCGAGAATGTCGACCGGCGTGCCCACGCCCATCAGATAGCGCGGCCGGTCGGCCGGCAGGTAATCCGTCACGAATCCAGTAAACTGATACCGCTCCGCGTGCGTCTCGCCCACCGCGAGCCCGCCAATCGCGAGCCCGTCGAACGGCAGTCCCGCGAGGAACGTCGCGCTCTTTTTCCGCAACGCTTCGTGACACGCCCCCTGCACGATGCCGAACAGCGCCTGCGGCGAGCCGCCGCGCGCCGCCAGCGAGCGCTGCGCCCAGCGGTGCGTGAGCTCCATCGCCGCCTCCGCCTGCGCAAACGGCGCGGTCGCCGGGATGCATTCGTCGAGCACCATCATGATGTCGCTGCCGATCGCCTGCTGCATCGCGATGCTCGACTCCGGTGACAAGAGATGCGCGGTGCCGTCGACGTAGCTTTTGAACCACGCGCCTTCCTCGTTCATCGCGCGATCCGTCGAGAGCGAAAAAATCTGGAAGCCGCCCGAGTCCGTCAACACCGGCCGATCCCAGTTCATGAAGCGATGAATCCCGCCGAATTTCCGAAAAACATCCGGACCCGGCCGCAGCAGCAAATGATACGTGTTCGCCAGCAGCACGCTCGAGCCCACCGCCTTCAACGCGTCCACCGTCTGCCCCTTCACCGTCGCCTGCGTGCCGACCGGCATGAACACCGGCGTAAGCACCTCGCCGTGCGACGTCTGGAAACGCCCCGCGCGGGCCTTGGAGTGAGCGGACTGGCGGTCCACGGTGAAGTTGAGTCGCGACATCGGAGCACCGCAGCGAACCGCAATCCGCCGCGACAAGCTAACAATTTTTCCGCGCGAATGCCCGCTGCGCGGCGAACCCTCCGTTCCGCCCTGGAGCCGCGGCGCCCCCGCCGCGCCTTCAGCCGTCGGCCACGCCGAACTCCGCGAGGACGCCGCGGCTCCCTCTACGCCCCGCCTCTCCACTCACGCCTTGCCGCGCCACCACGTCCGTCCTTCGCTCCCACCATGACCGCCAGCGAACTCGCGATCATCGCCGACGTCCATGGCAACGCCTGGGCGCTCGAAGCCGTGCTCGCCGACATCGCGCGGCGCGGCATCTCGACGATCGTGAACCTCGGCGACGACGCCAACGGCCCACTCGATCCCGCCCGCACGGTCGCCCTGCTGCGCGCTTCCGGCGCGGTTCATGTCCGCGGCAACGGCGATCGCATGACCGGCGAAGGCGGCGCGACCGCCCGCCGCTCCGCGCTGTTCGCGCGCGAACGCCTCGACGATGGCGCGCTTCGCTGGCTGCGCGAACGTCCGACGCAAGCGCGCGGCGACGACTGGTGGGCGTTTCACGCGACGCCCCAAAGCGACGAGGAATATTTTCTGGAGAACATCGCCGCCGGAAAAACCGTGCTCGCTTCGCCCGCGGAAATCGCCGCCCGACTGGGGCCAACCGACGCGTCGCTGGTGTTGTGCGCCCACACGCACCTGCCGCGCTTGGTGCGTCTCGCTGGCGGCACGACCATTCTCAATCCCGGCAGCGTCGGCCTGCCCGCCTACGAAGACGACTCGCCCGCGCCGCACGTCGTCGAAAACGGCAGCCCGCACGCCCGCTACGCGATCGCCCGCCGAGTCGGCGCGGAGTGGCGCGCGACGTTCCACACGTTGCCCTACGACTGGAGCGCAGCCGCCGCCGCCGCGCGCACCGCCGGCTGGTCGCGCTGGGCCCAGTATGTCGAAACCGGCCGTTCCGCCTGAGCTGCGGCCTGCACAGGCAGCGCTCCGCTAGACCATTTCGCCGACAGCATCGCCGTTTCTGGACTGGAGGTAGGAGCCTGCTGGCAGGCGATTTCGGTATGCGAACGATCAACCTCGCCGGCCAGCCCCCCCTGCAGCCGATTACGATTCAATCTGAACTGGTCTATTCCGCTTCCTCTTCGATGCGCGCTTCGAGGATGATTTCGAACAACGCGTCATTCGCTGCCGCCCAGAGCGGAGAAAGTTGCTCGAGCTCGATCAACCGTGAGCGACCGCTGCCGAGATAAACCTGGGTGACAAAACCCTCGTCCGGAATCTCGCCGACGAACGGTCCCTCACTCCGGCCGCGATCGACCACCAGTCGCATCGCTCCTTTGCGCGCGACAATCGGCTGCGGCGTGAAACCGAGTTTCTCCATCTTGTCCGCGTGGTGCAGGGTCACGCCGGCGTCCGTGCGCTTCACGTGCCGCGGCTCGTCGAATTTTCGGATCGGGCTCGGCGACCGGCCGAGGTGAAGCTGCACGTAACCGAGCGGCGTTTCCGCCGACGCTTTTGCCTGGAGCTCGATCGCCCAGCCGGAAGGCACACGGAGCAGTTGAATGATCTGAGTGTGGCGCTCGCCGCCGGTGATCCTCACCTCGCAGTGCAGCCGCCCCTCGAACCACCGATATGTCCGCACGAGCGACGGCCAGTCTTCGCCCGCGTCGGGCATCGCGAGCACGAGACGGTCGTTCTCGATCTCCACGCTCGCCGCAGCGCTGGCTTCCCACGCGCGCGGCGGCGGCCAGTTTTTTGTCCAGTCGGTTTGCGGCCCCAGCCAGACCGCGTGACCGCCCCAGCCGTCCGACGTGTCGCGGGTGGCCGGAGCAAAGAGCAGGTTGTCGGCGCCACCGGCCGGGCCGAAATAGACGAGCCGTCCCCGGTCTGTGGATACGATCGCCTCCCATTCGCCCGCGGTGGCAGCGTGGGCGCGCTCGTCGTTCCAGCGCGTCTCACGCCATGCGCCGTCCGCGGCCGCGAGGGGGAGCCAGGCGATCGAGAGCAGCCAGGGGACAAGAAAGCGGTTGAGCATGGCTCGGTTGTGGCCGGCCAGCCGCCCGCCGCAAGGCCTCACCGAATCCCGCGCCGCCGCCGGTTAAGCGGCGTCCTGCTTCTGCTCACCCTTGTCGACGCGACGCAGCGTCGGCCGCTTCCGGCCCGCGACCGTGCCCGCGTCGATCACGACCTCGGCGACATCGTCGCGCTGCGGCAACTCATACATCACTTCGAGCATCAAGTTCTCGAGGATCGAACGGAGCGCGCGCGCACCCGTCTTGAGCTCGATCGCCTTCTGCGCGATGGCCCGAATCGCATCGCTGGTGAGCTTGAGCCGCACGCCGTCCATCGCGAACAGCTTCGAATACTGCTTCACCATCGCGTTTTTCGTGCGGAGCAAAACCTTCTCCAGGTCGGCCACGCTCAACTGGTCGAGCACGGAGACGACCGGCAACCGGCCGATGAACTCGGGGATCATGCCGAAACGAATCAGATCCTCGGGCGCCAGCGCCTTCATCATCTGCTCCGGCTTCAGCACCTGGTCCTGTTGTGCGCGAATCGACGAGAACCCGAGGCTGCGCTGGCCCATCCGGCGCTGGACGATGCCTTCGAGTCCCACAAACGCACCGCCGCAAATGAACAGGATGTTCGCGGTGTTGATCTGCACGTATTCCTGATTCGGATGCTTGCGGCCGCCTTGGGGCGGGACGTTGCAGGTGGTGCCTTCGAGAATCTTGAGCAGCGCCTGCTGCACGCCTTCGCCGGACACATCGCGGGTGATCGACACGTTCTCCGTCTTGCGGCCGATCTTGTCGATTTCGTCGATGTAAATGATGCCGCACTCGGCGCGCTTCACGTCGTAGTTCGCGTTTTGCAGCAAACGCAGGACGACATTTTCAACGTCCTCACCGACATAGCCAGCCTCCGTCAGCGTCGTGGCGTCGGAGATGGCGAACGGCACATCGAGGATCTTCGCCAGCGTGCGCGCCAGCAGGGTTTTCCCAGAGCCGGTCGGTCCCACCAGCAGGATGTTACTCTTCTCGACGTCGATGTCGTTGAACTCCGGCGACAGCGCCATCGAGTCCTTTCCGGGCTGGCCGGAGTCGAACATCAGGCGCTTGTAGTGATTATAGACGGCGACCGAGAGGACCTTCTTCGCGTGATCCTGACCGATGACGAAATCGTCGAGCGAGCGCTTGATCTCCGAGGGCTTGACCAGCCGGACCGGCGGACGCGGCTCGGCGGCGGGCGTCTTGACCTCACGATCGATGATCGTCTTGCAGACGTTGACGCAGGAGTCGCAGATGTAAACGCCCGGGCCGGCGATGATCTTTTTCACCTCCGCCTGCGACTTGCCGCAGAAGGAACAAAGCGTCATGCGCGAGGATTTGGCCATGGCTGGAGAATGCGCGTCAGCGCGATTGAGTCGAGAACGGAGACTTGGCTAACACTGGTTCAGGCCGCCGCCGTGGTCTGGACGCCTAACGCCGCGGCTTCGCGCGTCGATTCGACGACGTGATCGACGATTCCGTAATCCTTCGCCTCGTGGGCGCTCATGTAGTAGTCGCGGTCGGAATCCTTCTCCACCTGCGCCGGAGTCTTGCCCGTATGCTTGGCGATCACCTCGTTGAGCGTTTTGCGCCAGCGGATGATTTCGCGGGCCGCGATCGCGATATCGGCCGCCTGACCGCCCGCGCCGCCGCTCGGCTGGTGAATCATGACCCGGCTGTTGGGGAGCGCGAAACGCTTGCCTTTCGTCCCAGCCGACAGAAGCACCGTGCTCATGCTCGCCGCCATGCCCACGCAGTAGGTGACGATGTCGCACTGCAGGAAATTCATCGTGTCATAGATGGCCATGCCACCGGTGACCACGCCGCCGGGCGAGTTGATGTAAAGCTGGATGTCCTTCTTCGGGTCCTCCATCTGAAGGAAGAACATCTGGGCGATCACCAGATTCGCGACCATGTCGTCGATCGGCGTGCCAATGAAGATGATGCGATCCTTGAGAAGGCGCGAATAGATGTCCATCGACCGCTCGCCGCGGCCGGTGTTTTCGAGGACGATGGGAACGTAATAGCTCACGGTGTTTTAGTTATATCGGCAGTTAAGCCTTCGGCTGAACTGTCGTCACCGTAGCCTTGGAGACGAGGAAATCAATTGCCTTGTCGAAAATGATGCTCTGTTGGATCGCCCGGAGCTGGTCGCGATCGCTCGTCAGCGCCTTCACGATCTTGTCCGGCTTCTGCTGCGTGCGCATCGCCTCGCGGTAGATGAACTGGTCGATGTCCTGCTCGGTGACCTGGATCTTCTCGGCCTCGGCGATTTTCGCGAGGATGAGCTGGGTCTTCACCCGCTTCGCGGCGGCTTTCTTCGCGCCTTCGAACAACTCCTTCTTGCCCTTCTCGAACTCTTCCTGCGGCACGCCGCGGCGCATGTTGTCCTCGATGAACTGCCGGAGCACGCTCTGCGTCTCGCTCTCGACCAGCGAATCCGGCACCGGGAAATCCACTTTGGCGGCGATCGCCTCAGACACCTGCCGGCGCTGCTCGGCGCGATTCTGCGACTCCTTCTGGCGCTTCAGCTGGCTGCGAATGCCGACCTGGAGCGTTTCGAGATTGCCGACCTGGTGGGCCTTGAAAAACGCCTCGTCGAGCGGCGGCAGCACGCGCTCGCGGATCTCCTGCACCTCGACCGCGTAAACCGCGGTCTTGCCGGCGAGCGCGGGCACCGCGGCGAAATCGGCCGGGAAGTTCACCGTCACGTCTTTCTTGTCACCGGTTTTCAACCCGGCGAGTTGCGCGCCCAGCCCGGGGATCACGCCTTCGTTGGCGCCTTCAACTTCCTCCCACGTCTGCGGGACCTTGCCGTAAATCTGTTTATCCGGAGCGAGGTCGGCGATCGGCTGGCCGTCGATCTTGCCCTCATACGAGAGCTTCACGTAGTCGCCCTTCGCCGCCGCGCGTTCGGCCACCTTGAACTCGGCGCGCTCGGCGCGCATCCCCTCGACCACGCGCTCCACATCGGCGTCCGTCACGTCAGTCGGCGCGACCTCGGTCGCCAGACCGGCATACTCGGGCAACGCGAATTCCGGACGAATATCCAGCGTCACGGTCACGGTGACCGGAGCGCCCGCCTTCACCTCGCCCGTCTCGACATTGACGATGTTCAACACATCGAGCTTCTGCTGCTCGAGACCTTCGCGATAAGCCTTCGCCAAAACCTTCTGCTTGAACTCGTCGCCGATCTCCTTCGCGAAACGCTTGGACACCATCGCCGCCGGCGCCTTGCCGGGGCGGAAGCCGGGGATGCGGGCGAGCTTGGAGAATTCCGCCACGACCTCCTGGTGGACGGCGTCGACCTCGGTCTGATCGAGCGTGACGACAAGGCTTTTACGGGTATCGGAGACGTTGTTCGTTTGGACGTTCACAGGAAAAAATGCGGCGGATGGTTCGAGAGAAAGATCGTCGACGGTAGGTCGCAGCGCGGGGCGGTCAATGCCGGATTCTGCGCGCTTTTGCGCGCTTGCACGGCGTCGCGCGCCGCCGTTTGGTGACGAAACCGCGATGCCCAGCTTCCGCGAAATTCTCACGCTTCACGCGCCGGTCCTGCTCCTCGACGCCGCCAGCGCCCGCGTGCAAGTCGGCTGGCTCGGCGCCGATCGCCCGCCCTTCTGGAGCGACGCGACCGACGAGGCCGGCGTCGCGTTGTTTCGCGCGTTGGAATCGCTCGACGTGAAACCCGGCGACGCCGGTGCGTTCATCTTTTGCAGCGGACCCGGTTCGGTTCTCGGCGTGCGCACCAGCGCGATGGCCGTCCGCGCGTGGAACGCGCTCCAGCCGCGGCCGACGTTCTCGTATCACGGACTTGCGATCGTTGCGCATACGTTGCGCCGACCGGAGTTGACCGTCGTGGCGGACGCGCGGCGCGAGAGCTGGCACGCCTACCGACTCGGGGAATCGCTCCGCCGCGTTCCGACCGCGGAACTGGCAGGACCGCTGGCGACGCCGGAAGGTTTTCGCACCTGGTCGGCCCTCCCCTCCAATGTGGAACGCGTTCCTTACGCGATGGCGGACATGCTTCCGCACGTGCTCGATCAGCCCGACCTCCTCACGCCGGAGGATTCGCCCGACGCTTTTCTTCACGAAGCGCCGAGCTACGCCACGTGGACGCCACAAGTTCACCGCGCCCCCGGCTCCCGCTCCGATTCATGAACGCGCCCAATTCCGGACTGCCGCTGCGCTGCTGGGCGGAAATCGACCTCGCCGCGCTCGAGCGCAATCTCCGCCTGATCCGCGCCTCGCTGCCGGCCCACATGCGCTACGTCGCCGTCGTCAAAGCCGACGCCTACGGTCACGGTTTGCCGCAAACCGCCGCACGCCTGATGCACGCCGGCGCCGATCTTTTCGCCGTCGCGACGCTCTCCGAAGCCACCGCGCTGCGCGAACTCGGCCCGGGCTGGCCCATCCTGTTGTTGAGCCCGCTGCTGCCCGAGGAGGATCGCTATCTCGCCGAATACGATTTGTCCGCCACCATTTCCAGCGATGAGGAGGTGGAACGCTTCGAACGCGCGGCCGCCGCCGCCGGTCGACCGATCTCGGTTCACCTCAAGATCGACACCGGGATGGGCCGGCTCGGGGTGTGGCACGAGCGCGCCGCAGCTTTGCACGCGCGGATCGCGCGCGCCTCGCACCTGCGGCTCGCCGGCGTGTTCACGCATTTCGCCGCCCCGGAGGATGTCGCGTTCACCTCCGAACAGCGGCGCCGTTTCCTCGCCGCGCTCGCGGCCTGCGACGGACTTCCGCTCGATCGCATCTTCGTCCACGCGGACAACAGCGCCGGCATCGAGACCCTCCCCGGCGCGAGCCGCCCCTTCAACGCCGTGCGCGTCGGCCTCCTCCAGTTCGGCATCCTTCCGCATCCGCATTCGCTGCTTTCCGAGGTCCACACCGAGCCTGTATTCAGTTTCCGGACACGCATCGGCCTGGTGAAATCGCTGCCCCGGGGCGAGACCGTGAGCTACGGCCGCACCCACCGTCTCGGCCGCGATACCCGCGTCGCCGTGCTCTGCGCCGGCTACGGCGACGGCCTGTCGCGAGCGATGAGCGATCGTGGCGAGGTGTTGATCCGGGGCCAGCGCTGCCGCGTCCTCGGCCGCATCACCATGGATCAGACGATCGTCGACCTCACCGAGTTGCCCGACGCGCGCTGCGGCGATGAAGTGGTCCTGGTTGGCCGACAGGAGGGGGCGGAAATCACCATCGCGGAGTTTAGCGCGTGGGGTGATACCATTCCTTGGGAAACTCTCTGCTCTGTGACCAAACGCGTGCCCCGGCTTTATCGCACCGTGCTCGGGGTTTAAAAACCGCTCCGAAAAGCGAGCCGCAGCCCATCGCCACGGCCTCCTAGTTGCATCTAGGGTGATTACCCCAGATTCTCATTGACCGGGCGGGCAAATCCCCCTTGCGTCGTGGCACTTACATGTCCCCGAGCCTCGCTCACCGATTGCTGCGCCTCTTTACCCCCCAGAGCGCGAAAATTCCGCGCTGGGTGTGCCTCCTATGGTTCGGGTCTGCGCTTCAACTCCCAGGGGCGACGCAGTATTACGATACGAGTGCTACGTCCGGCTTTCCCGGGAACGGCAATTTCACGTGGAACACCTCTACGGCCCAATGGGGCAACGCCTCCGGCAACGCGACGCCCGTGGTGTGGAACAATGCGAGCCTCGACGACGCCTCGCTCGGCCAGGGCTCCGGCAACGGCAACTACACTGCCACCCTCGGCACCAGCATTACCGTCGGCCGGATCTTGAGAACCCGGGGCACCTGGAGCATCGCCCTCGGCAGCAACACGCTGACCTTCAATTCGGGCACCGACTTCACGTTTGGCGGCACCGGATATGGCTCCATCAGCGGGACTGGCGGCCTCATTAAGACCGGAGCCAACACCCTCACATTGTCCGGCACCGGCCATTCCTACACCGGCGCCACCACCATCAACCAGGGCATCCTCGCCGTCAGCACCCTGGCGAACATCGGCTCCAATAGCGGAATCGGCCGCGGCACCTCGACCAACGCCACCACCAACGCGGCGAGCCTCGTCATCAACGGCGGCACGCTCCGCTACACCGGCGCGAATCGTTCGATGAATCGCCTGTTCACCATCGGCGCGAACGGCGCGACGCTCGATGCCTCCGGCGCGAGCGGCGCCCTGACCTTCAACAACACCGGCAGCCTCGCCGCCGCTTCGACCGGCAACCGCACGCTCACGCTCACCGGCGCCAACACCGGCAACAACACGCTCGCGTCGGTCATCGTCAACCCCTCCTCCGGTGCCACTTCCGTCGCGAAAACCGGCGCCGGCACCTGGGTGCTCTCCGCGAACAACACTTACACCGGCAGCACCACGGTCAGCCAGGGAACGCTCAATCTCAACGGCACGTCGGCCAGCACCGCGATCAACGTCAACGGCGGCACGCTCAACCTCGGTGCCAACAATCGCCTCGCCAACACCGCCGCCGTCACCCTCGCCGGCGGCACCCTCGGCCTCGGCACGTTCACCGACACCGTCGGTTCCTTCACGATTTCCAGCGGCACCCTTGGCGGCTCCGGCACGCTCACCGCCACGACCTACGCTCTCCAGGGCGGCACCGTCACCGCGAACCTCGGCGCCGGCGCCCTCACCGCCAGCTCCGGCACCACCGCGCTCAACGGCACCGCCGCCGCCACCACCGTCAACGTCAATAGCGGCACCCTCACCCTCGGCGCCGCCAACCGCCTCGCCGACACCGCCGCGGTCACGATCGCCGGCGGCACGCTCAATCTCGGCACGTTCAGCGACACCGTCGGCGCCGTCACGCTGTCCAGCGGCACGATCGCCGGCTCCGGCACGCTCACCGGCAGTTCCTACGCCCTCCAGGGCGGCACGGTGAACGCCA
>JAEYYL010000183.1 GCA_023430825.1 Verrucomicrobiota bacterium | reverse complement strand
CTCCTCGCCACGTTTCGTGGCGAGGCGAGGGAGCAGTGGCGGGCGCTGGAGAGCGGGTTGTTCGAGCTGGCGAAGGGGGCGGACGACGCGACGCGGCAGGCGGTGGTCGAGACGATTTTCCGCGATGCGCACACGTTGAAAGGCGCGGCGCGCCTGGTCGGCGAGCATGAGGCGGAGGCGATCTGCCAGAGCCTGGAAGGCGTGTTTGCGGAATTGAAGCGCGAGCGGCGCGCGCCGACGAGCGGCGACCTGGAGTGGTTGCACGCGAAGGTGCGCGAGTTGCAGCGCGTGTTGGGGCTCGGCGGCGAAACGCCGTCCGCGGTCGAAGCGCCCGCGCAGGACGAAGCGGCGCCGCCGGCGGTCGAATCGGCGGGCGCGGCGAGCCTGGTGCGCGTGCCGACGGCGCGGCTGGACGATCTGATGTTGCAGGCGGAGGAACTGCTCGCGGTGAAGACGGCGGCGGCGCGGCGGACGGCGACGCTCGAGGAGATCGGCGCGCGCACGGCGGAATGGGAAAAGCGCTGGGCGAAACTGAAACCGCGGCTGGTGGCGGCGCGCCGGTCGATCGACCAGGATCGCACCTCGCCGGCGAGCCGGCAGCTGCAGGAGCTGCTGCAGTTCCTCGAGTGGAACGACGAGTTCGTGCGGGACGTGAACGCGGAGCTGACCGCGGTGGAGAAGCTGGCCGGGCGGGAGCAGGGCTGGGTGGGCGGATTGATCGACGGATTGCTCGACGGCGCGAAGGCGATTTTGATGTCGCCCTGCGCGTCGCTGCTCGAGGTCTTTCCCGGTTTCGTGCGCGAGACGGCGCGGAGCCAGGGCAAGGAGATCGAAGTGGTGTTGAACGGCGCGGAGACCGAGGTCGACCGTCGCGTGCTGGAGGAGATTCGCGA
This sequence comes from Verrucomicrobiota bacterium, assembly GCA_023430825.1. Taxonomy (GTDB): domain Bacteria; phylum Verrucomicrobiota; class Verrucomicrobiia; order Opitutales; family Opitutaceae; genus Opitutus. The sequence continues at coordinate 9,689 of JAEYYL010000183.1, read as the reverse complement.
CGCGGTGGTGCACCTCGTGCGCAACAGCGTCGACCACGGCATCGAGCCACCGCAGGAGCGCGTGCGCGCGGGCAAGCCGGCGCACGGGACGCTGACGCTCGGCGCGACGGAAAAGGCGGGCGGCAACGTGGAGATCACGGTGAGCGACGATGGCCGCGGCGCGGACGTGGAGCGCATCCGGGCGACGGCGGTGCAGCGGGGGCTGGTCACGGCGGAAGCGGCGGCGGAGCTGCCGGAGCCGGACGTGCTGGCGCTGCTGTTCGAGTCGGGGTTCTCGACGCGATCGGCGGTATCCGAACTTTCAGGACGGGGGCTCGGGCTGGCGATCGTGAAGGAGAAGGTGGCGCGGCTGGGCGGCAGCGTGTCGCTGGAGACGAAGGCGGGCGGCGGCACGACGTTCCGGCTGCTGGTGCCGATCACGCTCGCGCGGTTTCGCGGGGTGTTCGTGACGGCGGGCGGGCGGCCCTATGTGATTCCCTCGGCGTATGTGCGGCAGATCCGGCGGGTGCGGAAGGCGGACGTGCGGCGGTTGAAAAACCAGGACACGATCGCGGTGGAGGGCGAACCGGTGCCGCTGGTGGCGCTGGCGGAGGTGTTGCGGATTCCCGCGGCGACGAAGCGCGGCGGGCCGGGCGCGACGGCGTTCGTGGTGGTGGTGAGCTCGGGCCGGACGAATCTGGCGTGCGAGGTGGAGGGCATTCCGCACGAGAGCGAGATCGTGATGAAGAGCCTTGGCCGGCTGCTGCCGCGGGTGCGCCATCTGGCGGGGGCGACGATCGCGGGTGCGGGGCAGATCGTGCCGGTGTTGAATGCGGGCGATTTGTTGCAGGCGAACGTGGAGCGGCGCGGCGGGCGGCGGGCGAATCCGGCGTTGCGCGCGAAGGAGGCGCCGCGGAAGCGGCGGGTGTTGATCGCGGAGGATTCGATCACGTCGCGCTCGCTGTTCAAAAGCATCCTGCAGAACGCGGGCTACGAGGTGCGCACGGCGGTGGATGGCGCGGAGGCGGTGGGCGTGTTGAAGACCGAGCCGGTGGACCTGGTGATTTCGGACGTGCAGATGCCGCGGATGGACGGGTTCGAGCTGACGCGGAAGATTCGCGCGGATCTGGCGCTGTCGACGCTGCCGGTGATCTTGATCACGTCGCTCGCGAGCCGGGAGGACAAGGAGCGGGGCGTGGACGCAGGCGCGAACGCTTATCTGGTGAAAAGCAGTTTCGACCAGAGCGATCTGCTGCAGACGATCGGGAGGCTCCTCGGATGATCAAGGTGCTGGTGGTGGACGATTCGGCGGTGGCGCGGGCGTTTCTGGTGGAGCTGCTCGGCAGCGATCCGGCGATCCGGGTCGTGGGCACGGCGGCGGACGGGATGGAGGCGGTGGAGGCGGTGGAGAAGCTGCGGCCGGATTTGGTGACGATGGACATCCACATGCCGCGGATGGATGGGCAGGAGGCGATTCGCGAGATCATGCAGACGCGGCCGACGCCGATCGTGGTGGTGACGGGCAACGAGATCACGGAGGAGGTGCGGGCGACGTTCGCATCGCTGGAACTCGGTGCGCTGGCGCTGGTGCCGCGGCCGGCGGGGCCGCGGCATCCGGAGCACGCGGCTTTGAGCCGGCAGTTGGTGGAGACGGTGAAGTTGATGTCGGAGGTGAAAGTGGTGCGGCGGTGGAACCGGCAGCCGGCGCGCGTGGTGCGCGCGGCGGGGGCGACGGCGGGCCGCACGCGGCGGGTGCGGGTGGTGGCGATCGGAGCGTCGACGGGCGGGCCGACGGTGTTGAAGGATATTTTGGCGGCGCTGCCGCGGACGTTCACCGTGCCGGTGGCGATCGTGCAGCACATCGCGCCGGGTTTCGTGGACGGGTTTGCGGCGTGGCTGGCGGAGGGCACGGGCCGGCCGGTGCGCGTGGCGCGGGGGGGCGAGGACCTGGTGGCCGGCGGGGTATATGTGGCGCCGGATGGGCAGCACCTCGGGTTCGACCTGAATGGACGCGTGGGGCTGGAACGCGGGGAGGCGGCGGGCGGACTGTGTCCGTCGGTGACGCATTTGTTCAAATCGACGGCCCGGGTATTCGGCGCGGATGCGGCGGGGGTGTTGTTGACGGGGATGGGGCGCGATGGGGCCGACGGGCTGCTGGCGTTGCGGCGCGCGGGGGCGGTGACGATCGCGCAGGACGCGGAGAGCTGCGTGGTGAACGGCATGCCGGGCGAGGCGGTGCGGCTGGGAGCGGCGGATCATGTGTTGTCGCCGGAGAAGATTGCGGAAATGTTGTCGGGACTTTCGCCGGTGGCGGAGTGACGCCCATGGAAACCATCCTCATCGCCGAAGACAGCCCGACGCAGCGGCAGATGCTCCAACACATGCTGGAGGGGGAGGGTTATGGGGTGATTGCGACGGCGAACGGTCGCGAGGCGCTGGCGCAGGCGCGGGTGCACCGGCCGGACATCGTGATCACGGATGTGATCATGCCGGAGATGGACGGCTACCAGTTGTGCCGGGAGTTGAAGGCGAATGCGGAGCTGCGGCACACGGCGGTGATTTTGTTGACGGGGTTGTCGGACCCGAAGGACATCATCACGGGGCTGCAATGCGGCGCGGACAACTTCATCGGGAAGCCGTTCGCGGAGGATTATCTGATGTCGCGGCTGCGGCAGGTGATCGCGAATCGCGCGCTGAAGCAGCGGGAGAATCCGGATGGCAGCGTGGATTTGCTGCACGAAGGCGAGTGCTACCGGGTGGCGGCGGGGCGGGCGCAGATGCTCGATCTGCTGCTTTCGGTTTACGATGCGGCGATCCGGCGCAACCAGGATCTGATCGCGGCGCAGGGGCATTTGACGCGGTTGAACGCGGAACTGGAGCGGAAGTTTCTCGATCGGGAGCGGTTGCTGGAGAGCGAGCGGGTGGCGCGGGCTGAGGCGGAGCGGGCGAACCGGATGAAGGAGGAGTTCCTGGCGACGGTGAGTCACGAGTTGCGCACGCCGCTCTCGGCGATCCTCGGGTGGGCGCAGGTGTTGCGGGAGACCGGGCCGGCGACGCCGGAAACGACGGAAGGGCTGGATGCGATCGAGCGCAACGCGGAGGCGCAGGCGCAGATCGTGGAGGATTTGCTGGACATGAGCCGGATCGTGTCGGGGAAGATTCGCATCAACGTGCAGGCGCTGGACCTGGTGGTTGTGATCAAGGCGGGCATGGACACGGTGCGATCGGCGGCGGAGGCGAAAGGGGTGCGGCTGGTGGCGGAGTTTGCGGCGGAGCGGGTGCCGATCGTGGGCGATCCGAACCGGCTGCAGCAGGTGGTGTGGAATTTATTGAGCAACGCGGTGAAGTTCACGCCGTCGGGTGGCGAGGTGCGCGTCGGGCTGCGGTGTGCGGCGGACCGGATCGAAGTGAGTGTGACGGACACGGGCGCGGGGATTGAGCCGGAGTTCGTGCCGTATGTGTTCGAGCGGTTCCGGCAGTCGGACTCGTCGATCACGCGGAAGCACGGTGGGCTGGGCATCGGGCTGGCGATCGTGAAGCAACTGGTGGAGTTGCACGGTGGGTCGGTGCGGGCGGCGAGCGAAGGGGTGGGGAAGGGCGCGACGTTTACGATCAGCATCCCGCCAGCGGCGCCCGCGGCGGCGGTGCCCGAGCCGGCGGTGGAGCGGCCCCGGGTGCGGGTGAGGAGCGAGGAGCGGACGTTGACGGAGGTGAGGCTCACGGACCTGCGCATCCTGTTTGTGGATGACGCGGCGGATACGCGGGAAGTGGTGAAGCGTTTTCTGCAGGAGCGGGGGGCGCGCGTCGCGGTGGCGGGAACGGTGGCGGAGGCGATGGCGTGGTTGGAGCGCGAGCGGTTCGATGTGTTGTTGAGCGACATCGGCATGCCGGGGGAGGACGGGTATTCGTTGATCCGGCGGGTGCGGGCGCTGCCGGCGGAGCAGGGCGGGCGCGTGCCGGCGATGGCGTTGACCGCGTATGCGCGCAGCGAGGATCAGGAGCGGGCGTTGCGGCTGGGTTTCCAGGCGCATCTGGCGAAGCCGATCGATCTGTCGCAACTGGCGGCGGCGGTGGCCAAGCTCGTCGGCCGGTGAGCGGGTGAAGGCGCGGCTTGCGTCGCGGGGGCGGGTGCGGTTGGTTCGCCGCTTAGCTTTGGGGCCTGGTCGTCGCTCCGAGTTCTTTGATCCCAAGGTGCGGGTAATGCCGCGCCCGTTTGAGAAAGTTCGGAGAGGAAAGTCCGGACACCGCAGGGCAGGATGCCGCACGAGCTTCACGGCAAGTGCGGGCGTCGCGTTTCAAGGCGCGGCGACGGACAGTGTCACAGAGAACATACCGCCGCTTTCAAATTTCAGATTTCAAATTTGAGATTTGAGAGGGGTAAGGGTGAAAAGGTGGGGTAAGAGCCCACCGCGCCGGCAGCAATGGCGGCGGCACGAAAAACCCCTTCCGGTGCAAGGCAAAATAGGTGACTGGGTGGCCCGTCCGATAGTCACGGGTCTGCCGCATCCCGCTGCGCCTGGCGAAAGCCGGCAGCGCGGGACAACCGGCCGCGAGGCCGGGTTGAGAGAAATGACGACTGAAGCGCCGCGAGGCGTGGAACAGAATCCGGCTTACCGGCCCCAAAGCTAAAATTTTCCGGTGAGGGGAGATGAGGTTGTCCGCGAATCACGCCTCGAATGGGACGAACCGAAGAAGGCGGAACTGGAAGATGCAGCAGGGCTGAAGAGGACAGGGCTCGATCGTCACCTCAGAAAGTTCGCGTTGATTCGCGATATTCGCGGGCGGTGGTTGGCCTGAATGCGCTCAGTGGGGGAGCGCCTGGATCAGGGTTTTCATCTCGGCGAATTTTTCGGGGGTGAGTTCGCGGTAGCGCATGCGCTGGCCGTTGAGGACGATGGGCTCGAGCGGGAGATCGTGCGCGCCGTTTTCGGCGCGGAGGTTTTCGTGCAACCCCCAGTAGCGGCCGGCGCCCTGGTAGTAGCGGATGCTCCACGGTTCGGTGGCGACCTGGCTCTCGAACATCGCGACCATCGAGCCGCGGATGTAAAGGCCGGTGCCGTTCCAGTTCTCGAGGAGGCGGGGAAAGTTGTGCACGCCGCCGCTGGTCTGGGCCGTCGTGGTGCGCACGATGCCGGTGAGGAGACAGGTGGAGACTTCGGTGACGGTGGGCGGGAGCTTGGTGCTGAAGGTGTTGGGGCCGGAGCCGACGTTGAGTGTGTTGGCGAGCGTCGCCGTGAGGTTCGGCAGGCTGGCGGGCCGGCGCGTGGTATCCACGCCGTCGACGCTGTTGTTGTTGCTCGGGTTGGAGGAGTGCCAGGTGCTGACCCAGTTGCCGGGCCGGCGGTGGGCGCTCATCGAGTCGGCCCAGCCGTCTTCATGGTAGTAGTTGGAGCTGCTCTTGGTGTAGAGGGGTTGGGACAGGATCGTGATGCCGTCGCCCATGACGGCGCAGAGCATCTCGCTCGCCGATTCGGCGTAGCGGCCGCTGTAGCCGCCGACGCCGGTGGAGTTGACGCTGGAGTTGATGGAGCCGTCGGCGTTGAAGTGGCCAACGATGTAGGCGGCGTCGTTGGTCGCGAAACTGAAACCGGTGCGTGCGGGATAAAGCGTGCCGTCGAGCGAAATCACGGAGCCGCGGCCGTGCCAGAGTCGCACGCCGGAGTCGACGCGCTGGAGGACGTTCGAGACGCGGGTCTTGTCTTCGGCGTCGACGGAGTGGACGTAAACGGTGACGCCGTCGAACCAGGGCGAGGGACTGCTGGTGCTGACGAGGTCGGCGGCGCCGACCTTGAAGGTGTCGGGATCGGAGTCGATCAGCGGGTCGTTGGGATTGCCGGGGGCAAAGTAGATCTGGAAGGGGTCGCCGCCGAGTCGGGCCGTGAACATGCGGGTGCGGTTGATGGAGGCGATCAGGAGGGCTTTGCTGCTTTGTTTTTCGACGCGGAAAGTCTTGGCGGCGGGTGAAGTGTAGCCGGAGCGAGAGGCGGAAAGGTTGACCGTATAAACGGTGGTTGAACCGTTGTTGATGCCGGTGAGGCGGAAACGGTTGGCGAGCGGGCCGGTGCCGAACGAGCCGGAGCCGCCGGATTCACCGGACTCACTGAAGGTCCAGTTGGCGGTGTCGTCGACGCCGCCAACATAGACCCGCACGTCGGTGTAGGCGTCGGCGAAGTGGTCGGCGTGCGCGGCGTAGCTGCTGCCGGTGTTGGAGGTGCCGATGATGTGAAAGGGATTGGATAGCACGATCTGGGGGGCGCTGGTGCCGTCGACGGGAATGACGTCGATCGTCTCGTCATCGACGAGGCTCCCGGGGGCGGCGGTGCCGGTGCCGGCGAGATATTGGCGGACCTGCACCTTGGTGGTGTTGGCGGCGAGCGAGTGGGTGACGGAACTCTCGTCGGAATTCGACCAGTAGGTGTCGGTGAAGGCGCCGCCGCTCGATTCCGAGATGAGAAAACGCGCGGCGTAGGCGGCGGGCGCGTTGGAGGTGATTCGCTGGCGGCTTTGGACGGTGATCTGACGGCGGTTGAAATTGTCGTAGGCGACGCCCAGCCCGAGGCCGTGGCTGGCGGCGTTGGCGTTGGCGTTGTAGATGGAGCGGGCCCAAGTGGTGTCGTCGGGATAGGAAGGATCGTAAACGGTGCTCGATGTGCTGGCGCTCAACGAGCGGTCGACGGCCATTTTGAAGCGGGTCAGATCGAAATCGATTTTCGCGATCGGACGGGGGATGAAGTTGTTCGCGGGGCGGTTGAAGGGATAGCCGTTGCTGCCGTCGCCGCGGCGCAGATCGAAGAAATAGGAGTCGCTGGTGTAGCGGGCGGCGTCGGTGAAGGCGGGCGGGGCGGGTTCGGCGTAGCCGGTGTTGGAGGGGTCGACGCCGGCGCCCTGGGGGATGCGCAGCACCTGGTTCGAGCCGACAGAGGTGTCGGCGCGAAAAGTGTTGGGGAAGCGGTTGAGGGAGGCGTTGAGCGGGCCGTAGCTGGGCTGGCCGGGGAGGATGACTTCCTGGATCGTGTGGGCGCCGTCGTTGCCGATGGTGTTGAGGAAGGCGCGGTAGGAGCGGGCGCGCATGGCGACGTCGGCGCCGTTGGGCATCCGGCCGGTGCGCGGTTCGTCGTCGGGATTGACGATGAGGTAGAGGCCGCTGCGGCGGGAGAACTTGGCCTGGACGAGGTCGGCGGTGTCGGCGGGGGAGGCCGCTTCGATGATCTGGCGGCCGTTCTTCGTATCGTCCTCGGGGGTCTCGGGATCGTTGACCTCCTTGTAGCCGCCGATGGAGGGGAGTTCGAGGGTGGTGACGCCGTGGACGCTGGTGCGCAGGTTGCCGGCGTAGGTGGAGGTGGCGAAGGTTTTGAACTGGTTCTTGGTGGTGGCGGTTTCCGAGGCGGTGCCGAACTTGTGGTCGCGCCAGACGTTGGAGCCGGACTTGATGTTGGTGATGGAGCCGGCGGGGTTTTGGAAGTTGAGCGGGCCGGTGCCGCCGGGGCCGGTGTCGACGCTGCCGGTGCCCATGTAGGTGTTTCCCTTGTGGGCGGTGTTGGCGTAGAAGCCGCCGGCGGCGGTGACGCGGTCCCTGAACGCGAGGGTGTTTGTCATGCCGGTCTGGATACGGGCGATCAGGTTGCCGTTGGTGTGGACGGGGCCGCTGATCGTCATGTCGGGGCCGGGGGAGAATTCCATGTCCATGTTGTAGAACACGGCGAACTGGAAGAGGGGGATCATCGCGATCTGGAGATCCTGTTGGGCGTAGGCGGTGACCTCGCCGAGGGCGGGGTGGCGCATGGTGGCCTTGGCGACGATGGGGACGGTGCTGGTGCTGACGCTGAGGCCGGCGTTGGGGTTGTTGGCGTTGGCGGCGATGGTGGGATCGATGTAATCGAGGCCGGTGCTTTCGGTGAGGCCGGCGTGGACCTCGACATCGGCGGGGGTGGAATAGGCGGAGGTGAGAACGTCGGCCGGGGGGAGATGGATCTGATTGGTGCCGCCGATGAAGGCCATCTGGCTGGCGCTGCGCAGCCGGTAGAGTTTGGTGGTGAGCTGTTCGGAGGCGTAGAGGGCGGCGTTCTCGGCCATGTTGCGCGCGCGGAGGAGGAGCCGGCTGCGCTCGTTCATGCGGCGCTCGCCGGCGCTGTATTGGAGCATGCTGGCGGTGAGCATGGCCATGATGGCGACGAAGAAGATGACGGAGACGAGGGCGTAGCCCTGGAGACGCCGGCGGGAGGGGCGGTGAGCTTTCATGGTGTTCATCTCCGGGGAGAGATCGTGTAGTTGAAGCTGGAGCTGGAGAGGAGGTTCACGGCGGAGGAGCCGTTGATGACCTCGATGTTGAGGGACACGCTTTCGTTCGTGGCGGTGGGAACGGTGGCTTCGGTGGAGAAGATGGGGAGGAAGCTGCCGGCGGCGTCGGGGTCCGGTTTGCCGCGGGTGGTGGTGGCGAGTTCCCGGGAGCCGGCGAAGAGCGGCGTGGTCTTGAGGTTGACGGCGTTCAACAATGTCGCGAGCGGCGTGGCGGTGCCGGTGTCTTCGTTGCCGAACGGCGCGCTTTCGAAATAGCGCAAGGGCCCGCGGGCGCCGGCGATCTTCACCGGGCGGTAATAGATGCGGAATTGGCGGACGTTGGCCGTGCTGTCGATCGAGACGCGGGTGACGAGGACGAGGCAGTCGCCGGAGGCGAGCTGGGTCTGGCCCTCGGCGGGTTCGGCGGGGTCCAGCGGGGAGATGTCGGCGACGAGGTTGACGCTGCCGTCGAGGCTTTCGTAAGTGGGAAACACGTAGAACTCGGTCGAATCGATCGTTTCCTTGGCGACGTGCAGGGTGAGCCGGCGGAGGGTGGAATCGGTGCGCAGTCGCTCGATGTCGCGATACATGGAGCGCAGGCCCATGATGAACACGGCGAGCGTGCCGCCGACGACGAGGCCGAAGATGGTCATGGTGACCATGATTTCGGAGAGCGTGTAGCCGCCGGAGCGGCGGCGGGGGGAAGACGCGCGGGAGATCATTGGTCGAAACGGGTGCGGAGCAGGACTTCGCGATCGCGCATGGTCCGCACGCGGTTGCCGTCGTTGAAGGTGTAGGAGTAGATGACGGTGATCTTTTTCACCTCCTTGACGTCGCGGTCGGCGTCCGGGATTTCGTCGATCCAGATCCAGAGGTTGAGCTGGAGTTGTTGGGAGCGGGCGCCCTCGCTGGTGGAAAGGGCGAAGGGGCCGATGATGTTGTCGATCGCGCCGAGGCTGAGCGCGGTGGCGGAGAGCGGAGGCGTCGTCAGGGGCGCGGCGGGAGCGGTGGGAGCGCGGGTATAGACGGTGCGCAACGACACGATGTCGGTCGGGGTGACGCGCAGCCGGATCTCAGGCGGCGTGCCGTCGGGGACGGAGGTGTAGTCGAGGCCTTTGATCTGTTCGATGAGTCCGTAAACGAGGCTGCTCGCCGCGGCGTGGAGCACGCTCGATTCGGTGACGCGCCGGGATTGGACGAAGCTCCCGAGGAAGCCGAGGAGCCCGGTGGCGAGCACCAGAAACGCAATCATCACTTCCACCAGGGTCATGCCCCGGCGGAGCGAGCGACGGGGCGGGGGCTGGCAGGGAGGCGTGCTCATGGCGAGGCGGAGAATAGCCGCTCTCGCGCCTCGGAGGAAGAGGCGGAGGTCCGCGGAAAAAGGCCCTAGCGGGCTAGGGCCGGGCGGCCCTAGTCGGGATAAATCATGGAGC
>JAEYYL010000070.1 GCA_023430825.1 Verrucomicrobiota bacterium | reverse complement strand
GGCGCCGGTCTCGTGGGCTGGGAGATGTTTTTAAGAGACTGTTACACGACGATGCTGCCGACCTGGGGCGACAAGTGGAGCCGCCGCAGCGATGCGGGGCCGGAGGTCTTCACGCCGGAAAACGCGGTGCAGTTCGGGGAGTGGCTCGGACGCCGGTATCGCACGCGGCCGGTGATCTGGATGCTCGGCGGCAATCGCTGTCCCGAGAATCCGCGCCATTACGCGATCATCCGCGCGATGGCGGAGGGGCTTCGCCGTGGCGATGGCGGGGCGCATCTGATGACGTTTCACACCGCGGGCGCGGCGAGCTCCGCGGAGTTTTTCCATGGCGACAAGTGGCTGGATTTCAACTCGCGGCAGAATGGCCACGAGACGGATTTTCACCGCTACGCGCTGACGCGCTTCGACTACGACCGTTCGCCGACGAAGCCGGTGATCAGCGGCGAGCCGGTTTACGAGGATATCCCCGTTTCGCTGCAAACGGTGAATCCGACCTACACGAATGCGTCCGACGTGCGGCGGGCGTTCTACTGGAATGTTTTCGGCGGCGCGTGCGGGCATACCTATGGCCACCATTCGGTGTGGCAGTTCCACGAGGCGGGCCGGCCGTCGCGTTATGCGCCGCTGATGACGTGGCGCGAAGCGCTGCTGCAGCCGGGGGCGTTCCAGATGGGGATCGGCCGGCGCTTGATGGAGGCGAGGCCGGCTGCCGGGCGCGTGCCGGACGAGGAGTTCCTCGTTCCCTCGGAAGCGGTGCCGGGGAGCGGCCAAGCACGGCTGGTGGCGACGCGCGAGGCAAGCGGCGCGTATGCGATGGTGTATCAACCGGAGAGTCGGGCGTTCGACGTGCGGCTGGACCGGATCTCGGGAGACGCGGTGAACGTTTGGCGCGTCGATCCGCGCACGGGCACGACGGCGGGCGTCGGCACCTTCCCGACGGCGGGCGTGCAGCGGTTTTGTCCGCCGATGCGCGGCGAGCGCCTCGACTGGATCTACGTGTTCGACGACGCGTCGCGCGAGTGGCCCGCGCCCGGCCAGCTGCCGTTTTCCTCTGCCCGAACCCTTTCATGAGTCCCGTGATCAAATCCTTCGCCCGAGTCGTCTGCGGCTTGCTTTTCGTTCCTGCGCTGCTGATCGCTGCGCCGCGCGACGCCGTGCCGCTTTACGAGAGCGCGCGCCTGACGAAAAACGCGCCGGCGGTCGATGGCGTGCTCGATGATGCGGCGTGGCAGGGCGTGACGCGCGCGCCGATCCAGCGTCAGCATCACGATGAAGAGCCGGTCGCCGAAGGCGCGCGCAACGTCGGCTACTGGATGGCGACGTGGGACGAAGAAAATCTGTATCTCGGGATGCGCGTGATCGACGAGCACGTGAACGAGGGTCAGGCGAAGCTCTACGAACCGCACAACGACGTGGTCGAACTGTTCTTCGATCCGTTGCTGAATTATCAATTCAACCTGCAGTATCGCGTGTGGCCGTTCGGCACGAGCGGGGGGCCGGGCGAGGTGTCGCAGGATCCGACGTGGGGCCGCTGGGAGGTGGCGAGCACGCGGACGCCGGACGGTTATCTCACGGAGGTGCGCGTGCCGCTCTCGCATTTCATGGAGGTCGCGCAGGTGGACCTGCGCGCGGGGAGTCTGATCGGTTTCGACCTGTCGGTGCACGACATCGCGTTCCCGACCGACGAGCAATGGGCGCCGCCGAAGGTGACGGGCTGGGCGGGGGACGGCACGAACTGGCAGTATGCTTCGCAAAACGGTTTGCTCGCGCTGGGCGCGCCCTCGGCGGCGGAACTCGCCGCGGTGCGACCGCACCAGGACGACATCGGCGAGACGCCGGAAGCGGAGGCGATGGCGCTCTGGCCGGAGCTCGGACTGGTGAGCGGTTTCTTCAATCTCGATGTGCTGCGGCAGTCGTGGTCGACGGACAGTTTTCAGCCGTGGCGGCTTGGCCGGGTGCGGCACCCGCTGATCGATCGCCGGAACGACCGCGATACACGCGCGGTGAACCGCACGGTCGGGCCGCATGCGCATGGCGAGGCGCTCGAGGTGCGGCCGCGCGTGGTGGAGTTGACGCTGGCGGGCGAACGCGATGGCCGGGCGCACGAATTGACGGTGCTGACGACGCCGTTTCATCCGGCGATGAGTTATCGGACGAGTTCGTCGTCGCTCACGCTGTTCGACGAGATGACGAACGTCGGCCAGCCGACCGGCCCGTCGTGGGTGGCGCTGCCGCTGGCGAAAGGCGGGGTGGTCCGCGCCGTCGAGCAGGGCGGGGTGGTTTACGATGCGGCGCGCGACGGTGCGCTGGCGGAAGGGTGGGTGCTGGTGTGGTTCGGGCGCGAAGGTGATGGGCGCGCGACGGATTTTCCGGTCGCGGTTTATCCGAACCGCGCGCCGGAACGCATCGACGTGGCGGCGGGCGGAGGGCTGGCGTGGACCTTTGGCGGCGCCGCGCGCAACGCGCTGACGCTGCTGCCGCTCTACGGTATCCGCGCGGTAGATACGGAAACGACCGCGGGCTGGACGCGGGCGGGGGCGCTGCCGGCGGAGGTGGCGGCGCGCGTTCGCACCTGGCAGGCGCGGAGCCGGCGGCTGCCGCTGACCGTGCGCGAGTTCTGGCAGTATTTGCCGGAGCGGCGCGCGTTCGAGCTGCGGCAGCAGTTCGCGTATGCGGAGGATCTGTCGGAGTGGGCGGTGAAGGAGGAGCTCGTGGCTCCGCTGCCGCTGTTGTTGTCGAACAGCGAAGCGGCGGTGCGGTATGCGTCCGCCGGGGTGCTGGACCTCGATTACGCGGTGTTTCAGGGCGGGTATCACGGCGTGCTGGGCGAAACGGCGATTCGGCTCGAGCTGCCGGAGGTGAAGCTGGAGGCGGTGCCGCCGCGGCTGGATCGCGCACGGCTGTCGGCCTCGCCGCTGGCGCGCAAGTATCTCGCGGAACTCGATGCGCTCGGGCTCGCGGGAATTTTCCAGAGCAACATGGACCGCGTGATGGCGCGGCCGCATTTCATGCCGCACATCTGGCCGATGATCGAGAAGCCGGATTTGTTTTCCGGCTACGAGTTGATGACGGAGGAGGAACAGGCGGCGTTCGTCCGGCGCGTCGAGGCGGGCTATGCGGACATCATTTTCAGTGACGCGTGGCGCGAGCGGCTGTGGCCGGACAAGGCGCCGTATCTCGGGAGCGATTTTCGCTACGGGAACCTGACGTATCCGTATGGCGTGGCCGAGCCGTATTACGGCGTGGTCGAGATGCTTTCGAAGATGAATTATTTCTGCGCGGGGCAGGACGACTATCGCGTGATGGTGCGGCACTGGGACCGGATCAAGGAGCTGACGGAGATCATCTGGCACGGCGGGTTCGCGCAGTATCGCTACGACGGGGGCGCGATGATCGGCGAGGCGCTGGTGGGATTGGTGAAGGGCGCGGAGGCGGCGGGCGACCGCAAGATGCAGCGCCGCGCGATGCTGCGGCTCGCGCAACACGCGGCGAGCGCCGCGGGTTACCTCGAAGGCGGCGAGCGGCTCGCGAAGGACCGGAGCTGGGCGCGGCGCGGCATGTCGCCGGTGCGGTTGGGCGACGTGCAGCAAACCACGCCGACCACGGCGTCGAAGATTGCGGACGGCACGCTGATGGGCTCGGACGGCATGCTGTATTGGGATCGTGGTTACGGAAATCCGGTGGTGCTGCGCGATCATGCGCGCGCGCAGGTGCAGGCGATCGAAGCCAAGCTCGATCGCGAGATCCCCGAGTGGTTCAAGGAAACCGATCACAATTTCAAACGGCGGGACGGCATGTTCCGCCGGTTCACCGTGCGCGCGCTGGTGTTGCGCGAGCCGATGGCGACGCTGGAGCGGCAGGCCGCGGGCCTGCGCGCAACGCTGCGCCGGGACGTCGAGTTCGACGCGGCTGTATTGATTATTCTGTTACAGCGCGTCCAGGAGGACCTGGACCGGGCCGCGGAGTGAGCGGCGCCGGGCGGCGGGCCGCGACGGCGGCCGGTGGGCGGCAGCAACCCGCTTCACGGGTGCGGCCGGGCGGAGCGGGGAGCGGGGGGTTACCCCCGGATCGGAAGTAAGTGTTACGATTAAATAAACAAAATGATTGTTAATTCCATTTTTATGGCCGTTTCGCCTACATTCCTGTTGACCGGCACCGTGGCAGGTTTCCTAGTGCGTGGGCCCGCAGAATAAGCGTTAGTATATTACGAACGTTTTCAGTGTTTTTTTGGACAGGCGGGCGAATCAACCCTAACGAACCCCTATGACTACCAACTACCGGCCCAGCGCGGGACGAGTTTTGCCCTCCGTGGGGCTGCTCGTTTCGCTCTGTTTTGCTCCCGCGGGTCTCGCCCAAGAGACCCGCCTCGACGAAGAGGAAACGATCGTCTTGTCGCCTTTCGAAGTGTCTGCGCAGCGTGACGATGGCGGCTACACCGCCGAGACGACGCTGGCGGGCAACCGCCTGAACACGCAATTGAAGGATATCGGCAATGCGGTGACGGTCGTCACGGCGCAGCTGTTGCAGGATATCGGAGCGACGGACAACGCGACGCTGCTGCAATACACGCCGAACACCGAAGTGGGTGGCATCCGCGGCAATTTCACCGGGGTGGGTGATGGTGCGGTGCTCGACGAATCGGCGAACTTCGGCAATCCGAACAACAACACCCGCGTGCGCGGGCTTTCCGCGGCGGACAACACGCGCGACTTCTTCCTCACGGATATTCCGTGGGACGGCTACAACATCGACGGCATCGATCTGCAGCGCGGGCCCAATTCGATCCTGTTCGGCCAGGGGCGCCCGGCCGGCATCATCAACGCCCGCACGGCCGGCGCGAACTTCAGCAAGGACTCGACGAAGGTCACGGCGCGCTACGGCAGCCACGACAGCTCGCGGGCCACGCTGGATGCGAACCGGGTGCTGCTGCCGGGCGAGCTGAGCCTGCGCGTCGCCAGTCTTTACGATCACACCCGTTACCAGCAGGACCCGGCGTTCAGCCGGCAGAAGCGCGTTTACGGCGCGACCCGCTGGGAGCCGAAGTTCCTGAAGCGGGGTTCGGCGCGCACGATCATCCGCGCCAATCTCGAGGCGGGTGAAGTGCGCAGCAACATGCCGCGCCAGTTGCCGCCCTACGATCAGCTCACGCCGTGGTTCAACGAGGGCACCTACACGGGCTATCGTGCCAACGGCACCGAGAAGACCTACTCGCAGACCGATCAGGCGACCTACACCTTCGCCCAGTTTGCCGATCGTTTCGGCCGCACGCCGAATGGCGGTCCGATCGACGAAGTTCGCGTCGGCGCGGGCCTGCCTTACGCCGGGGAGAACTCGGCCTACAACCCCTGGCTCGGGGCGTGGCGCTTCGAGAATCCGACGATCAATTTCGACGGTTCGGGCGGCCAGCCGACGAACGGCCTCCTCTGGGAGCCCAAGGGCGATTTCGGCCGCGCGCCGAACGGCACGATCGATCGCACCGTCGGCGGCCTGCCCTTTGCCCGCGCCTCTTCGATCGCGTCCTACTCGGTCTATGCGACCAACGCGCGCCTGCCGTATTACTCCTGGGGCGTTTACAAGGACAAGACGCTCACCGATCCCTCCGTGTTCAATTTCTACGACCGGCTGATCGACGGGAGCAACAAACGCGAGTGGACCAATTTCCGCGTCTATAATCTCAACGTCGCCCAGACCTTCCTCCAGGATCGCGTCGGCGTCGAAGGCACCTACAACCGCGAGAACGTCACCCGCGGCCAGTCGGGCATCATCAGCTCGCCCCGCCTCATGGTCGATGTCATGAGCACCTATCCCGACGGCTCGGCCAACCCGAACGTCGGCCGGCCTTTCATCTACGGCATGGGCGGCAACAACCGCGAATCCGTGACCGAGCGCGAGTCGAGCCGCCTGACCGCCTTTGCCCGGCACGATTTCAACCGCAACCGTCAGCCCACGGTGCTGACGCGTCTGCTCGGCCGCCACACCGTCACCGGTTTGCTCGCCGAGGACGAATACAACGTCGATACCCGCGGCTGGCAGCGCTACGGCTCGGACGCGGGCTACATCGCATCGCTCAACCGTCCCGCCGGCAGCAGCGAGCTGAAGTTCAACACCAACACGCTCACGCCCGCGACGGTGATCTATCTCGGAAACTCGCTCGCCGGTCGCAACACCGCTTCCGGGGCCGACATCCCGAATCCCTCCGGCATTGCGACGATCCCGTCGGGCGCCGCCCTCCGGGTCTTCGACTCGACCTGGAATGCTCCGGCCTCCGTCGATCCCGCGGCGGTGTGGACCGACACCACGCTCATCGGCACGCCGGCTCATCCGCTGGTCAGCACGCAGTCGGAAAATCCGGCGAACTACGTCGGCTGGGTCAACCGTCCCTACAACGTGATCGACGCCGAGGAACAGCGCGGCCATCGCGACGCGCTCACGACCTCCGCGGAATTGCGCCGCCAGAAGGTCTCCTCGAAGGCCTTCGTCTGGCAGGGCCACATCTGGAACGATGCGCTCGTCGGCACCTGGGGCGTCCGCGAGGACATCTCGAAGTCGTGGGGCCTCACGCGGAACATCAATTCGCCGTCGAGCGATGCCGCCTCGGGCCGCCTCAACCTCGACGCGAACTCCTACCGCCTGGCCGAAGCCTACGACAACCGCCTGAAGGTCACGTCGCACGCGTGGACGGTCGTCGCCCACCTGAACCAGCTGCCCTTCCTCGACCGCGCGATGGAGCGCTGGCCGGTCAACGTCAGCCTCTTCTACAACGATTCGAGCAACTTCGAAGCGCTGTCGCAGCGGGTAAACTTCCTCAACGATCCGATCGCGCCGCCCTCCGGCCAGACGATCGACCAGGGCATCCGGATCGAGACGAAGGACGGCCGCTGGAGCCTGCGCGTGAACAAGTATGAGACGACCGTGACCAACGGCTCGAGCACCGCGCTCGCCGGGGCCTACAACATCGGCAACGAAATCGCGCTGGCCACGATGTGGTCGCGCCGCTTCGAGTATCAGCTTCTTGGATATACGCTGGCCAACCGCCCCGCGGGCGATCCGTATGCGCATCCCAGCGCCGGCTCGTTCCGCTACGGCCCCGGCCCCGGCCAGACGCAAGTCCAGGCCGACGAGATCATGCACAGCCACATCGACTCGTTCAATTCCTGGATCAAGACGGTCGATCCGCGCTTCTTCGCGGCGTGGGGCTACGATCCGTTCGACCTGAACAAGCAGCCGGTCTCGAACACGCCGCTCGGTTTCGCCGTGACGGAAGACAGCGTCTCGGAAGGTTACGAAATCGAGATCGCGGCCAAGCCGACGCGCAACTGGCGCGTGGCGGTCAACGCCAGCCAGACCGAGGCTCGCCGCAACAACATCGGCGGCGCCGAGCTCACGGCGTTCATGGATTCCTACCAGAACGCGATGAGCAGTTCGCCGGCGGGCGACCTCCGCATCTGGTGGGGCGCGAGCAACGCGCAGACCGCGGAGGTCCGCTGGAACAGCGCGATCGGCTCGGAGTGGGCGCAGCGCAAGCTGCAGGAAGGCACTGCGGTGCCCGAACTGCGCGAATGGCGCGTCAACGCCATCTCGAACTACTCCTTCGACCAGGGCGCGCTCAAGGGCTTCAATGTCGGCGGCGCGGTGCGCTACGAGTCGGAGATCGCCATCGGCTACCGTCCGATCGCCGGTTCCACGCCCACCCAGTTGAACTTCGACATCGCCAACCCCTACATGGGTCCGACGGAGACGAACTTCGACTTCTGGTTCGGCTACCAGCGGCGGCTGTCGCCGAAGCTCCACTGGCGCATCCAGTTCAACCTGCGCAACGCCTTCACGGGCGATGAGCTGATCCCGATCACCGTCCAGCCGGACGGCTCGCCGGCGGCCTATCGCATCGCGCCTTCGCGGGCGTGGGAAATCACCAATACGTTCGAGTTCTAAAAAAAACGCTCGCAACGACGCGATGCCGGTGGCGCGCCCGCGCCACCGGCATTTCCGTGTTTGCGGGTGGCCCCGTCCCCCGGTGCGACCCGCCCCAAGATCCTTCGTGCCCGTGCTCGCCTCCCTTCGCTTTTCCCTCCGCGCTTTCCGCCGCGCGCTGCGCTCGCCGGCCGCGCTCGCCGTTGCGCTCCTGGCCGCGCCGGCGCTGGCCGGCGCCTTGACGGTCGAGTCGCCAAAAATCGAATACATGACGCAACCGCTCGGGATCGAGACGACCCAGCCGCGGTTCAGCTGGACACTGGCCTCCACCGAGCGCGCGCAGGAGCAAAGCGCCTACGAGATCCAGGTCGCCTCTTCGCGGGAACGGCTCGAGTCGGGGGCGAGCGATGTCTGGGCGAGCGGACGGGTGGCGTCGGCGGAGACGTTCGGCCTGGGTTACAATGGTCCGCCGCTCGCGAGTGGCGACCGTTATCACTGGCGGGTGCGCGTCTGGGACGGGCGGGACCGGGTGTCCGACTGGTCGGACCCCGCGTGGTGGCAGATGGGATTGTTGCACGAGTCGGACCGGCAGGCGCGATGGATCGCGGCCGCCGACGACGAAACCAGTCCGCGGTTGCGCCGCGAGTTTTCGATCGCGCAGCCGGTCGTGCAAGCGACGGCCTACGCGTATGCGGTGGGTTGGTATGAGTTGCGCCTCAACGGACAGAAGGTCGGCGATCGTGTGCTCACGCCCGTGAATTCGAATTACTCGAAAGGGCTGTTCTACGACGTTTACGACGTCACGGAGCAGATCCGTTCGCGCGACAATGCCGTCGGCATCTGGCTCGGCGGCGGCTACAATCAAAACTATTCGAAATACGGTTACCGCTGGGCGCAGCCGCCCGCGGCTTGGGTGCAGATTGAACTGCGCTTCGCCGATGGGTCGCGCCGCGTGATCGCGAGCGACGAACGATGGAAGGCGTCGGCGAGTCCGATCGTCGCCAATCATATTTACGATGGGGAAACCTACGACGCGCGGCGCGAGCAGGAGGGCTGGGATCGGCCGGGTTTTGCGGATGCAGGCTGGACGCCGGTCGTCGAGCGCGAGGTCGTGGCGGGTGGGTTGAAGGCGTCGCTGACGCCGCCGATGAAGATTACGCGGGAACTCCGGCCGGTGAGCGTGACGGAAGTGCGGCCGCAGGTTTTCGTCTTCGATTTCGGTCAGAATATCGCGGGCTGGGTGCGCCTGCGCGTCGCGGGCGACCGCGGGGCGCGCGTGGTGCTCCGTCACGCGGAGAACGTGCATGGCGACGGCACGCTCGATGTGGCCACCAACCGGAAGGCGCGGGCGACGGATACCTATGTGCTGCGCGGCGGGGGAATGGAGACCTACGAGCCGCGGTTCACGTATCATGGATTTCGTTACGTGGAGGTGACGGGCTTTCCGGGGCGACCGACGCTCGAAAGCGTGACGGCCTGCGCCGTGAGTTCGGCGGTGGAGGAAACGGGCACGTTCACCTCGTCCGACCCGCTGCTGAACCGCATTCAGCAGAATTTCCTTTGGTCGATCCGGAACAACCTGATGGGGATACCGACGGACACGGCGGTGCGCGACGAACGGACGCCTTGCCAGATGGATTCGCTGGCGGTGGAGGAGACGGCGATCGCGAACTTCGACCTGCTGCAGTATTACGCGAAGTGGCTGGAGGACATTCGCGGCGATGGCGGGATGCCGCCGAACTGGACGGGCGACCAGGTCGTGCTGGCGGACCTGTTGTATCGACATTATGGAGACCGCCGGCTGCTCGAGAGTCATTTCGAGAACATGGAGCAGCGCTGCGCGGGGTATCTCCGGCAGATGGAGGCGGGGAATCGCTGGGCCGACGGCTTCGGCGACTGGGCGCCGCCGCACCAGTCCGGCGATTACGAGACGAGTTTCAGCGAAGGGGAGATCGTCAACACGGCGTTCTTTCACCGCGTCGCCACGATCACGGCGGAGACCGCGGAGATCCTCGGCTTGGCGGACAAGGCGGAGCAGTATCGCGCGCTGGCGGAGCGGCTCGCGCGGGAGTTCAACGAGCGGCATTTCAACCCCGGCACATTTACCTACGGCAGCGGCCGGCAGGTGACCTCGATCCTGCCGCTGGCGTTCGGGCTGGTGCCGGAGGAAGCGCGAAGGGATGTCGCCCGCGCGCTGCATGAACGCGTGATGGGTCGGGACCGCGGTCATCTCGACACCGGCATTTTCGGCACGCGGTATCTCTTCGATGTGCTGATCGATCACGGTTATGCGGACTCCGCCTACGCGGTGCTGGGTCAGCGCACTTATCCGAGTTTTGGATACCAGATCGCATTAGGGGCGACGACGACCTGGGAGCAGTGGTCGTATCGCGGGGGGATGCAGAGCCACAACCATGCGATGTTCGCGGGACCGGGCAGCACGTTCTACTCGCGCTTCGCGGGCCTCCGGCCGGCGGCGCCGGGCTACCGGCGGATGGTGATCCGGCCGGTCTCGCCGGCGGGTCTGGTGCAGGTCGACGCGTCGATGCGCACGGCGAGCGGTTGGGTGCGATCCGCGTGGCGGCGGCATGAAGGCTATGCGCACCGGGTGATCCTGCCGCCGAACACGCGGGCGGAGGTGCACGTGCCGGCGCCCGATGTGGCGGCGGTGCGGGAAAGCGGCCGGCCCGCGCGCGAGGCGGAGGGCGTTCGTTTCCTGCGGATGGAGGCGGACCGGGCGGTGTTCGAGGTCGGGTCGGGCAACTACGTGTTCACCGTGGCGAAGGAGCGTCATGAGTAAATGGATACACGCGAAACGGTGGGTGGGCTTCGGGGCGCTGGCGGCGGCCTGCAGCGGCGGGCCGCTGCAGGTGGGGCCGGATGGGCGGATGTTCGTGACGACCGAGGGCGCCCCGTTTTTCTGGCTGGGCGACACGGCGTGGGAGTTGTTTCACCGGCTCGATCGGGAGGAAACGGCGTATTATCTCGGGCGCCGGGCGGAGCAGGGGTTCACCGTGATCCAGGCGGTGGTGCTGGCGGAGAGCGACGGGCTGCGCACGCCGAACCGTTACGGCGCGGTGCCGTTTCACGGGCTCGATCCGCGGCGGCCGAACGAGGCGTATTTCGAGCACGTGGATTTCGTCGTGCAGGAAGCGGCGCAGCGGGGGCTGCACCTGGCGATGCTGCCGACGTGGGGCGACAAGGTGCCGAGCGAGCGCGGCGGCACCGGCCCGGTGGTGTTCGACGCCGGCAATGCGGCCGACTACGGACGTTTTCTCGGGCGGCGTTATCGCGAGGCGCCGGTCGTGTGGATGCTCGGCGGGGATCGCCCGGCGGATTCGGAGGAGGCGCGCGAGATCTGGCGGGCGATGGCGCGTGGACTGCGCGAGGGCGCGGCTGGCGCGCACCTCATCACGTATCATCCGGCGGGGGAGGAGACCTCGGCGGACTGGTTCCCCGACGAGGCGTGGCTGGATTTTCACGTGTATCAAAGCGGGCACGCGAAGCGCTTTCATCCGATCGAGCGTTATGCGGAGCCGCTGGCGCGGCAGGTCCCGCGCAAGCCTTACCTCGATGCCGAGCCGCCGTATGAGGATATACCGGTGCGGTTCTGGGATTATCTCGACTGGAAAGGGCCGCAGGCGGTGCCGCCCTCGGTGCTCGACGCACGCGGGATGATCGTTCGGCCGGAGCATTTCGCGCTCGGTTTCTTCGACGATTACGACGTGCGGGTGCATGCGTATTGGAACCTGCTCGCGGGAGGCGCGGGGTTCACCTACGGGCACAATGCCGTGTGGCAGATGCACCGGGCGGGGCAGCGGTCGGCGATCCCGTGCCTGCAGGATTGGCGCGAAGCGCTGGACCGGCCGGGAGCGCAGCAGATGCGGCATGTGCGCACGCTCTTCGAACGCCGCCCTCTCGTGGGCTTGCGGCCCGCGCCGGGCATGGTGGTCGGAGCGAACTCCGCCGGCGCGGAGCAGGTGCGGACCGCGCGCGATGAAGACGGGGCGTTTGCGCTGGCTTACCTGGCGACCGGCCGGCCGGTCGAACTCGCGATGGGCCAGGTCCGCGGCGCAGAAGTGAGCGCGACTTGGTTCGATCCGCGGACCGGCGCCGTCATCGCGGGTGGTCGCGTGGAGAATCGCGGCACGCGGACCTTCACGCCGCCGACGACCGGCGAGCGGGTCGACTGGGTGCTGGCGATCGATGCGCTGGACGCCGAGCTCGCGCCGTGGCGGTGAGGAGGGGCGGATGCGATCGCGGAGCCCCAATTCATGCGGAAGGAATGCCAGCACCTGCGGCGATTTCCGGGGTGAATTCACCGGCGAAATCCGTCAACGTTTTCAGATGAGCCGCACGAACTGCGAGAAGGTCGCGATCCGGTCGGGCGCAGGGTGCGTCCCGCTCCTGTGGCGACTCGGCGGGGTGGCTGCATTGTTGACGCTGGCGTTGGGGTGCGATCAGCGGCCGGCTGCGCCGACGCGCCTGCAGCTGGCGAAGAAGCCGCCGGTGGTGCAGGACCTCGATTATCTGCGTTTCGAGCGGGTGGGACGTCCGGTGGAGACGCCGCCGTGGATCGCGCACGTCAACGCGCTCGATCTCGATCAGGACGGTCTGCTCGACATCGTGGCGTGCGACACCCGGGACAGCACGATCCGGTGGATCAGGCAGACGAGCCGCGGAAAATTCGAGGAATCGACGATCGCCGAAGGGATGTTGGTGCCGGTGCGCGTCGAGGCGGCGGACATCGATCAGGACGGCGACCTGGACCTGCTGGTCGGGAGCATGGGCGAAGTGTTTCCGAACAACGACCGCATCGGCACGGTTTTCATCCTGGAGAACGACGGCCGGCAGAACTTCATCCCGCATGCGGTGCTGGAGCACACGACGCGCGTCACCGACGTGCGCGCCGCCGATTTCAACGGCGACGGCCGGCTCGACCTGGCGGTCGCGCAGTTCGGCTACGATCAGGGCGAGGTGAGCTGGCTCGAGCGGGTGGGGCCGTGGGAGTTTCGCCGGCACGTGCTGCTCGACCTATCGGGGGCGATCAACATCGGGGTGGCCGATTTCAACGGCGACGGCCGGCCGGACATCGTATCCAATATTTCACAACAGTGGGAGGAGGTGCACTATTTCGAGAACGACGGCCGTGGCGGGTTCTCGCGGGTGCGTGTCTGGGGCTCGGCGAACGAGGATTACGGCAGCAGCGGGTTGATCGTGACGGACCTCAATCGCGATGGCCGGCCGGATGTGCTGTTCGCCAACGGCGACGGTTTCGGCCCGGCGGCGACACCCGGACCGCGGCCCTGGCACGGGGTGCAGTGGCTCGAGAACGTGGGGGGCGGCAGTTTCCGTTACCGGCGGATCGGCCAGCTCGCCGGCGCGTATAGTCCGGTGGCGGTCGACCTCGATCGGGACGGCGCGCTGGATGTGGTGGCGGTGGCTGGCTACGCGGACTGGAGCAACAAGGATCGCGATGTGATCTCGCTGATGTGGTTTCGCAACGATGGCCGGATGAATTTCGAGCCCCGCGTGCTTGCGATGGCGCCGAAGGATCTCATCACGCTGGCCGCGGGCGATTTCGACGGGGACGGCCGTCCGGCGCTGGTGACCGGCGGATTCTATGTCTATCCGCCTTACCAGAACATGGAGCGCATTCTGTTATGGCGAAAGGCGGGGGAGCGATGAAAGCGCGGCGATCGTGGCGGGTGGTGGGCGGGCTGCTGGGGGCGGTCGTGATCGGCGGCGGGCTGTATTACGCGCGACAGCGAGCGAGCGAGCCGGTCGCGTTTCCCGCGCTGCCGGCGTTCGGCGAGACGCAGGAGCGCCTGCGCGAGGCGGTGAGGGCGGCGATGGAAAATGCGGATTCGCCGAGAGGCGCGAAGCAGGCGTTGAGGGAGATCGCGCAGCTGTATCATGCGAATGGTTACCTCGACGAAGCGCAGGCTGCCTATGCGGAGTTGGAGGAGCTGGATCGGGACGAACCGCGATGGCTGCACCTGCATGCGTTGATCCTGGCGGGCTACGGCGATTTCGAGCCGGCAATGGCGCGGTGGAAGCGCGTGGTGGAGCGGGCGCCCGACTATCTGCCGGCGCACCTGCGGCTCGCGGAAGCCGAGCTGAAGCTGAACCGTCCCGCCGCCGCGGCGGCGATCTACGCGTCGGTGCTGCGGCGCTGGCCGGACGAGCCCTATGCGCAGCTCGGACTCGCGCGGCTCGATTTCGAAGCGGAGCGATGGGCGGAGGCGCTGCAGCGGCTCGAACCGCTGGTGGCGCAAACGGAGTATCGGCTCGGCTACGATTTGATCGTGAGCGCGTATGAGAAACTCGGACGCGACGCGGAGGCGAAGGCGATTCGCGGCCAGATGAAGGCGTCGGGGGCGTTTCGCGATGCGCCGGATCCGTGGTTCGACGAACTGGTGGACGTTTGCTTCGATCCGTATCGGATTGCGATCGCGGCGGGCGCGCGGACGAACCCGGAGGAGGCGCACCGGCTGTTGTTGCGCGCGATCGAGCTCGCGCCGGAAGAGGTCTCGTATCGTTTGCAGCTGGTCAGCCACCACACCGAGCAGAAGGACGCGCCGGCGGCGCTCGAGGCGCTGCGCCAGCTCACGACCCAGGCGCCGAATTTCGCCGACGGCTGGGCGCGGCTGGCGATGCTGCAGCAGGATTTCGGGCAGGACGCCGCCGCGGCGCGCACGCTGGTGAAAGGGCTGGAGCATTGTCCGGAGTCGCCGAGCTTGCGACTGATGTGGGGCGCGATGTTGCGGCGGTCGGGACGGCTCGACGAGGCGATGCGCGAGCTGGAGATTTCGATCAAACTTCGTCCGACCGAGGCGCCGGCTTATGTGGAACTCGCGCATGCGCAGGTGAGCCAGGGGGACGTCGAGACGGGTTTGGCGAGCCTGCGACGTTCGCTGGAAGCCGAGCCCGAGAATCCGGATGCACTGATCTTCCTCGCGTTTCACGCGATCTCCGCGGGCAACCGGGCGGAGGCGGATGGCTGGATGCAGCGGGTCGCGCACCAGCCGCGCGTGGCGGCCGAACCGGCGCGACGCTTGACGCAGGCGTATCGCGCGAAGTTCGGCCGCGAATGGCAGGCTCGCGAGTGAAGGGCCGGCGGAGGCTCCGCCCCAGCAGTCGGCTGATGAAACAATCGGTTGGGGACACCGGGAGCACCGCGCTCCAGCACCCCTCGGGTTTATTGATGGAGCTCGTTCACCCACGCATCCTGGAGGAGGAAGTGCACGCGTGAGTAGTGGCCGTCCGCCCAGGCTCGACGGGCGAGAGCGAGATACGGCTGCCATTTATCCGCTTTCGCGCCCGCGGCGTCGGCGGCGGCGAGGACGGCGTTGAGCCGCGACTCGAGTTGCGCGAGCCAGTCGGCGGAGACTTCGACATCGGCGCGGCGCACGCGTTGGGTTGCGGAATCGCTCACGAAGGTCCGCAACTCGTAGGGCGCGAGCGAGAGCGTCAACGCGCGCGCGTGGGCTGCGGTCTGTCCGGCGACGGGATCGAGCAGCGGGCTGGCTTCGGCGAGGGTGATCACCGTCTTCACGGGCTCGGGCAGCGTGTTCAGGACGTAGAAGTAGTGTCGGTTTTCAAATGTCTGCTGGCGGATGCGCACGGGATCGGTCGCGCCGGCGACATCGTCGAACCGAATCGCGGGTAACGTGCCCAGCGCACGGGAGAACGGCTCCAGCACGTCCTCCATGCCGAGCGTGCCGATCACGTAGCCGCCCTTCACGATGCTCGTCGCATCGAGGTGATGCAGGGCGAAGACGTAAGGCTCGAGGCTGTTGAAGCCGGCGGGGTTCAAGGTGGACGCGCGCCACACCATCTCCTGCACGCCGATGTCGGTGAGACCCTGCAGCGGCGCTTCCCTGCCGATCGCGTCCTCCCAGTAGCGGTCGTGAATCGTGACGCGGACGTCGTCGTGGTCGGCGAGCGGTGCGGCGACCTCCGGCGCGGTGAACGCGCCGCGGCTGACGCCGGGATGTTCGGCGAGATAGTCGGAGCGGCGCATCCAGCGGAAATCCGCGGGCACGGTGGTGGGGTTGAGCACGATGTTCGGGTGATCCTTGTAGAGGGCGGGATCGATGCCCATCTCCCGCATGAGGACGGAGCTCGGCACGTTGAGGTAGTCGGCGAGGCGGTGGTTTTGCGAAGGATGCAGAAAGACGTTCAGCTTCAACTTGAGGTCCGGGCGAACGGCCGCGATGCGTTCGGCCATCTGCGCGTAGTGGCGGTGGAGCACCTGGCAGCGCCAGTCGATCCACGCTTCCTTCGCTTCGGCGTGGCTCATGAGCCAGTCGTAGCTTTTGCGGTGCCGCTCGGGATCGGCAGGCGAGTAGGAGGGAATCTCGATGCCGGAATCCTGCTGGAAGCGCTGCAGGTTCGAGTCGTTGTAGCCCGAATCGAGGGAGCCGAAATCGTAGAGCTTCGTGCGGGTGACGACGAGGGCGACGCCGTCGAACGCGGGTTCGCGGCCGTAGCGCGCGACGACCTCGTCGACGATGGCGTTGACCGCGGACATCACGCGCGGGTCGGCGGGATTGTAATTGGTGTCCGATCCGTGCCAGTAGCCCTGACGCAGTTCGCCCGTTTTATAGACGTTGATGACCGTGTCGTGTTCGGCGCTGATAGCAGAGCGGTCGACGATGGCGTGCGGATCGAGGCTCGGGAGGGTGTGAATGTGGAGACCGGCGGTGAACGCGATGTTCTGTTCGCCGAGACGCTGGAGCAGGTAGCGCGGGAAACCCGGCGAGTGCGGACGCGTGCCGCCCTGGCCGCCGGGGATGTCGGGCTCGAACGGCTCGACGGCGGTGCCGTAAAGCGGGCCGCCATACCAGGCGAGGGGATACTCGAACTCGGTCTGGCCGAACGAACGCAGATAGTGCACGAGGCGGTCGGTCGACTGCATGAAGCCATCGAGATCGGTGCCGGTGCCGAAGCTGTGAAACAGAACGGGGTCCTCGTAGTAGATGCCGGTGCGACGAGCCGGGACGCGGCCCTTGAACTCGGCGGAGCGATCGCTGACGGCGAACTGGTGCAGACGATAAATGCGGATGCTTTCGACCGCGGCGGGCATGTTGTGCTCGGCGGTCATGAAGGTGAAACCCTGCTTGCGAGCGCGCGGCCAGAACACGACCTCGTGCTCCCGCATCTCGTGTGAGAGCGGGAACTCGCCTCCGGTGTAGAGGCCGCTGTGGACCTGGAAATCGATCGCCTGGCCGAAATTCTGCAGAAGCACCTCCATCGAGCGCGGTTTGTCGTCGGGATAAGTGATGACGGCGACGTGCGGCTCATCGACGTCCTGGACCTCGAATTGCATCACGAAGCGATCGTGAACGCGCGGGCCGGCTTCAC
Source organism: Verrucomicrobiota bacterium (assembly GCA_023430825.1). Taxonomy (GTDB): domain Bacteria; phylum Verrucomicrobiota; class Verrucomicrobiia; order Opitutales; family Opitutaceae; genus Opitutus. The sequence goes on along the minus strand of JAEYYL010000070.1, from coordinate 20,486 downwards.
GGTAAATGCCGGCGGGCGATTGCACGCGGGTGCTGTTACCGAGATCGGCAACGGGGGCTTGTTGCGTCGCGGTGATTTCCGTCAGGAGGGTGCGTTGGGAATGCTGCGGCGTGAGTGGCGGGAGATTTTCGACGATCTGGACGCGGGCCGCCGTGGACTTCGGTTCGCCGTTTTCGGCGTAGGTGAGTCGCAGCCGATAACGACCGGCGGGTGTGGGCGGGAGAGAGAGAGAGAGACGCTTCGCTTGGCGGGCGGCGAGCGATTGATCGGCGAGCTGGCCGTCGAGTTGTTTTCGGTTGTCGGCGGCGAGGAGTTCGTAGCGGAGATTGCGCAGCGGGACCGAGGCGTCGCTCGGGTTGCGCAGAAGGATGGAGAGCTCGGCGGGTTGCGCGGCGGCGACGATCGGATCCTGAACGACGACATCGACGGACCAGGCGCGATGTTTTTGGAAGGCGGCGCGAGCTTCGGCCTCGGTGAGTTCGCGATCGAAGATCTGAATCTCGTCGAGCATCGCGCGCGCGGACGAACCGGCTTGGGCATCGCAGCTGCCGAAGATAAAACGGTCATGCGCCACCGGCTCCCAGCGGCGAATCCAGTTGATCGCGGCGGGGCGTCCATCGACGAAGATCAATCCGCCTTTCTGATGGTTCCACGTGATCGCGACGTGGTGCCACGCGTCGGCCTTCCAATCGGCGATGCCGTGGTAGTCGATTTTCGAATCGCGCGAGTCGTTGAGGTAGAATCGGAGCAGCCGTCCGGGATAAACTTCGAGACGCAGACGATTGTTTCCTGCGGCGTTGGGGGCCACTTCGCTGAAGAGGTCGAACGGAGCGCGGCTCGTGAGCGACTCCGCCGCGGGGAGTTTTAGCCAGAAGGCGATCGTGCCTGCGGGTTTGTTGAGCTTTTCAGCGGCGGCGAACTCGAGTGCCTGACCGGGAGCGAAAGCACCGGCGTTGCCCGCGACGCCCGGAACCGCGGTCGGCGCGGTTCCGGAGGCGGCGGCGGCGAAATCGCGGTCGAAACCGAGCTGAAACAGCGGAGTGGGCTCGGCATGAACCGCGAGTCCGGCGGAGGTGGCGAAGAAAAGAAGGGAGGCGAGTTGTCGGGTGGTTCGCATGTCTGATGGGGAAAAAGGCGGGGATGGGAGGGGGGCGGGCGGATCACGCCGAGGCGGCGTGACGCTCGTCGAGGGCGCGCCGGGTGGCGCGGGCGACGTCCTCGGTAATTGGATACAAGCGGATGCAAACCATCGCGACGACGATGGCTATCGCGGGGACGAGGGCGAAGAGCACGCGCATCCAGTAGATGGTGGACTCGGACTGGGCGCCGCCGAGTTTCTCGTCGAAGCCGACCCACAGGAGGACGAAGCCGGAGAACATGAAGGCGAGGCTGATGCCGGTCTTGTTGATCCAGGAGAAAACGGCGCCGACCGAGGCCTCGTTGCGGATGCCCTGCAGCAGTTCGGCGTGGTCGGCGACGTCGGCCATCATCGACGCGAGCAGCACCCAGAAGCCGCTCATGCCGATGCCCATCAGGATCATCGGAATGAACATCAACGACGGCATCGCCGGGTTGTAGCAGAAGAGCTTGGTGACCGTGCCAACGAGCGCGATGCCGAGGCAGGCGAGAAAAGCGTGACGTTTGCCGAAGCGAGTCGCGGCCCAGGCGATCACGGGCGTCGCGATCATGCTGGCGACTTGATACGCGGTGGTGACGGCGCCGTGGAGAATCGACGCGGTCTTCAGATCGCCACCGTGAACGTGGTAGATGTTCAAATACAGACCGAGGCTATAGACGGTGAAAATGCCGAGGAGGGTGGCGAGTCCGGCGATCGAGAGCAGGCGGAGCGGGCGGTTTTTCAGGAGGCCCCAGACATTGCGGAGCAGCGGGATCTGCTTCTGGGTTTTGACGTGAATGTATTCCTTCTCCTTGGCGAAGAGCGCCGGGAGGATGCCGAAGGTCATGATGATCAGCATCACGGCGAGCGCGGTGTAGCGGGCACCCTCGATCGAGTCCTCGAAGCCGCTGTATTGGGTGAGCGCGAACAACCATGACGCGAGGATGCCGCCGACCGGCATGAGGAACGCGACGACTGCCGAGATGCGCGTGCGCTCGTGATAGTCGCGGGTGAGTTCCAGTTGAAATCCCTTCAGCGGGACGGAGAATAACGTGAACGCCGGGAAAAACAGCAGCATCGCGACGGCGAAGTAGATGCTGTAGGAGAGGGTGCTCCAGCCGCGGGGACAGAAGAACGTCGCGAGGATGATCGGCCCCGTGAGGAACGCGCCGGCGATGATCAGCGGACGGCGCCGGCCCCAGCGGGAGCGGAAGTTGTCGGAGACGCCGCCGATGATCGGATCCGTGACGGCATCGAGCAAGCGGCCGACGGCGAGCACGGCGCCGATGACGGCGGGATTCACGCCGAGACCGATGTTGTAAACGGGATTGGCCAGTTGGTGGATCGAATTGCCCGTGAGGTTGTCGACCATGCTGCCGACGCCGAAGGCGAGCTTGGTCTTCAGTGGCACCTTCTCACCGGGGGCGACGGCGGAGGGAGGCGTGGAGTCGGGGGCGGCGGCGGGGGACGGCTGGCCGGAGGAAGGGGATGACATGGGGTGTGTTAAGAAATTGGATACTCGTCGTTGCGCGGCGGGACCGACGCCTGGAGCCGGGGAGCGACGAGCAGGCCCATCGGTTTCAACTGATACTCGTAGGCCCAGTGATCGCCGGCAGTGCGCCAGGCGTCGGGGCCGAGCCAGCGCGGTTTTGGATCCGTGTTGTGCAGCGGACCGAAGGCGTTGTGACGGTTGCCGAACGCGGTGACGTCCAGACGATGCCGGCCGGCGCCGAGGCGCGGGAGTTCGAAGCGGAACGGGGCGAAGGCGACGGGTTGGGCGCGGCCGCGATCCAGAGCGACGGAGAGCAGCGGAGCTTTGAAGCCGCGGAAAGTCACCGCCTGCGTGGCACGATCTTTCGCCGCTAACGTGAAGTGATACGTGACGTTGCCGGCGTAAAACGGGAGACCTTGCGTGGTCCAGTCGCCGAACGCGAGGCGACGCACCGGCGCGGTGAGCGTCGCGTGGCGGCCGGCGAGCCGCACGCCGAAGTCGCCGAGGAGGTAGCACCATTCGAGCTCCGTCTTGCGCGTGAATGCGCGGCTCAGCACGAGTTCGTGTGCGCCGGCGGCGAGGGCGGGCAGGCGCACGCGTTTGATCGCTTCGTCGACCCACCAGCCGCGCGGCGCGGTGGCGATTTTCTTCCCGTCGAGCCGGATATCCCAGGCGGCCGGCTCTTCGAGGGCGAGCTCGGCGGCGTTGACGGCGACCTCGCTAACGATGCGGAAACGCAACTCGACGCGGCCGAGCGGTTCGGCGGGGGCGCGATCGGTCCAGGGTTGGGCGACGTGGCCCTCACGCGGCGGCAACTGGCAGCGGGCGCGGACCAGATTGTGCAGGCGCAGCATTTCTTCGCGCGGCTGCCAGGCGCCGTCATTCCAGCGCCATTCGGCCTGGTCGAGCAGGAGCACGTTGGGCTCGGAGAGCGTGATGGGCGCGGGATCGGCGAGTTCGCCGATGTCCTGCCAGCGTCGCGGCGTGCTCGGTTTCACGCGGGGTTTTCCGGGACGCAACGTGAGCAGCAGGTGACCGTGCGCGGCGAACTCGACCGGGAGCTCTGTGGTGTCGCCGGCGTGGACGGCGTGAGTTTCGCGCACCTGGCCGGAGGCGGTGTCGCGAACGTGCGGACGCCAGCGGCCGGCGATCTTCAGGGTAAGGCCCGTGACCTCGGCGGAGCGGTTGCGGTTGCAGATGAACAGATGGCGTTCCGCGCCGTCACCACGAAGTTGATACAACAGATCGCGCGAGCGACGGCCGGCGGCGTCGACGCACTCGATCAACCGGGCAGGTTCGAGGCACGCGATGAGGGCGCGTTCGTCCCACGCGCAGACGGTGGTGCGGGCGGCGAGGCGCTGCGCGCGATCGGATGGTTGCCCATCGACGAGCGAGGGGATTTCGCCGGCGAAGACGATCGTGCCGCCGCGGGCGGCGAAAGCCTCGAGCCGGTCGAGGGTGGTGCGGCGGAGGGTGCGCAGCGCGGGAACGACGACGACATCGTAGCGTATGTGGCCGACGGTGAAGCCGGCGGCGTTTGCCTTGCCGGCGGACTGGGCGGGCAGCAGGCCCTCGCTGACGTAGTTGAAATCGAGAAGATTTCCGAGGAGCCACTGGGGCAGTTCGGCGAATTGTTTTTCGCGTTGCGCGCGTTCGGCCTCGGTTTGCGCGAGTGGGCCGGAGCAGAGCCAGAAGGATTCGATCGGGTGAATGACCGCGATGCGGACGAGGGGCGAGCCGCGGCTGAGGACGACGTTGACGCGGGCGAAGTGGTTTTCGATCAGCGCGTATTCCTGCCACCACGGCGATTGGTAGTGGATGGAGGCGGGATAGTCGCGCTTCGCCTCGCCGGCCATCGAGAGCCAGGCGAGATGCGGCACGCGGACGGTGATGCCGAGGGCGGCCTGCCAGTCGCCCTGGGCCTTGTGGCCGGTGAAATCGAAGCTCCAGCCGGTGACGCCGTAGAGTTCGCTCATCACGCCGGGCCGGTTGTATTGGTGCGCGATGCTCTGCGCCTGTTTCGCGGTGGTGAACTCCTCCTCGTCGCAAAGGAGGTCGATGCCGGGAATGTGGAAGTGCGCGAGCGAGCGCATCGCTTCGCCGGTCGCGCGCGTCTGCGAGCCGAGGGTGGGCTCCTCCATCATGTGACCGGTGAGCATCAGCCCGTGGCGCGTGCACCATTGGCCGAGCGTGCGAGCATAGGCGTCGGCGAAACGCTCGGTGACATGATCGTGATACTGAAGGCGGGCGAGCGACGGCCGGGCGTCGGGTAATTCCCAAAAGACCTCCGGCAGCGCGTCGAGCAGGTCGGTGCCGTGGCGGCGTTGATAAGTCGCGAAGAAATCCGTCGTCGCAGGGATGACACGGTCGACGCCGTGCGCTGCGTGGTCGAAGCACTGTTTGAAGAGATGCTGCGGTTCGTCGGTGAAGATCGCGGGGATGGTTTGGCCGAAATGGCGGCCGACGGCGGCGTGGTAGCGTTCGTGCGTGACCTCGGTGAAACGTTCGAGTGCGGCGCGGCTCAGCGTATCGACGTAGCCCTGGTGGTTATACCATGGCACGCCGGCGACGGTCTCGAGATAGGCGAACCATTCCTCGGCGCCGGCGGGTGCGCGGTCGGTGTCGTGCAATCGCTGATACGAGACGGCGCCGTGCGCGTCGCGTTGGACGGCGTAGCGCGCGAGGAGGGTGCCCGTTTCGGAGCGACCGGCGAGGGCGCAGCTCCAGTTGGGCGTGGGCCGGACGGTGCCGTTGTAGGCCGTGCGGGTGAAGAGGAGATACTTGAGCCGGTGCTCGGGATTTTCGGTGACGAGACCGCCGCCGAAGCCGGAAGGCCAGCGATCCTCGTCGTAGAGCCAGGTGAGCAGCTTGCGGCGCTTCGCTTCGTCGGTGCAGGCGCGCACGTGGGAAAGGAATTCGTCGCCGAGATACGGCGTTTGCAGACCGGTGCGCGCGTGCACGTGGAAACCGCCGAAGCCCATACGCTGGAATTGCGCGATCTGGCGAAAGAGCTGCGCGCGGTCGAGGCGGCTGTTCCACGCCCAGAACGGCGTGCCGCGGTAAACGGCGGTCGGTTGACGGAAGAGCGACTCGCGGAGGCGGGGCGAGCGGTGGGCGGGATAGAGCGCGTGGCGCGAGGGAAGAGGCATTACGAGCGGGCGGCGGAGAGATCGGGAACGATGGCGCCGTGGGCGCTCAGCAGGGCGTGGAGTTCGGCGAGCGGCACGTCGCGCAGCTCGGTGCGGTGTCGGGCGGCGAGCGCGGCGGCAGCGCCGGCGGCCTGGCCGGTCGCCATGGCGGAAGCCTGGACGCGGAAGGCGGAGTTGGCCTCCTGATCGCCGCAAACGGTGCGGCCGGCGACGATGAGATTGCGGGTGTTGCGCGGCAGGAGCGCGCGGTAAGGAAGCGTCGGCACGACGCCTTCCTGCAGCGGTCGCGTGTCGATGCCGTGGCCGTCGAGTTGATGCACGTCGATGGGATAAAAGCTGTAGCACACGGCATCCTCCCATACGCGGCCCGAAACATAATCCGGGGTGGTGACGCATGCTTCGCCGTAAATGGTGCAGGTCTCGCGAATGCCGCATTCGGTCGCGAAGAAATCGTAGTAGAAGTTTTCGAGGCCAGGCTGCGCGCGGAAGAATCGCTGCAAGCGGAGAATCAGCGCGCGGGCGCGCACTTCGGCGTCGGTGCGGCCCTCGCTGGTGCGGCCATCGACGCCGACGACGTGAACGGAGTTTTCGCCGCGCCATTCAAGGAACTGCGCCACGGGATTGCCGGCGCCGCTTAAGTCGGAACGGTGCAAGCGGCCGTCGGCGACGGCGGCGAGGAACGCCGCTTCGAGGCGGGGCAGATCGAGCGTGGCGAGATCGTAACCAGCGGCGCGCACGACGAGCGTGCCGGGCTGAAGGGCGGCATTGCGGGCGACGGGCAGGCCGGCGAGCGAGACCGCGTTGGCATCACCCGTGCAATCGACGAGCACGCGCGTGCGGATTTCGCGGAGGCCCTCCTTGCCGCACACCGTGATTTTCCAACCGTCGTCGTCCGGGGCCACGGCGGCGAGCAGGGTGTGCAACCTCAGCGAAACGCCGGCTTGCTGCACGAGTTCGTCGGCGAGGGCCGCGTAGATGGCGCGGTTGATGCGCACCTGCAGGCGAAAGTGCGGCAGTTCGCGCCAGGCGGAGAAGTCGGGCAGCTTCGCGCCGCTTTCGGCGACGGCGCGGGTCACGAGTTCCCAGCCGATACCGGCGATGACCTGCCGGCCCCAGGCGTGAAACAGGCCGGGAAAATTGACGGCGTTGAGGACGGTGGTGCCGCCGAGCACGCCGCTTTTCTCGACGAGCAGGGTGGCGGCGCCGGCACGGGCGGCCTGGAGGGCGGCGGTGAGGCCGGCGGGACCGCCGCCGATCACGGTGACATCGAAACGGGTTTCCATTTTCATTGCGGAGGAACGGCGCCCGGCTGGTGGGACGGGGCGGTGGGTGGCTGGTCAGAGGGCGCCACGGCGGGACTCGAGGGTGGCGCGGATTTCCTTCATGCGCGCGCGGTTCAGCGGATACTTCAGGGAGATCGCGATCGCGATGCCCCAGATGATGATCGGCAGCGCGAGGTAGAGGCCGAACATCCGGCTGATGACCTCGGGTGGTTGGGCTCCGAGCTTGGCGTCGAAGCCGGAGATGTGGAGCACGAAGCCGCCGACACCCATGGCGCACGTGAGGGAGAGTTTGATGAACCAGGAGTAGAACGCGTTGATCGAGCCCTCGCGCCGCCGGCCGGTTTGGAGTTCGTCGTAATCGGCGGCGTCGGCCTTCATCGACGGAAGGAAGAGCCACATCGCGGAGTAGGCGCCGACCTCGAGGATGCCGGGGATGAGCTGCAGGTAAGGCATGTCGGGGCGCATGAGGAAGTAGTTCGATTCCACGCCGATGGTCGCGACGATCAGCGTGCCGATGACCATGGCTTTCTTGTCGAAGCGCTCGGCGAGCCAGGCGCCGAGCGGGATGATGGCGACGCCGGTGATGACGGTGGCGGTCATGCGCCAGCCGGCGACGACGGAGGCGGCGGCGAGGTCGCCACCGAAGACGTAGTAGATATTCAGATACTGATTGAGCGTGAAGATCGACATGTAGCCGAACGCGAGAAAGAAGGAGATGCCGATGAGGGACCAAAGCGGCCGGCAGCGGGCGGAATCCTTGATGCTGGCGAAGAACGACTGCTTCGGCTGTTTGCTCGCCTCGGCGGAGTAGTAGCGTTCCTTGACGAAGAGGGCGGGGAGGAGGCCGAAGACGAGGATGGCTCCGGCGATGAACCAGCAGGCGGTTTTCATGCCGATGACGATGTCGCCCTTGCCGGTGGCGGGGTTGAGGAACATCGAGCCGGTGACGATTGCGAGCACCCAGCCGCCGCCGAGCGCGGAGATCTTGCTGAAGAGCGCCATCCAGCTCGCGAGCCGCGTGCGTTCGTCGTAGTTCGGCGTGAGTTCGAGCTGCAGGCCGTAGTAGGGCATCGCCCAGACGGTGAAACAGGTGAAGTAAACGATGCCGACGGCGACGAGATAGACGACCTTGGCAGTCTCGCCGAGGCCGGCGGGCATGTGCCAGAAAAGTGGATACAGCAGGGCGGTCGAGACGGCGCCGACGACCATGAACGGGCGCCGCCGGCCCCAGCGGGTGCGGGCGTTGTCGGAAAGATTGCCCACGATCGGGTCGGAGATCGCGTCCCAGGCGCGCAGGATGACGAGGACGACGCCGAGCAGGGCGGGGCTGATCCCGAGGCCGATGTTGAAGAACGGCATCCAGAGCACCTGCACCATCAGGCCGGTGGCCATGTATTCGGTGTTCATGCCGATGCTGAACATGACCTTTTGCAGGACCGGGATGCGGTCGGCCTCCGGGATGCGCGGGGCGGGGCGGCGACGGTTGAAAGGGGAGAGAAACGACATGAGCGACGGAAGGGGGGAGGGGCGGCAGCCGGCCGCGCGGCGGCTCAGGCGAGCGGGTCGAACGGCGTGACGACGGCGTGATCGAGCCCGAGGCACTCCGCGATCTGGACGAGTTCGAAGGCGTGGTGGCCGATGCCGAGCGCGAAGTGATGGGTGGGACCCTCGGCGACCCAGCGTTTGAGGAACGTGCGGACGTTGGGCGCGAAGAGGCCGTGGGTGTTGGTGTTGCCGGTGGGCGGAATCGGCCGGCGCGCGGATTCGCCCTCGGCGATGATGAACTTGAAGGAGCCGTCGGCCTTCTGCCCGATGCTGAGCATCGTGATGGGGCCTTCCTTGATCTGGAACTCGACGCCGGCGCCGGAGCCGGGCTTGCCGTGATATTTCTTCAAGCTGCGGATCACGGGCTTCGCCGCGGCGATGTTGATGTGATGCGGACCGTCGTGGCCGACGAGCACGCTGTCGCGCTCGAAATCGACGGGGTGAAACTCCGCGAAGCTGCCGCCGATATCGAGGCGGTCCATGATCATCATCGCGATGCAGGTCTTGAGATCGAACTCGCCGCACATCGGGAAGCCGGCGCCGGTGAGCACGGAGTTGCCGACGATCAGGTTGGTGACGAGGGTGCGGAGCTCGGAGTCGGGTTCGCCCTCGTAGTAGTAAGCGAGACCATCGAGCCGTTTCTCGGCGATCATGCCCTCGAGGGCGACGGCGGCGCGGGCGGCGGTGGCGAGATCGTGCGCGGTGAGTTTTTCGGTGAGGGGATCGGACTTCGGGTCGGGCGTGTCGAAGAACTGGAGGATGCGCTGCTGCCAGGCGTCGACCGCGGCGGCGTCGGGCGAACGGTAGTGGCGAAACAAATCGCACGGCTCGATGAGCACGACGTGAGGGCCGAAAGCCGCGGTGATCGCGGTCGGGTCGGTGTGCATGTCGAGCATGGACTCGAGCACATGGCCCATCAGGCCGATGCGGGACTTGCGCAGAGAGTGGAGGGCCTTGGCGATGCCGCACCAGCGCTTGAACTCGACGGCGACGGAAGGATCGCCGTGTTCGTGACCGAGGATGACGGGCGGCGGACGCCGGCCGAAGCGCACGGCAACGCCGGTGAATTCCGGCACGGAGCAGAAGTCGTCGTTGCAGAGCTGCATGAACGTGGTGCCGTTGGGATAATCCATCGCGCTCAGGGGCTGGACGGCGACGAGCACGATGGGCACGTGGATCTCGCGGCAGAGGACCCCGAACGTCGAAGACGTGCCGTAGGTCACCATATCCACAAAAAGGATATCGATGTCGGCGGCCTTGATTTTCGGGACGGCGTCGTAGGCGGACTGCGCGTTGTCGAGGAGGCCGAAGTCGGCGACCTCGACGCCCTCGGCGCGGATCAACGTGGCGACGTGGGCCTGTTTGCGATGCATCTCGGCGAGGAGGCCGTCGAACTGCGGCCAATACACATGATGGCCGATGCCGAGCAGGCCGGCGCGGGCGACGAGCGGACGCCGGCGGGCGATCTGGGGTGCGGCGGCGGCCGGCACGTTGGCGAGAACAGGAGAGGGTGCGACGAGTGACATGTCGGAAAAGAAGGGTGGCCCGTCACCACGAGAGGAGGGCGGTGCCGGTGAGCGGCGCGGTCGATTCGAGGAAGACGCCCTGCGGGGTGTGGACCTCGCGGAGGTCGGCGCGGACGCCGTCGATGTGGGGCCACGCGGGGTCGAGCCACAGCGTGACGGGGCCGGAGCCATGAACGGGAAAAAAGCGCACGGTGGCCTGGCGCAGTCCGCGCAGCCACAGGCGGCGGGCGACGCCGACCTGAGCGGGGCAGGCTTCGATGGCGGAGGCGGTGCCGGCAGCCTGTTCAATGAACACGCGGCACTCGTGCCGCCACGCGCGCGGCAGGCGGTAATGCGCGACGCCGTCCTGGAGCGCCGCCTCGGTGCCGGTCAGCAGCGGCGCGCCGAACGGTGTGCGCAGCGACAATTCGACGGTGGTGTCCGGGGTGTAACCGGAGAAATGCCACGCGTTATCCTGACGGTGAACGGTGACGACGGGGCGGCGTTGCGTGCGCTCGGCGGCGGCCACGCCGACGCGCCAGCCGTGCGCGGCGAGCATTTGGCGCAGGAGTTCGGTGAACGGGAACGTGACGTCGGCCGAGTCGGGTTTCGGCAGGTGTTCCTCGGCGGACACGTCGAGTGGGAGCGGTCCGCGCAGCCAGGAGACGCGCGCGCCGGACGGTGCGGTGAATTCGGCGGCGAGCGCGCGGGTGTGCGAGCCCTGTCTAGCCGTGGCAAAACACGGTGCGGCGCCGAGCGGAGCTTCGCCGAGTGCGCCGCCGGACATCACGGCGCGGTGGGTGTAGGCGATGGGAGGGAGCGACGGGAAGCGGTCGAGCGCGCCGGCGTTCGACGTGACTTCGCAGGGTCCAGCGAGCGGAGCGGCGGCGGTCAGGCCGAGCCGCGTGCGCAAGGTGGGAGCGTGGTCGAGGGGGCCGTAGAGCAGGAGGGAGCCGCCGGAATCGATCCACGCGAGCAGGCGGGCTTCGCCGGCAGGGGCGAGCGGTGTAGGTGAAACGAGGATACGTCCGGCGAGGACCGCGGAGGCCTGCGCGCCGAGCGCGTCGAAGGCGCGCGTGCTGACGACGGTGTTGAGCGGCACGCCGTCGTTGAGCGCTTCGCGGGCGAACCAGTCGGTGTGAAAAAGTCGCGCGGGCGCGGGCGTGGCGGCGTGCAGGGCGTCGTGAAGTTCGTCGAACGGATAGAGCCAGACCAGCGGGCCGGCGGCGTCGGGGCGTTCGCGCCAGGCGCGGAGGAGATGCGGCGTGCTCTCGTTGGGCACGCGGTCGGGCAGGGCTCCGTGGGAGTCGTCGATCGTGAGGAGCAGCAGATCGTCGGGGGTTTGGAGTTTGCCCTCGGCGGTCAGGCGGCCGACGGAAAGCGGCAGGTAGATGTCGTGCGGCTGGCCTTCGTAGCGATCGATCCACGGGCTGTTGAGCCACCACGGATCGTGCAGGTAAAAGCGATAGGGGAAGCCGGCGCCGGGCGGCAGTTCGGCGATGCGGCTGAGGTAGCCGGCGAGTTCGATGCCGAAGTCGCCGTTGATGGCGGCCCAGGGCGAGTTCGGCGGCGGGGCGAAGTTGAAGCCGCCGGAGTAGAGTTCGCGCAGGGGCGTGGCATCGCTGGCGAGGTCGGTGCCGGTGCCGAGGTTCGTGCCGCGGGTGCGCACGGCGAGGGCGGGGCATTCGCGGCGGAAGTCGCGCCAGAAATTCAGGATGCGCTCGCCGAGTTCGGCGGCGCGTTCCGGATGGAAGGCGTGACCGTCGAAGAGCGGGCCGATGGTTTTCCAGGTTTCGAGGCCGAAGCCGAAGCCGTTGGACAGCCAGAGAAAATCGAAGCCGAGGTCCTGGGCGAAGTGGCGAAACTGCCGACCGAGAAACGTGCCGACGCTGGTGTTTTCCGGAATGCCTTGGGGGAAGCCGGCGTAGCGATGGCGATCGGCGTGGAGGGTGGCGTAGCAGCAGACGAAGCTCGCCTTGCCCATCGTGTTCGAGAGGCAGATTTCGCGGTGGCGTTCGTATTTGAACGTCGAGGGCGCGAACTCGCCGCCGGGGTCGAACGTGGCGCCTACCTGAAGGGTGCGGCCGATTTCCGCGGCGGCGTCGCGCCAGGCGCGAACGATCGCGGCGAGGCGGCGGTAGGTGATGGGGCGGGCGTCGGGGCGATAGAGGTAGTTGCGCGCGTGGAGGCTTTTTTGCTCGGGGTCTGCCGGCACGGGCAGGTGCGGGTTGGCGTTGCCGACGAAGCGCGCCCATTCCATCGGCGCGTCGAGTTCCCCGCCGTAATCGAGAATCTCCGAACCGTCCGCCGACCAGAGCATGATCGACAGGTTCCCGGCGTGGCGGGCAAGCGCGTCCCACTGGCGAAGGGCGGCGCGGCAAACGGCGCGGGTCGCATCATCATCGAGGGCGTAAAACGGCTTGAGGGAGATTTCGAGGGTGAGGGTCTTCAAGACGGACGAGAGGCAAAGCCGGCGGTGGCCGGCGCGGGATTGCGGCGCGGGAGGCGCCGGCGCCGCGGGCTAGGTGCCCGGCGGTGCGGGAAGTTTTCGAGGTCGGCCGCGACGGTTACCCGGAGGGGTGTCGTTGGCGGTGGGCGGAGTGGAGTGGGCCCAGAGCCGCTCGATCTCGGTGGCGGCGCGGCGGAGACCGGCGAGGGTGAACTCGACCTGTTCGTCGTTTTGCAGGCGGACGGTGGGTGCGCTGGCGCCGAGCGCGGCGAAGACAGAACCCCACGGATCGCGAATGGGCACGGCGATGGCGCTGATGCCTTCGCAGAGTTCGTCGCGGGTCTGGCTAAAACCTTGCTCGCGCACCCGGGCCAGTTCAGCGCGAAACGCGGCGGGCTCGGTGATGGTATGCCGCGTGTGCCGTGGCAGGCCATACTGCGCGAGGTAAGTGTCGAGCGTCGGCTCGTCGAAATAGGCGAGGAGGAGCTTGCCGAAGGCGGTGCCGTGGGCGACGCCGCTGACGTCTTCCGGTTCCTGCACGCGCAGCGCCTGGCGGCTGGGCACATACTCGAGGTTGATGACGCGGCCGTGATCGCCGGTCACGAGCATCACCGATTCGTTCAGTTCGGCGGCGACGGCGTGCACGACGTGGCGCGCGGTGGTTGTCAGGGACCGCAGGTAGGCCGGATGCCGGCTCAGGAGCATCAGGCGCACGCCCGGATAGAAGAGGCGCGTGACCTCGTCCTGCCGCACGTAGCCGCGCGAGACGAAGGTCGTGGCGATGTTGTGCGCGGTGGCGACGTTGATGCCGAGTTTCTGCGCGAGCGGCCGCGTGCCGATGCCCTCGGGGTGCAGCACGATCGCCTCCAGGACGGAGAGGCTTTTGTCCAAGGTCAGGACGATGGGCATGGGATGGAATAAGTGTTCAGGTTATTGTAACAGCAAGAATAAAAAACGCGAAAATACAACTTCGGCCAAATCGCCCCTTGACCGGGGCGTTCCTCGGGGTAATCGCTTGATGCATGCGCCTCCAAAGGGAGGTGATAAAAGCGTTTAATAAGAATTAACAGGTCGCGCTGCATCCCTCGACATCTCACCCCTATGATCCGTTTCGCTCCTCTATCGCAGTCCTTGGTTTCTGAAGCATGGCAACGGGTTCGAGCGGGAGTTTTCTCCCGTGCGAGCTTGGGTGCGGTCGGTCGCGTGGCCAGCTTTGTCGCGCTCGTTTTTGCGTTGGGAGCGGAGGCGGCGGAGCCGGTGCTGGAGGTGCCGGCGGCGCGGGTGCTGCGATTGGAGAATCCGGTGAACGTCACCGGGCGTGCGGCGGCCGGGGCGGAGCTGGAAGTGGAGGCGGTGAGTGCGGCGGGCGAGCGGGTGGGGAGCTGGCGGGCCCGGGCGAATGCGGATGGCGTCTTCGCGTTTATGGTGGATCGGGCCGGGCTGCCCCCGGGGCGGCGGCTGGCGCTGCGGGCGCGGACGGGCGCGCAGGGCCCGTGGTCGGCGGACGCGCCGTTCTTCGTGTATCCGGTTTTCGATGACGGTGCGACGCTGCCGCCGGTCGAGGCGGCGGGCCGGAACCTGATGCTCGGGGGAAAACCGTGGGGGTTTGCGGGGCTCAACTACACGCGATTCCTGATCGAGTTCAGCCGCCGGGGCAGCTTCGAGCGGGTGGCCGACGATTTGCGGACGCATGCGGAGTGGGACATCGCGGTGCTGCGTGTGCCGCTGCATCTCGGCATGATCCAGCCGGAGCCCGGGGTGTTTCCCGATCATCCGCGTTATCGCGAGATCCTGCGCGCGCACGAGCTCGATGCCGATTTCTACGAGCTGTTCGAATACTTCGTGGCGCTCTGCGGGCATCATGGCATCCGCGTGGTGTTCGATTGGCACGAGATGCCGACTGATCCGTATCGTTATTTCGTCGGGGGAAATCACCACGACAAGGGCACGGATCGCCCGGGGAAGGGGATCGCGTGGCTCGTCGATCGGGCGACCGGCCGGGCGGCGGAGCCGGGCGATCCGGAGTTCACGGAGGCGATCGTCAGCACGAACCGCTGGCTGGCGCGGCGTTTCCGCGGCAATGGCACGGTGCTGGGTTTCGAAGCGCCGTATAACGAACCGCACAGCGTGACGGACTCGAGCGACACGGCGTGGCGGGGGTTGACGGCCGCGGCGGCGTGGGCGGTGGCGAGCGAGGATCCGGCGCGACTGCTCTTCGGCATGCCGCCGGCGTGGGGGCACAACAACGTGCTGCCGTCGGTGACGTGGCAGCTGCCCGATCGGCTGACGGGGATGGCGCCGCATTATTATCTCGGCAACGGGCCGGTGGCGGCGCGACCGGATGCGCCGGAGCGGAAGGAACCGTGGCTGGCGCGCGACGTGGCCGCGACCTTCGACCACAGCTTCGCCGCGGTGGCGCTGCCGCACAGCGCCGCGCCCTATCCGGTATGGAACGGCGAGTCGGGCGAGCATGGCTACGATTCGTTCCTCCCCGATCTGGAGCCGAAGACGGCGGCGGCCTTGATGATCGAGGCGCAGCTGGTGCAGGCGTATGCGGCGGGCATGGCGGGCAGCCTGGGCTGGACGCTCACCGGCCACGAAAAAATCTATGCGCCCTTGATGGACATTTACGGCGCGGCGTATCGGCGGTTCGCGCCGGTGTTTCGCGCGGGGCCGGTGGACTACCGGAAGGCGGAGGTGTTGTTCGTGCAGAATCCGGGGGCGGTGCCGGTGAACAACGGCCTGAATCACGCGTGCGTGCCGCTCGCGCGGCTGGCGCTCGATCTCCACCTCGGCCCGGTGCACTACATGACCGACGACCAGCTGCTGGCCAACGGCCTGGTGCAGATTTCGGTCGGGCTGGAGCAGGTCGAGGAAGTCGCGACGGGACTCGAATATCGCGCGGCGATCGTGGACACGCGCAATGTCGATGCGCGCGCGCTGGCCCTGCTCGCGGAAAGCAAGATTCCCGTGCTGCGCTCCGACGATGTCGCGCGGCTCACGCGGGAGGAGGTCGCCGCGTTTCTCGACGGGGCGGGGGTCGCGATCGATCGCCGCACGCCGGCCGAACTGCAGTTGATCGCCGGACCGCGACATCTGCTGGTGTATCGCCGATCCGGTGACGGAGCGGCGAGGATTTATCCGCAGCTCCCGGCCGCGGGCGTGTTCGAGCTGGTCGACGAGGCGGGGGTGCCGGCCTTCCGCGGAACGGCGGACGAGTTGGCGGAGCGCGGTCTGCCGGTCGATTTGCCGAAGTGGCGCACGGCGGTCTTTTCGGTTCGGCCTGGGGCCTGAAACGCCATGGATCGCAGCTCACGATGCGGCATGGGCGGGAGGCTGCTGGCGGTGCTGCTGCTCGGCGCGGGGCTGGCGCGGGCGGAGGGCGGGACGTTGTTCGTCGCGGCGACGGACGCGCGTGTCCAGTTTTCCGATACGCTGCAGGCGATCCGGGACGAAGCGACCAGGGCGGTCCATTTCGACCGCGTCATCGATGGGCCGGGCCGCGGTTTCCGGTGGAACAGCCCGGGTGCGCGGATGAGGTGGCGCACGGACAGCGCGACGGTGCGGGTGCGGTTGCGCTACACGGCGCGGCACACGGGGGCGTCGCGCAACAGCGTGGGCGTGTTTCGCATCGACGGACGCGGCGATCCGGCGTGGACCTTCACCCGGCCCGGACCGGGCGAGGCGGAACTGGCGGTGATGCTGCTGGCGTCCGGCGAGCGGGCGTGGCACGACTACGAGATGATCATGCCCTACGGCGATTCGGTGCAGGTGCTGGGGGTGGAGGTGGACTCGGACGCGCGCTGGGCGCCGGCGCGCGTGCGGCCGGAGACGCGCTATGTCGCGTTCGGCGATTCGGTGACGCACGGGTTCACCGCGACGGAGGTCACGAAGAGCTACGCGTTCCAGGTGGCCGAGCGCAACGGCTGGGAGCTGGTCAACCTGGGGATCGGCGGGCGGGGGACGCACGGGCCGGACGGGGCGTTTCTCGCGGGGGTCGAGGCGGACGTGCTGTCGGTGGCGATCGGGGTCAACGACTGGCAGGCCGGGGCGGAGCTGGAGAGCTTTCGGACGAATTACACGCAGTTGGTGACAGACCTGCGGCGGGGACATCCGGCGGCGCCGCTTTACCTGATCACGCCGCTGTGGGTCCCGCCGGACTGGAAGCCGGCCGGGGAGCGGTATCCGCTGGAGCGATACCGCGAGGTGATTCGCGACGTGGCGGCGGCGCTGGCGGATCCGCGCCTGACGGTGATCGAAGGCGCGACGTTGATCGACCACGACCCGGCGCGGTTCGACCGGGTTGCGGTGCACCCCAACGACGCCGGTTTCGCGCAGATGGCGGAGCGGCTGGCGCAGGCGATGCGCGGGCGGGATTGACCGCCGGCGACGACCCATTTTCACCGTGCAATCCTCCTCGAACCCCGCCGTGCCCCCTGAACCGCTGCCGGAGCCGGCGCTGGCCGCATTGCGCGCCGCACTGGGGGCGGCACAGGTCCTGACCGCGCCGGAGGACGTCCTGCCCTACAGCTTCGACGGCACGGCGGCGCTGAAGCAGCGGGCGGCGGCGGTGGTTTTTCCGCGAACGACGGCGGAAGTCGCGCAAACGATGGCGGTGGCGCGCGAGCATCGGCGGCCGGTGGTCTGCCGCGGCAGCGGCACGGGCCTGTCGGGCGGCAGCGTGCCGGTGGCCGGCGCGATCGTGATGGTGCTGGTGAAGCTCGACCGCATCATCGAAGTGGATACGAAAAATCTGACGATGCTGGTGGAGGCGGGGGTGGTGACGCAGCAGGTTTACGATGCGGCGGACGCGGTGGGGCTGTTTTATCCGCCCGATCCGGGATCGATGAAGATCTCCACGATCGGCGGCAACGTGGCGGAGAACTCCGGCGGGCTGCGCGGGCTCAAGTATGGCGTGACGCGCGACTACGTGATGGGGCTGGAGGTGGTGCTGGCGGACGGCTCGGTGTGCTGGCTCGGCAGCAAGTGCGTGAAGGACGTGGCGGGTTACAACCTGCGCGACCTGTTCATCGGCAGCGAGGGCACGCTCGGGGTGATCACGCGGGTGATGTTGAAGCTGCTGCCGAAGCCCGCGGCGCGGCAGACGCTGCTGGCGACGTTCACGGCGATGGATGCGGCGGCGGAGACCGTCTCGGCGATCATCGCGGCGCGAATCATTCCGTGCACGCTGGAGTTTCTCGATCGCACGACGATCCAGTGCGTGGAGGATTTTGCGAAGGTCGGGCTTCCGCGCGAGGCGGCGGCGATGCTGTTGATCGAGACGGATGGGCATCCAGCCGCAGTCGCGGACGAGGCGGAGCGCGTCGAGCAGGCGTGCCGCGCGCACGGGGCGGCGACGGTGCGCCGCGCGGCGACGCCGGCGGAGGCGGCGCAGCTCGCGACGGCGCGGCGGAGCGCGTTCTCGGCGCTGGCGCGACGGCGGCCGACGACGATCCTCGAGGATGTGACGGTGCCGCGCAGCGAACTCGCGGGCATGGTGCGGGCGGTCGAGGCGATCGCGGTGCGGCATCGGTTGGAGATCGCGACGTTCGGCCACTTCGGCGACGGCAACCTGCATCCGACGATCCTGACCGACGAGCGCGACACGGAGGAGATGCAGCGCGTCGAACTGGCGTTTGCGGATATCGTCGAGGAAACGTTGCGGCGTGGCGGCACGGTCACGGGCGAGCACGGCGTCGGCCTGGCGAAGAAGCGTTTTCTGCAGCGTCAGCTGGGCGACGGATCGTTCGCGTTGTTGCGGGCGGTGAAGCGGGCGCTGGACCCGGAGGGCCGGCTCAACCCGGGGAAGATTTTCGATGTCGACGATGTCCGCGCCTCCTGAATCCCATCGCGAGCGCGCCGCAGCGGGCGGGCTGGCGGCGCTCGATTACTCGGTGTTGCAGCAATGCATGCACTGCGGGATGTGCCTGCCGGTGTGCCCCACTTATGCGGAGACGAAGCTCGAGCGGCATTCGCCGCGCGGGCGAATCGCGTTGATGCGGG
Source organism: Verrucomicrobiota bacterium (assembly GCA_023430825.1). Taxonomy (GTDB): domain Bacteria; phylum Verrucomicrobiota; class Verrucomicrobiia; order Opitutales; family Opitutaceae; genus Opitutus. The sequence continues at coordinate 1,943 of JAEYYL010000070.1, read as the reverse complement.
CGATCGCCGACGGCGAGCTCGCGGTTACGAAGCCGTTCGGCGAGGAGATGTATTACTGTCTCGGCTGTCTGGCGTGCACGAGTGCGTGTCCGGCGGGCGTGGATTATGCGCAGATGTTCGAGGCGGCGCGGGCGGAGGTGGAGGCGCGCGGGGTGCTGGCGCATCCGAAGCGGGACTTCATCCGCTGGTCGGTGGTGAAGGTGTTGTTCACCCGGCCGCGGTTGCTGCGCTTCGCGGGCCGGCTGTTGTGGCTGTGGCAGGCGAGCGGGGGGCAGGCGGCGTTTCGCCGGTTCGGACTCACGCGGCTGCTGCCGGTGAATCTGCGCCGGCTGGAGCCGCAGACGCCGCCGATCGCGGCGAAGTTTTCGCATCAGTTGATCCGGCCGGTCGAGACGCCGGGGAAGGTGCCCGCGGGCGGGCCGCTGCGGCGCGTCGCGTTGCTGACCGGTTGCGTGCAGGACCTGGTGTTCAGCGACATCAACCGCGCGACGGTGGATGTGCTGCTGGCGAACGGATGCGAAGTGCACACGCCGCCGGTGCAACCGTGCTGCGGCTCGCTCCATGCGCACAACGGCGACCTGGCGTCGGCGCGGGCGCTGGCGCGGCGACAGCTCGATCTGATCGACGTCGATGCGGTCGACGCGATCATCAGCAACGCGGGTGGCTGCGGATCGCATCTGCGCGGCTACGGGCATCTCTTGCACGACGATCCGGTTTACGCGGAGCGGGCGGCGAAGTGGGCGAAGAAACTGCGCGACGTGCACGAGTTTCTGGTGGAGATCGATTTTCGCCGGCCGCGTGCGGCGGGTTCCGCCACGGGGGCGGTGACGTATCATGAAAGCTGCCACCTGTGTCATGCGCAGAAGGTGAGCGCACAACCGCGCGCGGTGCTGCGGGCGCTGCCGGGAGCGGAGTTGCGGGAATGCGGCGAGGCGAGCTGGTGCTGCGGGTCGGCGGGGATCTACAACATCACGCAACCGGAAACATCGGCTCGGCTGCTCGAGCGGAAGATCGATCACGTGCACGCGACCCAGGCGCCGGTGGTGGCCACGGCGAATCCGGGTTGTCACCTGCAGCTGCAGAATGGACTCCGGGCGCGCGGCGACACGGCCACGCGCGTGGAACACCCGATCGTGCTGCTGGCGCAGGCTTATCGGGCGGAAGGCCGGTGACGGCGGTTGCGGGGAACGCGCGGGGCTTCAGCGGGGCGTGGTGCAGATCTCGCGCACCCGTTCGCGGAGCCAGCGATGGGCGGGGTCGGCGTCGAGCCGCGGATGCCAGAGCAGGGACACCGTGATTTCCGGGAGCGTGAACGGCAGGGGAAAACTGCGCAGCCCGGCGCGGAGGTTTTCGGTGTGGCGCTCGGGGACGGTTGCGATCAGGTCGGTGGCGCGCACCAGCGTCAGCGCCATCGCGAATCCGCCCACGAACACGACGGGGTTTCGCTGCAGGTCGAGCGGAGCCAGCGCTTCGTCGATCGGGCCGCGGTCGTCGCCGCGCCGTGAAACGCCGATGTGCTCGCCGGCGGCGTAACGGGAGGCGGTGATTTTTCCCCGGGTCAGCGGGTGGCCGTCGCGCACGACACCGATGAAGCGATCGCGAAACAGGGCCTGAGCGCGCAGCTCGGGGCTGGTGTTTTTTCCGATCACGCCCGTCTCCAGATCGACCCGGCCTTCGCGCAGGGGCGCGCTGTCCTTGTCGGGTTTCGGCACGAAACGGAGACGCACACCGGGCGCTTCGGCGCGAATGCGGGCGAGGAGCGCGGGCGCGAAATTTTCCACGAAGCCGTCGCTGGTGCGCAGTGTGAAGGCGCGGGCGAGTCGGGAAAGATCGAGCCGGCCGGCGGGGCGCAGCGCGGCCTCGGCGTCGTGCACGAGCGGTCCGATGCGTTGGCGGAGTTCGCTGGCGCGCTTCGTGGGCAAGAGGCCGCTGCCGGCGCGAAC
>JAEYYL010000138.1 GCA_023430825.1 Verrucomicrobiota bacterium | reverse complement strand
CGTGATCTGGACGTCGAGCCAGATCGACCAGTTGGCGATATAGTCGATATCGTTGCTGATCCGCTTCTGCAGCAGCTGCGGGTCCGAAATCTCGCCGCGATAACCACGCGTCTGCGCCAGCCCCGTGATGCCCGGCTTCGCGAAATGGCGCGTGCGATACCCCCGATAGTAACGGCTAAACTCCGCATCGTGCACCGGCATGTGCGGCCGCGGCCCCACGATGCTCATGTTGCCTTTCAGCACGTTCACGAACTGCGGAAACTCGTCCAGACTCGTCCGCCGCATGAACGCCCCGAAAGGATAAATCCGCGAATCGCCGCGGCTCGCCTGCTTCGCCTCCACCTTGAGGTCCCGCGAAACATCATACATCGAGCGGAATTTCAGCATGTCGAACTCGCCGCGACGATCCCCCCGGCGCTTCTGCACGAAAAACAAGGGCCCCGGCGCTTGCAGCCGCTGCATGATTCCGACGTAAAGGCACAGCGGCGGCAGCACGATCAACACGACCGGCAGCGAGAGCGCGATGTCGAACGCCCGCTTGAGCACGCGATTGAACGGATCCTCGAGCGGCTCCTCCTGCAGCGAGAAAAACGCATGCCCCTCCTCCACCACCGGCACCAGCGGATACCGCAGCTGGTCGCTCAAATCCGAATGGATCAACAGCCGGCAGCCGATCTCCTGGCAAATCTCCACAATGAACCGCCGTTCCCCCGTTGACGGCGGCATGTCCAGCACGATCACCTGCGCCACCATCTCCGTCTCGATCACGTCGCGAATATCCTCCAACGCGCCGAGAAACGGCACCGCGTTGTCCGACTCCTCCGCATCCCCCACCGGCGTGATGAAACCGACCGGCTGAATCCCCAGCGCATCCTTGGTCGCGAGCCACTCGCGCAACCGCTCCGCCCGCGCCGGCGAACCGACAAACAACGTCGGCACCTTGTGGCGCTTCTGGAACAACAGCCGCGACAACAGCCGCGGCAGCCCCTGATTCAGGAACAGCAGCACCAGCCACAGGCAGCACAAAAACGATCCGAGAAAAATGCGGCTCACGTCGCGATCCTTCGCCGCAAACATGAACGTGAACACCAGCAGCGCCACGCAGATCACCTGGCGCGTCGCGATCTCGGCCGCATCCACCCACTTCAACCGGTGAAACTTCGTCCCCGCTCGCGACACATACCGCCCCGCCAGCGCCATCGCCGCACCGACACACAAAAGATAGGACGCCAGCTCGAGGTCCACCGGCAGCGTGCCGAACGGAAGGAAGCGGAACGCATCCGCATAAACCTGGAACAACGCCACCGCCACCAAAACGGACACCATGATATGGAGGTTAACGAGCCCCCTGAGTCGCTGCGTAATCATGGTGTGTCGGTGGTGGAGAGCGCCGGTGAGAAAGCTGGTTCAAGGCAATCGGCCTCAACCCAGCAGGTCTTAAGTCGGTCGAAAGTCATACAAGGTAAAACCCCTATTTCTCAAGCGGAAATTCGCCCGATGGCTAAATCTAAGGCGTCTTATTTGGACGCTCATCACGCCCCCGTCTCAGCAGTTCATACACCGATCTTCACAAACCGAGCCGCCTTCCTGGAAACTCTATTCAAAAACCTCATCCATAAACGATTACGAGTTTAATTAACCTCGCTCCGGCGCATTTTCATGTTGCCGACTGGGGCCCAACTGCGGAGGGACGACCTCCGTGTCGTCCGATCGACCCCGCCGCTGCCGCGCTCCTTCACCGACGCGGCGATTGCCTCGCGAGTAAACACACCGGTGGCCCCTCACCTCCCTCTCGCTCATCGGCCCATGCGCGATCGCCGTTCACCACCTCCGCTGCGTCGCGAGCTGCTGCTGAATCGCCCGCGCCAAGCCCACCGCATCTCCGCGCGCGATCACCACTCTCTCCGGCCAGGCGGCATCGCTCCCGTCGCGGCCATAGACCTCCGTCGCGACCACCGCCCGCCCCCATCGACGCGCCTCCGCCAACGCTTCTCGGCCCAGCGTCAACGGCTCGAGCGCAGGCAACACGAGCAGGTCGCTCGCATGGAGCGCCCGCCAGCGTTCACGCCCTGACGGCAGCACGATCAGCCCCACGCGGTGCTCCAGTTGCGCCTCCTCGAGCTGTCGCTCCAGATGCTCCCGCCCGGGTCCTTCGCCCACACACACCGCACGCACCTCCGGCAGGCGCATCAACGCCGAGAGCAGATAACTCAGTCCACCGCGCGCGTCGAAGGAACCGACCGCGCACACCAACGCCCCGCCCGGCGCCAGCGCGTCCCGATACGCCCGCGCCTCCGCCAACGCTCGGCTCTCGCGCGCGCAAGCCACCACCCGCTCACCTCCCGTTTCGTCACCCATGCTGCACCGATGTTTGCGCCGCACCGCCACCGCCGTCCAACCCGTTCACGCCTAGAGCCCCACCGACCGCACCCTCACCGCGGCGTCGCCGACGTTTCGTTTTCATAGATCGCGATCTCGGGCACCCCGATCTCCACTGTCGCCGGCAGCCGGTTCGGCCAGAACACAAACTCCAGCGCAACCGGCCGGTTCTTCGCAAACCGCCACGGCGCTTCGCTCCGCGCAAAGAACGAGAGACTGAATTGATCCAACGCCTCCGCATACCACGCCCACGCAAACGACGGCGCGCGCTGCGGCCACACTTGATAAAGATTCCCGTTCTCCGTGCGCACGTGCACCTGCATCAACCCCGCGCCTTCGCCCGCAAAACGATAACGCGTCGGCTGCGCACCCGCCTCCCGAACCGCCCGATAAGGAAACTGCAGCCACGGCAGCGCGCGCCCTTCGCTCGCCGTTCGCGGCTCGCCCAGCCCGAATCCTTTCTTCTGCGGCGCGAGCGGCAACACGGCTCTCGCCGGCAACGCCGCGATGCGCACCCGTGCGATGCCGCCCCCAGCGCTCGCCGACGCCGCACTCGACCCCATCGCGCCTTCGTTCAACGCCCGCTCTTCCACCGTCACGCCTGTCGTCACCAACCAGCGCCCGCTGGTCTGCAACGCCGGCTCGCCCTCCGCCCGCGCTCGTCGCAGCAGCAGCCGGCGGTTGCGCGCCGAAGATTCCTCCGATGCGTCCAACGTCCGCACGACTTTCCGCGGCAGGCCGCGGAAATCCGGATGAAGCAGCGTCGAAAACGTCGCCACCCGATGCTGCGGCTCCACCGTCTCGAAACTGAGCGCGAGACGCGTCGCGACCACCCGCTGCCGCCCCACGGCCAAATCGATCGGCACCCGCACCATCGTCATCGGCGCCAGCCGCACCACCCGCTCCGTCGCACTGCCTTCGCCGCCTCCGGAACTATTTTGGAGCCGAGGGGCCCCCCCCCCCGGGCGGGCCCCCCCCCCCGGGGCGGCGGCG
>JAEYYL010000045.1 GCA_023430825.1 Verrucomicrobiota bacterium | reverse complement strand
CACTTCGACAACCTGACGCCGCTCTACCCGACGTCATGGCTGAAGATGGAAATCGAAGATCCGACCATCAAGGATTACTCGGCACGCGTCATCGACATCGTTGCGCCGATCGGCAAAGGCCAGCGCGCGCTCATCGTCGCGCCGCCCCGCACCGGCAAGACCGTTCTCCTCCAGAACATCGCCAACTCGATCACGGCGAACAGCCCGCATGCGAAACTGATCCTCCTGCTGATCGACGAGCGTCCCGAGGAGGTCACCGATTTCCGCCGCCACACGAAAGGCGAAGTCGTTTCGTCGACCTTCGACGAGACGCCCGAGAGCCACGTGCACTGCGCCGAGATGGTGATCGAAAACGCCCGCCGTCGCGTCGAGCTCGGCGAGCACGTCGTCATCCTGCTCGACTCCATCACGCGTCTCGCGCGCGCCTACAACGCGCTCACGGGCGGCGGCGGCAAAACCATGTCCGGCGGTCTCGAGTCGAACGCGCTGCAAAAGCCGAAACGCTTCTTCGGTTCCGCGCGCAACATCGAGGGTGGCGGCAGCCTCACGATCATCGCCAGCGCGCTGATCGACACCGGCAGCCGCATGGACGAGATCATCTTCGAGGAGTTCAAGGGCACGGGTAACTGCGAACTTCATCTCGACCGCGGTCTCGTCGAGCGCCGGATTTTTCCCGCGATCAACATCGACCGCTCCGGCACGCGCAAGGAAGAGCTCATCTATCACCCCGAGGAACTCCAGCGCATCTACGGCCTTCGCCGCGCGATGCAGGGCCTCGGCCCCATCGAGTCGATGGAGATGCTCATCACGCGCCTCAAAAAGACGAAGTCCAACGCCGAGTTCCTCCTCGGCCTCAGCCGCACCTGACGGCCGCGGTGTTTCGCGCGTGGCGGCGGCCGAATTTCACCGCCACGCGATTTCGCTCAGGCGAGGGCGTCCGTCTCTTTCGCCGCGCAAACTCGTCAGGTGCATTGTTAGCACACCGGCGGCTTTCTCCGGCCGTTTTTGAAGCTGTGCGCCGCCCGCTGAATTCGCTCCACTGACGCTCACCCATGCCCCAGATCATTCGCCTCTACTCCACGGCCCAAGGCTGCGTGCTCGAGTCCGCCGGCCGTCACGTTCATACCGCGTCCGCGTTCACGCTCGATGCGCTGTTCGCCTCCGCCGATCCGTATGCCGCCGCCTCCACCGCGTTCGACGCCGGCTCCGCCACCGACGCGTCCGCCATCGCTTCGCTGCGCGCACCGTTGCAAAGCCAGGAAATCTGGGCCGCCGGCGTCACGTATCTGCGCAGCATGACCGCGCGCATGGAGGAATCGAAAGACGCCGGCGGCGGCACGTTCTACGATCGCGTCTATGCCGCAGATCGCCCCGAACTGTTTTTCAAGTCCACCCCGCACCGCACGGTCGCCCCCGGCGCTCCCGTGCGCATTCGCGCCGATTCGAAATGGAACGTCCCCGAGCCCGAGCTCACGCTCGCGATCAACGCCCACGGAAAAATCTTCGGTTACACCGTCGGCAACGACATGAGCTCGCGCGACATCGAGGGCGAAAATCCCCTCTATCTGCCGCAGGCCAAGGTTTACGACGGCAGCGCCGCCGTCGGCCCCTGCATCGCAATCACCCCCGATCTTCCTTCGCCCGACATCGCCATTCGCATCGACATCGTGCGCGACGGCACCTCCGTTTTCTCCGGCGACACCACCGTCGGCCGCATCAAGCGCCCGCTTCCGTCGCTTGCGGACTGGCTTTTCCGCGATCAGAGTTTTCCCCACGGCTGCTATCTCATGACGGGCACCGGCATCGTGCCGCCCGACTCGTTCACGCTCCGCAGCCGCGACGAGATTCGCATCACCATCGATCCCGTCGGCACCCTCGTTAATCCCGTCGCCTAATCCCATGACCCTTCACGGAAAAAGTTTCCTCGCCGGCGCCACCGGCCAGACCGGCCAGAAAACCTTTCGCGCCGTCAACCCCGCCACCGGAGAGAACCTCGAACCCGAGTTTCACACCGCGTCCGCCGCCGAGGTCGACGCCGCGCTCGACGCCGCCGCGACCGCCTTCGCCGACTACCGCAACCGGCCCGCCGCCGACCGCGCGAAACTGCTCGAAACCATCGCCACCGAAATCGAGGCGCTCGGCGACACGCTGCTCCAGCGCGCCGTCGCCGAAACGGGCCTGCCACTCGCCCGCATCACCGGCGAGCGCGGCCGCACCTGCGGACAGCTCCGTCTCTTCGCCCAACTCGTGCGCGAGGGTTCGTGGGCCGACGCCCGCATCGATCCCGCGATGCCCAACCGCCAGCCACTGCCACGCGCCGACATCCGTCGCATTCTCCGCCCGCTCGGACCGGTCGTCGTGTTCGGCTCCAGTAATTTCCCGCTGGCGTTCTCCGTCGCCGGCGGCGACACCGCGTCCGCGCTCGCCGCGGGCTGCACCGTTGCCGTGAAAGCCCACCGTGCGCACGCCGGCACGGCCGAACTCGTCGGCGGCGCGATCACGCGCGCCGTCGCCGCCTGCGGCCTGCCCGGCGGCGTGTTTTCCATGATCCACGGAGACGGCTCCACCGTCGGCATCGCGATGGTGAAACATCCCGCCACCGCTGCCGTCGGTTTCACCGGCTCGCACCTCGCCGGCCGCGCGCTCTTCGATGCTGCTGCCGCGCGCCCGCATCCGATCCCGGTCTTCGCCGAGATGAGCAGCCTCAATCCCGTTTTCCTTCTGCCGGAAGCGGTGAAGGAACGCGCCGCCGCGATCGCGCAGGGCCTGCTCGGTTCTTTCACGCTCGGCGTCGGACAATTCTGCACCAAACCCGGTCTCGTCTTCGCCCTGCGCGGTGCCGACACCGATGCGTTCCTCCAAAAACTCGCCGAAGCCGTCCGCGCCGCACCGTGCGGCACGATGCTCACCAGCGGCATTCGCGACGCGTTCGTGAAGAACCGCGACACCGTCACCGCCGTCGCCGGCGTGAAACCGCTCGCCGAAGCCACCGCCGCCGCCGCGGCCGGCCGCACCGAGTCACAACCAAGCGTCGCGACGACCACCGCGCAGGATTTCCTAAAACATCCCGAGCTCGCCACCGAGGCATTCGGTCCGTTCACGCTTGTGATCGTCGCCGACACCGCCGCCGAGCTCAACGCCTGCGCCGCCGCGCTCGAAGGGCAGCTGACGGCGACCGTCCACGGAACGCCCGGTGAACTCGCCAACGCCCGCGATCTGTTCGCTGTGCTCGAGCAAAAAGCCGGCCGCGTCCTCGTGAATGGTTTTCCCACCGGCGTCGAGGTCTCCCCCGCGATGAACCACGGTGGCCCGTATCCAGCAACCAGTGACGCGCGCTTCACCTCCGTCGGCACCGCCGCGATCTTCCGTTTCTCGCGTCCCGTGTGTTACCAGGGCTTCCCCGACGCACTCCTCCCGCCGGAGCTGCAGAACGCCAACCCCCTCGGCCTGCTCCGCCTCGTGGACGGCGCCTACACCCGCGAACCGATTGGCTGACGCGAACGGAAGCACCAAGCTCCAACATCCAAGCTCCAGAGAATCTCCAAACCCCAATCTCCAGTTTCGAGCCTTCAGCTTTGAAGTTTGAATCTTGAAGCTTCACTGGAGCTTGGAGGTTGGAGCTTGGAGCTTTCCCCCATGTCCGACCGCATCCTCGATTCCGCCAACGACTCCATCTACACACTGCGCACCACCGCACCCGGTCCCGGCGGCCAGTTGCCCGTCACGCCCGAACGCCTGCGCGCGATGAGCAGCGGCGAGTTATTCGGCTGGACCCAGAACGCCGGCATGGGCTGGGACCCGAAGCTGCTCCTCGGAAAACAATTTCTCATCCTCAGCACGCAGGGCGGCATCCGCGCGCCCGACGGCTCGCCGATCGCGCTCGGTTATCATACCGGCCACTGGGAAGTCGGTCTGCTCATGGAGGAGGCCGCGCGCACGTTCAGCGCGGCGAAGGCGATTCCGTTCGCCGGCTACGTCAGCGATCCGTGCGACGGCCGCACCAACGGCACCGCCGGCATGCTCGACAGCCTGCCGTATCGCAACGACGCCGCCGTCGTATTGCGCCGCCTGATACGCTCGCTGCCCACCCGCCGCGGCGTGCTTGGCGTCGCCACCTGCGACAAGGGCCTGCCCGCGATGCTCATGGCCCTCGCCGGCTCGCCCGACCTGCCGACGATCCTCGTGCCCGGCGGCGTCACGTTGCTCGCCGAACAGGCGGAGGACACCGGCAAGGTGCAGACCCTCGCCACGCGTTTCGCGCGCGATGAAATTTCCCTCGATTACGCCGCCGACATGGGCTGCCGCGCCTGCGGTTCGCCGGGCGGCGGCTGCCAGTTCATGGGCACCGCCGCGACGTCGCAGGTCGTCGCCGAAGCGCTCGGCCTCAGCCTGCCGCACGCCGCGCTCAGCCCGTCCGGCGCCGAAATCTGGCGCGATCTCGCCCGCCGCTCCGCGACCGCGCTCATGGCACTTGACCAGGCCGGCCTCACCACGCGCGATATCCTGAGCGACGACTCGATTCACAACGCCATGGTCGCGCACGCCGCGATCGGCGGCTCGACCAATCTCGTGCTGCACATCCCCGCGTTCGCGCATGCCGCGGGCCTGAAACGTCCCAACGTTCACGACTGGACGCGCATCAACCGCGCCGTGCCGCGCATCGTCGACGCGCTGCCCAACGGACCGCGCCACTTCGCCACCGTGCAGGTCTTCCTCGCCGGAGGCGTCCCCGAGATGATGCTGCACCTGCGCGATCTTGGGCTGTTGAAACTCAACGCGCGCACCGTCACCGGCCGCACCCTCGGCGAAAACCTCGAGTGGTGGGAAAAGAGCGAGCGCCGTCAGCGGCTCCGCCAAAAACTGCGCGATCTCGACGGCATCGATCCCGACGACGTCGTGCTGCCGCCCACCCGCGCCCGCGAGCGCGGCCTGCGCAGCACCGTCACGTTCCTCCGGGGCAACCTCGCTCCCGAAGGCGCGCTCGTGAAGAGCACCGCGATCCTGCCCGAGCGCATCGGCCCCGACGGCGTTTACCACCACGAAGGTCCGGCCCGGGTGTTCACCAGCGAAAACTCCGCCATCGCCGCGATCAAGAGCGGCAGCGTGAAAGCCGGCGACGTGATGGTCCTCATCGGCATCGGCCCCGGCGTCGGCATGCCGGAGACCTATCAGATCACCTCCGCGCTGAAGTATGTGAAGGACGGCCCGAAGATCGCGCTGATCACCGACGGCCGTTTCTCCGGCGTCTCGACCGGCGCGTGCATCGGCCACGCGAGTCCCGAAGCCTGGGCCGGCGGCCCGATCGGCAAGGTGCGCAACGGCGACACGATCCGCCTGCACATCGACACGATGAACCTCGAAGGCTCCGTCGACGTGATCGGGCTCGACGAAAACGAACTGCTCGCGCGTCCGTCGCATCCCGACCTCCGGCGCGACGAACGCGTCCCCGCCGACACCCGTCTCTGGGCCGCGCTGCAGGACGCCAGCGGCGGCAGCTGGGCGGGTTCGGTTTACGACGTCGATCGTATCGTAAAGCTCCTCGAGCTCGGCAAAGCCGCCGAGCAACGCGGCGCTCTGCTTTGAGCTGCCTCACGCGACCGGGACGCCGGCCGCCTAGAAGTCCTGCAGCGCCGGCTCGCTCACGCCCCGGCCAGGCTCGATCCGCGCGAGCACTTCGCCGACCAGATAGATCGAGCCCGCCACCACGATCGTATCGCCAGGTTCGCCGACGGTGCACTGCTCCGGCGACGGAAAAATCGCCTCCACCCGGCTCCGCTTGACGGCTCCGGCAAATGCCGGTTCGACCAGGGCCTCGAGTTCCTCGAAACGACACGCGCGAGCCTGCGCCGGCATCACGAAATGGAGTTCGCGCGCATGGCGGCAAAAGACCGGCACGAGCGAGCGCGCCCGCGCCAGCCCGAGCACCCCGGCCACAACGATCGGTCGCCGGCCCGATGTCGTCGCGACGTGCGCCAGATTCGCGTCCAGCACGCCGGCGCCCTCGGCATTGTGCGACGTATCCAGTATCACATGACGCCCGCCCACCTCGCACTGCTGCCAGCGTCCCGGCCAGTCCACCTGCTCCAGGGCGCGCGCGGACGCCTGCGGCGTGAGCTGCCACCGCCCCGGCAGCATCCCCGCGACGAGCAAGGCCGTCGCGGCATTCCATCGCTGATAATCGCCGGCGAGATTTGTCCGCGGGCAGGCGGCGACGTCTTCGCCGAACTGCTGGCGCACCGAGACGACCGGCGCCGAGCGCGAGGCCGCGATGTCGCGGATTACGGCTTCGGCGTCGGCCGGCAGCCGGCCGATGACGACCGGGCGGCCGGGTTTGACGATGCCCGCCTTTTCCGCGGCGATGGCGGGTATCGTCCCGCCGAGCAGTTCGATGTGATCGAGCCCGATAGAGGTGATGACGCTCACTTCCGGCTGGACGACATTCGTCGCGTCGAGCCGACCACCCAGGCCGACCTCGACGCACACGATATCGCAGCGATTGCGCGCAAAATGCTGAAACGCCATCGCGGTCATGAATTCGAAATAACTCGGGTGATGCTCCTCGCCGAGTTCCGCTCCCACCCGCGCGGCGACCGGGGCGAGTTCGCGCACATACGCCGCGATGTCGGTTTCCCCCAGCGGCCGACGGTCAATCTGGATTCGCTCGCCGAGCCGCACGAGATGCGGCGAGGTGTAGAGTCCGGTGCGCCAGCCGGCCGCGCGGAGGATCGCCTCGAGCATCGCGGCGACGGAGCCCTTGCCGTTCGTCCCCGCGATATGGATACACGGCACCGCGCGCTGCGGGTTGCCGAGGGCGTCGACGAAGCGCCGCATGCGGTCGAGGCCCAGCACCAGACCGCGCTGCTTCAACCCCAGGAGATACGCCACCGCCGCCGGATAGTCCGGCCGTGGAGAGTAAGGGGAAGGCATGGAACCGTCGCCGCCTGCCATCGCTCAACTTTCCGCCGTGGCTTCCAGCGCCTCGGTCCATTGCCGGCGGAGCGACGCCACCAGCGGATGATCGCGCGAATCGATGCCGCGCCGGAGCGGCCGATCGTCGGCATCGAAGATCAGATGCACCGGGGTGATGCCGCGCACGGAGTTCAGCACCACGATGGCATCCGCCGCGAGAAGTTCATCAATCGGTGCGCGCCGGGTTTCGCACGTCGCCCCCGATTCGATCACCCACGCGAGACAAGTCCCGGCCACCGCCCCGAGCGCCGGATCGGGATAACACAGACCACCATCGACAATCCACGCGATGGCCTGCCGCGTGGTCTCGACCACGCAACCGCTGTCGCGGGCGAGGAACAGCCCCTCGTCGGAGGCATCCCCCGACCGCTGCCGGAGTTCCTCGGCACCGAGCCACGCGTTGAGCGAGCAAAGGCTTTTCGGACGCGGCAGCCACTCGCCGTTGTCGCGGGCGAGCTTCAGCACGCGCAGGCAAACGCCTTCGTCCGGCGGTGGCGGCGGCAGAGCGCGCAGCACCACCGATTCCGCGGGCCGCTCCCCCACCCGCCCGGCCGTGATCGTGTAGCGAAACACCGCGTCGGTCGCGCCGTGCTCGGCCAGCAACCGCTCCACGACCGCGCGCCTTCTTTCCCCGTCCGACGCAAAGCTGTCGGCCGGAAGCTCGATCCCCACCCGCGCGCAGGCGGACTCCAGTCGCGCCCGATGATAACGCCAGTGATGCGGCCGGCCACCACTCGTCCGGAACGTCTCGTAAAATCCGACCCCGAACTGCACGCCCCGGTCGTCGAAGCGCAAACGCGCCGCTTCGCCGGCAACAAACGCGCCGTCGAACCACACAATCGCACGGATGGCACATGAGTCAGGCATGGTGTCGCCGCGCCCGTGCGGTTTCAGCCGCTTCGAGCGCGACCCACAGAGCCTGCGCCTTGCGCGCCGCCTCGTCGAGTTCGCGCTCCGGCCGCGAATCGGCCACGATGCCCGCGCCCGCCTGCACGTGCGCGATGCCGTGCTGCAGCAGCATCGATCGGATGACGATGTTCATCTCCATTTCGCCGCGGTAGCTGATCCAGCCGAGCGCACCGGTGTAAAATCCGCGACCGACGGGCTCGAGTTCCTCGATGATTTCCACCGTCCGGAATTTCGGACAACCCGTGATCGTGCCGCCGGGAAACATGGAACGCAGCACATCGATCCACGAAAGACCGTCCGCCAGCCGCCCCTCCACCTGGGAGACGATGTGCATGACATGCGAGTAGCGTTCGAGCACCATGAAATCCGTCACCTGCACGCTGCCGAACGCCGCGACGCGACCGATGTCGTTGCGAATGAGATCGACGAGCATCAGGTGCTCGGCGCGCTCCTTTTCGCTGGCCAACAGTTCGACGGAGAAATGCGCATCCTCCGGCAGGCCGGCGCCACGCGGGCGCGTGCCAGCGATGGGACGCGAACTCACGACGTCGTCGACAAGCTTGACCAGCAGCTCCGGTGAACCGCAGACGAGTGCGAAATCCGGCAGCCGCAACAATCCCATGTAGGGCGACGGGTTTACGCGGCGCAGCGACTCGTAGAGGGACTCCGCCGCGAGATCCGTGGCCCGACTGGTGCGGCGCGACAGATTCACCTGATAGGTGTGACCCGCACCGATGTAATCCAGCACACGACGAACCGCAGACTCGAAGGCCTGCGGCGAAAGCGAGGCCGTGGGAGCCGCTGCGCGCGGAAGTCCGTTTCCGGCAAGCCGGGGCGCGGCCGGAAGGGCGCTGCGTTGCCGCCAACGCTCCTGCGCCGCGTGCGCTTGTTTATTCGCGGTCTGGAACCGCTCCGCCAGCGCCGCCGCGTCGCTCGTCGCCTCGCTCCACACTATAATAGAGAGCGTCCGCTCCGCGTGGTCGTAAACGAAGAGTTCGCGCGCCTCGATCAACGCGTAAAGCGGCACCGGCAAATCGCGGCACGCGGAGACCGCCAGCGCTTCCCACGTGCGGACGAGATCGTAGCCGAAAACGCCGATCAGCCCGCCTGTCATCGCCGGCCATCCCGGGAGCTTCGGCACGCGGACCCTTGCGAGCAGATCGCGCAGAACCTCGAACGGGCGCCCCTCGCGTCGCTCGATGCTCCGCGCCCCGTCACCCGACCGAATCTCGGCTCCGCCAGCGTCGCCCAACACGATGCGCGCCGGCCGGTCGCACAGATAGGAATAGCGCCCCGCTTGCGCGCTCTCCAGAAGCGCGCTCGCGGGCGCGTCGGCAAAACCCTCCCAGGAGATCGGCGGAGATTGATCCCGCAAAACCAGCACGACCGGCAGCAGCGTGCAGCCTTGCTGCTGCCAGCGTTGCCAGTCGTCGAGTTTGCACGTCGTCATGCGTCCGCAAACTTCGTGGTCGCCGGCGGGACGTCACGACGAATTCGCGCAGCGTCATGGGTTTTGATTGGAAACAAATCAGCCGGAGCGTCATTTCACCGCATGCAATCCTGGCAAAGTCCGCACGGCCGGCTGCTGCCTCCCATCGGCGGTCGCACCCTCATCATGGGCGTGCTGAACGTGACACCCGACTCGTTTTCGGATGGCGGACAACTCGCCAGCCCACAGGCGCTCGTGGATCGCGCCGGGCAGATGCTCGCGGACGGCGCGGATGTGCTCGACCTCGGCGGCGAATCGACGCGACCGGGGGCCGCTGTCGTGACCGCGGAGGAGGAACTCGCTCGCGTGCTGCCGGCCCTGACGGCGCTGCGTGCGGCGTTTCCTGATGCGCCGGTGTCGATCGACAGCTATAAGGCCGACGTAGCGGACGCCGCGGTCACCGCGGGCGCCGACATCATCAACGACGTTTGGGGATTGTTGCACGGTGTTTCCTCCGCCGACCGGGAACGCTGGAGGCAGGCCACCCCCTCACCGCCGCCGATTCCGGCGATGGCGCAGGTCGCCGCGCAGCGAAAGTGTCCGGTGATCCTGATGCACAATCGGGCGGACCGGAACTACACCGATTTCTGGGCGGACGTGCTCGCGGACTTCCGCGTCAGCCTGGCGGTTGCTGCCGTGGCCGGTATTGCACCGCGGCAAATCTGGCTGGATCCGGGTTTCGGTTTCGCGAAAAACGTGCCGCATAATCTCGAGGTTTTGCGCGACCTCCGCCGCATCGTCGCACTAGGGTTTCCCGTGCTCGTCGGCACCTCCCGAAAATCGACCCTCGGCGCCGTGCTCGGCACGAACGTCGAAGATCGACGCGAAGGCGGCGGCGCGACGGTCGTGTGGGCGATCCAGCAAGGCTGCGCGATGGTGCGTGTGCACGAGGTGCGCGAAATGGCTCGCTTTGCGCGAATGGCTGACGCGATTAAGGCGGGTCTGGATTTCGCCTCCGCTTGACCATGGACAAACTCATTCTCCGCGAACTGCACTTCATCGCGCGTCACGGCGTGCTGCCGATCGAGACGGAAAACAGCCAGCATTTTTCCGCCACGCTCGAACTCGAGCTGCCGCTCGCCCCCGCGGGCGAGACCGACCGGCTCGATCGCACCGTGGACTACTGCGCGGTGCAGCGCGTGGTGCGGGGGATCATCGAAGGCTCCCACAAGAAGCTGATCGAAACGCTTGCCGAAAACGTCGCGGGCGAACTGCTGAAACAGTTTCCCCTCCTCACCGCGGTGACGGTCGAGATCTTGAAGCCGCGGCCACCGGTGGATTTTCAGTTCGCCGGCGTCGCCGTGCGAATTCGCCGGGAAAGAGCCGCGCAGGCGAATGCCCGGTAACGCCGGAAGCACACCGCGATGGCTCACCTGCGGCAGGCCTTCGTCGGCGCCGGCGCCAATCTTGGCGACCGACTCGCCACGCTCGACGCCGCTCTCCAACAACTCCGCCAGACCGACGGAATCGCGACCGTCGTGAGTTCGACGGTATTCGAAACCGAGCCGGTCGGGCTGACCGAGCAGCCGCTGTTTTTGAACCTCGTCGCGGCCCTCGAGACCCGCCTCTCACCCGAGGAACTGCTCACCGTGCTCCAACGCATCGAGCAGGCGTTCGGCCGCGAACGCACCCTGCGATGGGGTCCCCGCACGCTCGATCTCGATTTGCTCGCATTCGAAGGTGAAACGCGTGCGACGACGGCCCTGCAACTGCCCCACCCGCGAATGTTCGAGCGCGCCTTCGTGCTCGCGCCCCTCTGCGACCTGCTCGAGCGCCCCACGCTCAGGGCGAGCGGGCTGGCGGATTCGCTGCGGCTCCACGTCAGCCAGACCAAACTGCAGGGACAGCAGGCCGTGCGAGCGTTTGCGAGACGTTGAGCGCCGCGCCGAGCGCACGCGGGGAGAATTCAGTTGCCCGCGAGTCGCGGCCATTGGGGCGAATACAAATGAAGAAATTATCTTCCACCCAACAGTGGCCTCGCTCTGCAGCGGCGATACCTAGATTTCACCTCCCTGAAGTGCGTTCATTCGCGTCATTCGCAGCCGGTCTGCTGCATGAGCCCGCATCAAGGCCCTCACTTTCCTGCGCGTTTGAAGCGCACAGAAAAAATCGTGCGAACAAGGGTCCGATCCCGACCAAATCGCAGTTGACAACCCCATCGGCTGTGTGAGTTTTTTCGCCCCTTAACGGCTTCCTAGCTCAATGGTAGAGCAGCTGACTCTTAATCAGTAGGTTCGGGGTTCGAGTCCCCGGGGAGCCACCAGCTTTCGCTCTCTTTATTGAGGAGAATGAGGGACGGCGGCAGAGGTTATTTCCCAATCAATTCTGGCAAGCGCTGCGAAAATTTTCGCGCCGGCGTAGCTCAACGGTAGAGCACCTGTTTTGTAAACAGGCGGTTGCGGGTTCGAATCCCATCGCCGGCTCCACTGTTCGAGAACAACGGTTTTCACTGCCCGATGGTGTAATGGTAGCACAAACGACTCTGACTCGTTTTGTCTAGGTTCGAGTCCTAGTCGGGCAGCCAATCTCAAGCGGCGCAACGGTTCCAGAATTGAGCGGGACAACCCACCTCGCGCCTGCGCGCGACGCCCAGTGAAGACCAGCGCGCGGCGCTGGTAAATCGGACCACACGAATGGGCCAAAATCCGATGCTGATTTTTCCGGCGCATCGCGTCGCGAAACGCGCGAGACACAGCAGGTCGACGATTCTGCATCGCCCGTTTTTTGGCCACTCTTACGCATTAAATATTTTACCCACAAAGTAAGTTGACACCCAACTTTCGATGACACCTATTCGAAATTCCCGAACCAAGTTCCCCGAGATTTTCGAACACAGCAACATGCTGGTTATACAGTCACCCCTCGCGAGATGCCGCGGCCGAAATCGGAAAAGAAACGGCCCCGAACTTGCTAGTTCGTGCCGTCCAAATTGAATCTTTTCAGAATCAAGTTCGTCTGTTTCTCCGGCCACCCCGTCTTAAGTTAGATCAACTGCTTTCACGCTCTTTCATCCTATGATCATCCAAAGCCTCCCCCTCGCGTTCCTCCTCGGCGACATGACCGTGATGGAACTTTTCAAGCACGGCGGTCCCATCATGTGGCCGATCCTGCTCGTGTCGTTCCTCGGTGTGACCGTTATCGTCGAGCGCATGCTGTTCATCATTCGCGAAAACAGCCACCGCGAACCCGAGGTTGTCGAGAAGATGCTGGAGTGCGTCGAAAAGCGCGATGTCGAAGGCGCTCTCGCGATCGGTCGCCAGAGCAAGGACTTCGTCGCCCGCATTCTGGTCTATAGTCTCACGAACAAGGAATACTCGATGCACAACGCGTTCATCCGCGCATCGGGTCAGGAACTCGCCCGGTTCCAGCAGGGTATGGCCACGCTCGACACCGTGATCACCGCCGCCCCGCTCCTCGGCCTTCTCGGCACCGTCACGGGCATGATGAAGACCTTCGGTAGCATGCAGGGCGACATCGGCGCTGCCGCCGGTCAGATCACCGGTGGTGTCGCGGAAGCGCTCATCGCGACGGCCGCTGGTCTGGCGATCGCGGTCACCGGCCTGCTCCCCTACAACTATCTCAACGCCCGCACGGAAGAGGCCAAGCATGAGGTGGCCGACGCGTCCAACGCGCTCGAAATTCTCGTCAAGAAATCGGAGTCGTTCTCGAGCTAAGAAACGCTCGCTCCGATCGTCTCATAACCCAACTCGCATACCATGGCCGGATCATCAGGCGGCACAGGCCCAGGCGGCGCCAAGAAGGCGCGCATCGAAATCATTCCGTTGATCGATGTGATCTTCTTTCTGCTCGCGACCTTCGTCTTGTTCACGCTCTCGCTGAACAAGTCCGGCGGGTTGTCGGGCGTCACGCTGCCGGAGTCGGCGACGAGTGTCGCGCGTGATCCGGCCGATTCGGTTACGATCACCGTGACGCAAGAGGGCACGCTCGGCTGGAACAAGGATCCCGTCACGCTGGATGAGTTCCTTGCCCGCCTGCAGGCCTACAAAATCTCGAATCCCGAAGGACGGATTCTGATTAACGGAGATGACGCCGCGTTCTTCAGCCAGGCCATCTACGTCTTCGACGAAGTGCGCAAGGCGGGCTTCCAGAAGATCCTCATCGAGACGCGCGTGCAACAGCCCGGCGCGTCCTGATTCGCCGGACGCGTTTATTCCCTAGCAACTTCTCCTCTCATGGCTGATTCCATTCCGAAGGCTACCGATCCCGTTAAGAAAAAAGCGCGCATCGAGATCATTCCCCTGATCGATGTTATCTTTTTTCTCCTGGCGACGTTCGTCTTGTTCACGCTGTCGCTGAATCGAATTCAATCGGTGCCGGTCAATCTGCCCGTCGCATCGAACACGCCCCCTCGCCCCGGCGAGCTTGACGAGTCGGTGACCTTGCAGATTTCGGATCAGGGCACCTGCTACTGGAACAAGGAACTCATCAATCTTAACGAAATCGGGCCGCGTCTGCAGCAATACAAGACACAGGTGCCGAATCCTCGCGTGCTGATCGCGGGAGACGACAAGGCAAAGTTCGGGGTCACCGTTCAAGCACTCGATGAAGTGCGCAAGGCGGGCATCGACCAGGTCTCTGTCGAAACCCGTGTGCGTGGCACCGGACGTTAACCCCCCACGTTTTATCCAACATGCGTCGCGATCTAATCATTGGTATTCTCATCTCCCTGGCCTTCCACGGCGGCGCGGCATGGCTGGGCAGCATTAAGCCGCCGCCGAAGGCGGCGGTGGTCGAAGAAGAGGCCCCCACCGTCCAGTTGATGGAGATGCCGAAGCTCGAACCGGAGGATCCCGAGATCGTTGAATCCGATGAGGAGCCTGCTGCCGTGGTGGATTTCGCTCCGCCGATGCAGACCGACGTTCCCCAGATCGTGCAACTGGACTCGTTCGTCCAACAGGTTCAGCCCCCGCCTCCGGAAGGTCTGAAGCCCAACGTCGGTATCATCAGCATCCCTCAGGGTGCGCGCACCGGCGGCCTCGGCAAAGGCATCGAGATTTTTGACCCCTCCAAGCTGGATCAACAGCCTCAGGCTCGGGCCCGCGTCCCCCCACAGTATCCGTTTGAAATGCGACGCGCCGGCATCACCGGTGAAGTGCTGGTGGAGTTCATCGTCGATTCCAATGGCGACGTGCGCAACGCCTTCGCGGTGCGTTCCAGCCAGCGTGAATTCGAAGCGGCCGCCATCCAGGCCGTCAGCAAGTGGAAATTCCGCCCCGGTCGCAAAGGCGGTCGTGCGGTCAACACCCGCATGCAACAGCCCATTTCCTTCAGTCTGAATGAAGATTAATTTTCATCGTGACACTTTCCTCTCTTAGATCTCTCCCGCGTCTCTCCCGTGCTTTGCTGGCTGCTGTCGCCTGCGCCTGCACGCTGGCCCTGCCCTCGACCAGCCTCGCGCAGTCGAATCGCCAGCACGAATTGGAGGAACGCACCAGCACCGAACTTGGGAAGCTGACACCGCTGACCGAGGCGAAAAATTGGGACGGGGCACTGGCCCTGCTCCAAGGCCTCAAGCCGAAGGTGAAACCCGACAGCTACGATATTGCCATCATCAACGATATCGAGGCCAAGGTTTACCTGCAAAAGGGCGATTACGCGAAGGCCATCCCGCCTTGGGAGCAGGCGCTTCGCCTGACCGATCAGCACCAGTATCTCAGCCCGAGCGCGGTTCAGGAGCTCATCTATTTCCTCGCGCAGATTTATTACCAAGAGGCGACGTCGTCGAAGGATGCGGCGCTCCAACAGCAATATTTCGGAAAGGCGGTCGGTTATCTCGAGCGCTGGCTGAAGAACACCGACAAGCCCGACCGGGATTCCACCCGGCAGGAAGCGCAGCTGTTTTTCGCGAACGTCCTCTACAACCAGGCCGTGCTGAACCCTGAAAACATCAATCAGGATCTGCTCAATCGCGCCGAAGCCGAGGTCGAGAAGGGCCTGCGGATGACCTCCCGTCCCAAGGACACCTTCTATCTCATCCTTCTTGCGATCGCCCAGCAGAAGGGTGACATGGTCCGACTGGCCGAACTCCTCGAGCTGCTCGTCAAGATGTCCCCCGCCAAGAAGGACTACTGGTCTCAGCTCGGCGGCGTGTATCTGAATCTGGCGGCAGCGCAGGAAAAGGATCCCAAGCAGGCCAAGGAGTTCAACACCCGCGCGATCCTCGCCATCGAGCGCGCCCAGGCCCTCGGCTTCATGAACACGCCGAAGGAAAACTACACTCTGGTCGGCATCTATTTCAATGTGGGCCAGTTCGGCCGGGCCACCGAGATCCTCCATTCCGGGCTCCGCGACGGGTCGATCGACAATGAACTGAAGAACTGGGAGCTGTTGATTTACTCCTATCAGCAGGTCGACAAGCCTTTCCAGGCCATCGAAGCAGCGCGCGAGGGGTCGAAGCATTTCCCCAACTCCGGCCAGCTCGAATACCAAGCCGCTCAGATCTTCTATTCGCTCAACAAAGCCGAAGATGCTTATCGGATGCTCCAGTCGGCGATCGGCAAGGGACAGCTTGAACGGCCCGGCGCCGTCCACGGTTTCCTCGCTTACATCTGCTGGGAACTCGGCAAATTGAACGAAGCCGTCGCCGCCATCGATAAGGCCCTCTCCTTCCCCGACGCGCAACGCGACACGCAGCTTCCCAGCCTGAAAAGGGCCGTCGAGGATGCTATTCGCGAACGCGAAGCGGCTCTCTCCGGAGCCAAAACCGCCAGCTTCTAACCAGCCACCACCTTACCCATGAAGAAAAGTTACGTTTACTTCCTTGTCCCACTCGTGGGGCTGATCGCCTTCGGCGCCGTTTACTGGAACTTCGACTCCAAGTATGAGGCCAAGGAAGCGGCCAAGAAAGCCGCCATCCGCAAGGCCAAGGACGACAAGCTGGCGGAAGAGGCGAAGAACCGGGAACAAGCCATCAAGGATGCCATCGCCGCCCAGGAACGCCGGAAGGAAGAACGCGCCGCGAAGGAAGCAAAGGACAAGGCCGATCAGGAAGCCCGTCAGCTCGCCATCGAGGCGCGCGACAAGGCCAACCGCGACCAGGCCAAGCTCGAGCAGCAACGCGATCGCCTGCTCAAGGACATCAAGGTCGAACAGGATCTCATCGCCGAGCTGCAAGCCGAGCACAAGCGCGCGGTCGACGAACAGAACTTCCTCAAGGAATACGTAGCCCAAGCCGAAGCGAACACCAAGAGCCTCACGGCCGTGCTCGACAAGATCGCTGCCGCCGAAGCCGCGCGTGCCGCGGCCGAAGCCGCCGCCGCTAAAGCCAAGAATTCCTAATCTTACCCAGCATGAAAAAGTGGTCCTATCTCATCTCTGTCGGCAGCATGCTGGCGGTCTTCCTTTTCTTCTATCTTTCGCACATGAAGGAACTGGAGATCCGCGACAAGCAGCGCGCCGAGGAAGTCGCCAAACTCCAGAAAGAGGAAGCCGAGCGCCAGGCTCTCATCGAAACCAAGGCCCGCGAAGACGCCGAGCGTCGTGCCGCCGAGCGCGCCGCGAACGAGGCCAAGAAAGAAGCGGATCGCCTCGCCAAGTGGGAAGCGGAGAACCAGCGCATCAAGGATGCGACTGACGAAGCGAACGCTAAGGGCGACGCCTTCGCCAAGGAGATCTCCCAGCTCGAAATCCAACTCAACAGCCTCCGCACCGAGAAGGAAAAGCTGAACCGCGAGGCGTTCGAATTCTCCAAGCGCGTTGAAGAAGCGCGGATCGCGAAGCGCAATGCGGAATTGGAAATCCAGCGGATGACCGATATGATCGCTCGCAAGGCCAACGACAGCGCGCTCACGCGCATGCCGCCTGCCCCGCCCGCCCCGCGCTCTTGAGCGCCGAGCACCTCCCCTCTCAGCCCAAGGGTTCCCCCCTTGGGCTTTTTCGTGCCCTGATTCCCCCCCTGGGACACTTGCTTCTCTTTTCATCGTCCATGGT
>JAEYYL010000043.1 GCA_023430825.1 Verrucomicrobiota bacterium | reverse complement strand
CCCGCCCTCGGCGCCTGCGGCGACGCGCTGCTCCTCCTGGCCTGCTGGACCCTCTGGCTCGCCCTCGCCCTCGCCCTCATCCTCCAGCTCGGCATCGCCTTCTCCCACGAGGTCGCCGTCCCCAAATTCCTGATACGCTCGTTCGAACAGCGTCTCGCCGCCTCCGGCCTCACGCCGCAGTTCGGCCGCGCCACCTTCGATCCCGGCGGCGGCATCCTGCTCGAAAACCTCGCCCTCTCGCTCCCCGCCTACGCCGAACCCGTCGCCCGCGCCCGCGCCGTCCGCCTCGAACTCGATCCCTGGCTGCTCCTCGCCGGCCGGCTCGAGGCCCGGCGCATCCACGCCACCGGCGTCGAACTCTTCGTCCCCGCCATGCTCGCCCCGTCCGGCCGCAGCGAGGTCATGCTCGGCGAGCTCGACCTGGTGCTCGGCCTGCAGGGCGACCTGCTGGCCGTCGAACAGTTCGCCGCCCGCATCGCCGGCGTCACCGTCACTGCCCGCGGCGCCGTGCAGTTACCCCACCGGACCGTCCCCGCCGGTTCACCCCTCCCTCTGCTCGAAAGCCTGACCGACCACTTCCCGTCCTTCTGCCGGCAGTCGATTCAAGCCGCGGAACGCCTCCAGCAGCTGGCCGATCCCGCCTTGCACATCACGCTCGCCCCGTCTCCCCGCCGCGGCGCGATCGCCACCGTCACCCTCCTCGCCCGCCGCCTCGAACTGCCGGAGTTCCACGCCCTGGTCGCCGAGCGCCTCGTCGCCACCGCCCGACTCCCCCTCCTCGGCGCCGCCCCGGCCGGCGCGCTCGTCACCCTCTCCGCGGAGGACCTCCGCGTCCGCGACGTCGTCGCCCAGCGCCTGCACGCGCGTATCCACGGAAACCTTACGACCGCGCCGCTCGCCTTTGCGCCCCACGAGGCCGACGCCCTCCTCGCCCGGCTCTCGTCCCGCGGGTTCAGCCTGGATTCCGTCTTCGCCCACCTCACCACGGATGCGCTGCCGCAGCTCCACGCCCACGTCGTGGCCGCCCTCGCCGGCGGCGCCATCGCCCTCGACGGCGCCAGCGACGTCGCCGCGCGCTCCGCCGCCTTCCGCGCCACCGGCACGCTGTCGCCGACCCTGCTCGAACCGATCGGCGCATTGCTGCGACGCGACGTCCGCCGCTTCATCGGCTTCGGCGCCCCCGTCGAATTCGACCTCGCGGCCCGCTTCGCCCCCGGCGGAAAATTCGTCCACGCCGCCGGACACGTCGCCGCACGACAGATCGATGCCTACGGCGTGCCGATGGATTCGGTCCACGGCGAGATCGCGTTCGACGGCCGCCGCTTCGTCGCCCGGCACGCCCGCGCCACGCTGGGCGCCAACTTCGCCCGCGGCACCTTCGAGCAGGATCTGCTCACGCGCGACTTTCGCTTCCTTCTCGACGGCCGCCTCCGGCCACTCGCGATCGGCGGCTGGTTCCGCGATTGGTGGCCCAATTTCTTCCACCACTTCGAGTTTCCCGCCGCTCCCCCCGACGCCAGCGTCGACGTCGCCGGCCGGTGGCGTTCGCCACACGAGACGACCGTCTTCGTCTTCGCCGAGAGTTCCGACGCCATCGTGCGGGGCGCGCCCCTCGACTACGCCCGCACGCGCATCTTCACCCGCCCCAATTTCATCGACGGTCTGGAGCTGTTCGGCACCCGGAGCGGAGGCGAAGTCGCCGGCACGTTCACCCGCCACATCGACCTCGCTTCGCGGCAATGGCGCGAGATGGACATCGCGCTGACGTCGAGCGTCGACCTCGAAACGGGCGCCAAGCTCCTCGGCCCCGATCTCGGCCCGCATCTCGCACCGTTCACCTTCGAAACTCCGCCGCGCATCCGCGCCACGACCCATCTCGAAGGACCCGCGTCGCCGGACGGCCCTCACCAAACCCTGCAGATCTCCGGCGAGTCCACCGGCGCATTTACCTTTTACGGATTCCCCGCGAGCAACCTCTCCTTCGAAGCCGAATCGCGCGACGACGATCTCACCCTCCCCCGCGTGCAGGCCACCGTGGCGGAGGGCGTCCTCGCCGGCAAAGCCCGCCTGTGGGGCCGGGAATCGGACCGGCACCTCGGTTTCGACGCCACGCTCGAAGGCGCCAGCCTCGGGCGCGCCATCGTCGCGCTCAGCGATTTCAACGCCCACCGCCGCGGCACCCCGCCTGCCCCTGCCACCGCCGCCGCCGAGAAATTCATCACCGGAAAAAACCAGGTTCGCCTCGACCTGGCGCTATCCGCCGCAGGCCTCGCGGCCGACCCCTATTCCTTTCGCGGCAACGGCCACCTCGCCCTCGAGGGCGCCGAGCTCGGCGAGGTGCGCCTCCTCGGCCTGTTGTCCGCCCTTTTCGATTTCACCGCCCTGCGTTTCACCTCAGCGCGCGGCAACTTCGTTCTCGATCGCCATCACGTGATGTTCCCGACCTTCAATGTCACCGGCGAGAACTCCGCCATCCACGCCCACGGCGACTACTGGCTTGATCGTCACGCCCTCGACTTCAACGCTCGCGTTTACCCCTTCCTCGAAAGCAAATCTCTCCTCCAGAGCGTTGTGGGCGCGGTGCTCACTCCGCTTTCCACCATGTTGGAAGTGAAGCTCACCGGACCGCTCGACGATCCGTCCTGGGCCTTCGTCATCGGCCCCACTAATTTTTTCCGCTCCCTCAGTCCGTCGGAAACGGCCTCGCCGCCCTCTCCGTTGCGGCCGCTTCCCGCGGACTCCGCGCCCCCGCCGCCTCCGGCTCCGCGCCTGCAACCTTGAAAACTCATTGAAACGTCCCACCTGCGCCACAAGCTAGGGTAAAGACCCCAATGCACATCCTTCCCACATTGCCCCGCCGAAATTGGCTGGAGCGATCCTCACTGGCCATCGGCGTCGCGCTGGTGCTGGTGGGCGTGTTGGGATTGGCGGGCTGGTGGCTGCAACTCGACGTCCTGATCCAGCCGTTGGACACCGGTGCGGCGATCAAGGCCAACGACGCGTTCTGCCTCCTCCTCCTCGGCCTCGTGCTCGTCGGCACGGAGCTCGGCTTCGCCAGCGTCGCCTGGCTCGCACTACTCCCCGGCGCGATCGCCGGGCTCTCGCTCGCGGAGAACATC
The DNA here is from genome assembly GCA_023430825.1 of Verrucomicrobiota bacterium. Taxonomy (GTDB): domain Bacteria; phylum Verrucomicrobiota; class Verrucomicrobiia; order Opitutales; family Opitutaceae; genus Opitutus. The sequence goes on along the minus strand of JAEYYL010000043.1, from coordinate 3,988 downwards.
CTCGGCGTCAACCTGCACATCGACGAGCTGCTCGTCGTCGATCACCTGCTCGCCGACACCCATGAACCCGGCCGGATGTCCGCCATGTCCGCGGCCTGTCTCCTGCTCGTCTCGGTGGCCCTCGTGTGGCGGGGCACGCGCCGCGCCGCGCACGCGCGCTTGTTCGCCGAGGCGGTCATCAGCTCGCTGACCGCCTCCGCCGGCATCTCCACCCTCATCGGCTACGCCGCCAGCCTGCCCGCCGTCTATCGCTGGGGCACCAACACCGCCACCTCCCCCGTCAGCGCCTTCGCCCTCTGCCTGCTGGGCGTCGGATTGCTGCTCCTCGCCTGGCGCGAAACCATGAAGACCGAGGGCGGCCCGCCCTCCTGGTCGCCGATGCCCGCCGTCATCGGCTGCCTCACCCTCACCATCATCCTCTGGATCGGTTTGCGCGAACGCGAGGTCACCATCCTCGCCGGGAAAACGCAGACGTCAATGGACACCCTCGCCACGACGATCAAATACGAATTCGATCGGCAGGCCTCCGCCATGGAGCGTCTCGCCCGCCGCTGGGCCGACGCGTCCGACCGCGCCGAACTCATCTGGGAATCCGACGCCGAAACCGAGTGGCGCGGCTCCTCCGCCAGTGTCGGCGGCGTCTCCATCGCGGTCGTCAACCCCGAGCTGCGCACCGTGTGGGCCTATCCGCCGCTCGAGCGCCCGGCGGCGATCTCCTTCAACCACGCCGACAACGAGGTGCGCGCCGAAGCCCTCGAACACGCCCGCCACGCCCGCCGCCCCGTCATCTCCGGCACCACCGACATCGGCGCCAAGGGCAAGGGCGTCGTCATCTACTGCGCCATCACCCGCAGCAGCCAGATCGCCGGCTACGTCGCCGGCGAATACGTCTATCGCGATCTCTTCGCCGCCATCGTCGCCGACAACCGGCTCTCGGCCGACTACCATGTCGGCGTCAGGATCGGCAACGAAACCGTTTATCATTCGCTCGGTGCCGAGAACCTGTCGGGCGAGTCGGCCCTCTCCTTGGAAAAGGTTTACAGCATCTTCGACCGCCGCGTCCGGCTCACGCTCACGCCCTCCCCCGCCGCGCTCGATGGGGAACGCCAGTTCCTCCCCGAACTCGCCCTCGGCGCCGGCATCGGCATCACCCTCCTCCTCGGCCTCAGCGTGCACCTCGCCCGCAGCGCCCGCGCCGGCCAGCGCTCCGCCGAACTCTCCAACAAAAAACTCCAGGCCGAAAACGAAGAACGCCGCCGCGTCGAAGCCCGACTCAAGATCTCCGACGAACGCCTGCGCCTCGCCCTCGACTCCACCCAGATCGGCATCTTCGAGTGGAACGTCGCCGCCGGCCACGTCTATTACAGCCCCGGCCTCTGGGCCATGCTCAGCTACGACCACACCCGCATGCCGGCCACCGTCGAAGCCTGGCAATCGCTCATCCACCCCGACGACCTTCCGCTCTACCGCCGCCGCGTCGAATCCCAGCTCGCCGGCGTCGCCTCGTTCATCGAACCCGAATACCGCGTCCGCGCCCGCGCCGGCGAATGGCGCTGGGTTTACACCCGCTCCAAAACCGTCGCCGCCAGCACCGCCGGCCGCCCCACGCGCATCATCGGCACCGTCCAGGACATCACCGCCCGCCGCGAAGCCGAACAAGCCCTCCGCGAATCCCAGGCCGAAACCCGCAAGCTCTCCCTCGTCGCCTCCAAGACCGACAACCCCGTCCTCATCGCCTCCCCCGCCGGCACCATCGAATGGGTCAACGAGAGCTTCACCCGCGTCATGGAGTATTCCCTCGACGAGGTCGTCGGCAAATCCCCCGCCGACTTCATGCACGGCCCCGACACCGATTTCGCCGCGCTGAAACAAATCCGCGCCGCCATGGCCGACGGCATCGGCCTCTCCACCGACGTCGTCAACTACTCCAAATCCGGCCGCAAATATCACCTCCGCCTCGAGATCCAGCCCATCCGCAACGAGACCGGCCAGCTCCAGAACTTCATCGCGATCGAGACCGACATCACCGCCCGCGTCGAAACCGAGCAAACCCTCCGCCGCGCCAAGATCGAGGCCGACGACGCCTCGCGCGCCAAGAGCGAGTTCCTCGCCTCGATGTCGCACGAAATCCGCACGCCGATGAACGGCGTCATCGGCATGACCAGCCTCCTCATGGAGACGCAGCTCAACCCCGAGCAGCGCGACTTCGTGAACACCATCCGCACTTCCGGCGAAGCACTCCTCACCATCATCAACGACATCCTCGACTTCTCGAAAATCGAGTCCGGCAAACTCGAGCTCGAACACATGCCGTTCGAACTCGCCGTCTGCCTCGAGGAGGCGCTCGACCTCTTCGCGCTCCAGGCCTCGGCGAAAAAACTCGAGATCGTTTACCACATCGATCCCGGCGTCCCGCCCTGGATCATGGGCGACGTCACCCGGCTCCGACAGGTCATCGTCAACCTCGTCAACAACGCCGTGAAATTCACCCCCAGCGGCAGTATCTCCATCGAGATCCGCCGGCTTGCCAGCCCCACGCCGTTGTCCGGCGCCCCCGGCCGCTTCCTCCTTGAGTTCTCCGTGTGCGACAGCGGCATCGGCATCCCGCGCGACCGGCTCGACCGGCTCTTCAAGGCGTTCAGCCAGGTCGACTCCTCCACCACCCGCAAATACGGCGGCACCGGCCTCGGCCTCGCGATCTCCCAGCGGCTCAGCAATCTCATGGGCGGCAGCATCCGCGTCGAAAGCGCCCTCGGCCAGGGTTCGTCCTTCATCTTCACGATCGCCACCGAAGCGGCCGCGCTCCGCGGCGATCCCATCACGCCCCCCGGTCTCGCCCACCTCCAGGACGCCGTCGTCCTGTGCGTGGAAGACCACCCCGTCACCCAGCGCCGCCTCCGCGCCTTGCTCGAGCCGCTCGGCGCCAACTGCTTCTTTGCGCCCACGGCCGCCGCCGCCACCGAACTCGTCCGCACCCTCCCTGAACCGCCGCGGCTGGTCGTCATCGATGGCGACGAGACCGACGGCGGCCCCTCCCCGCTCGACACGCTGTTGCCCATCAAGGCCCCGCGCCTGCTCATGCTGCCCTTCGGCCAGACCGCTCCCGCGGCGCCGGCCGATCACCTGCCGTTCACCAGTATTTTCAAGCCCTTCAAGACCGCCGCGTTTCTCCACACCCTCGGCTTCCTCTTCAACCCCGCGCACGCCGCCGCGGTCAGCGCCCACGCCGCCGGCGGCTTCGCGCGCAAACTCGCCGAGGAACTCCCGCTCGACGTCCTCCTCGCCGAAGACAACGCCGTCAACCAGAAGGTCGCCCTCCGCTTCCTCGAACGGCTCGGCTATCGCGCCGACGCCGTCAGTAACGGCCTCGAAGCCGTCCACACCCTCGAAGCGCGCGAATACCACCTCGTGTTGATGGATCTGCAAATGCCTGAAATGGACGGCCTCGAAGCGAGCCGCCAGATCCGCGCGCGGCTCCCCCGCGAACGTCAGCCGAAAATCATCGCGCTCACCGCCAACGCCATGCAGGGCGATCGCGAACGCTGTCTCGCCGCCGGCATGGACGACTACATCTCAAAGCCCGTGAAACTGCACGAGATCGAGGCCGCCATCCGCCGCCTCTTCGCCGGCCACCAGGCGCAGCTCGCGCCGCCCAACGAAACGAGCTGAGTCGCGCAGCGCGGGTCTGCACCCCTGCCGGCTCGGTGTAGGTTGCCCGCGAGCGCCGTTCAAAGGGAGCCGTCGCCGGTTGTAGAAGCCTGCTGGCAGGTGATTCGCCATCTGTCGTGGCTCGCTGCGTGAGCAGCGGGATCAGCATCGCCTGCCAGCAGGCTCCTGCCTCCCATCCGGAAATGGCTAGCCCGCATCCATCACACCCATGATGAAGAAAACGATTGGTCACAGAGCGCACAGAACTCCGACACGGAGTTCACCGAGGAGAATTCACCGATCCTATCTGGCCTCCCCTTCCAATCCGCCTCGTTTTCGC
>JAEYYL010000445.1 GCA_023430825.1 Verrucomicrobiota bacterium | reverse complement strand
GCGGGCGCGGGGCGCGCCCCCAAACGCGGGCGGGCCGCCCCCGGCCGCGCCCGCCGCCACCGCGCCGCAGCGCGGGCCGAATCCAGTTTCCAAATACCAGATTCTTTACTGGCAGGACCTGCCGTCGTCGGTGAAGGCGTGGGACGATTTCGAGGAGCTGAAGCTCGACCTGCCTGCGGCGTTTGCCGACCGGATCGACGTGCAGGCGCAAAAAGTCGGGCTGACGAAAGGCGACGACTACGTCGCTCAGCTGCGCTGGGGCGAAGAACTCGAACGGCCTGGCACGCCGGCCGAGGTGATCGCGGCTATTCGGCAGGAACTCGAAGCGGCGGCCGCCGCGGAACGGTAAAGTCTTACCCTGCTTGTTGGCGCGAGACGCTCAGCCCTAAACCGTCCCCGATGAAATACCTCAACCCCCTCCGTCGCGCGCTTGCGCTACTCCTGCTGCCAGCGGCGTTGTCCGCCGCCGCTCCGCTCGCCGTGAAAATCGACACCACTCAAACGGGCGCACCGATCAATCCGTTCGTTTACGGTCAGTTCATCGAGCATCTTGGCCGCTGCATTTACGGCGGCATCTGGGCCGAGATGCTGGAGGACCGGAAATTCTATTTTCCGATCACGGCGAATTACGCGCCCTACCGCGAGATCGAGAATCCCGATTTTCCCGGGCAGCTCGTCGGCGGCGACTTCCCCGTCGTGGGCGCATCGCCCTGGCAGATCATCGGCGAAGCGTCGGCGGTCACGATGGTGAAGGAAGGCGCGTTCGTCGGCGACCATTCGCCGCGCGTCAACGCCGGCGCCGGTCTGCGTCAACGCGATCTCGGCGTGAAGGCCGGGCTGCGCTACGACGGCTATGTCTGGGCGAAACCGCTCTCGGGCAAAGCCGAGATCGAGGTCACGCTCGTCTGGGGAGAAGGTCCCGCGGACCGCGCGTCGACCAAGGTGACGTTCTCCGGCAATGATTATTCGAAGCAGACCTTCGCCTTCACGCCGAAGGCCGGCATCGAAAAAGGCGCGATGCTCGAGCTCCGCGTGACGGGCGGCGACGTGCTGCTCGGGCCGCCGTCGCTCATGCCGTCCGACAATCTCAAGGGCATGCGGCGCGACACGCTCGCGCTCCTGAAGCAGCTCAACGGCACGATCTATCGCTGGCCGGGCGGCAACTTCGTCAGCGGTTACGACTGGCGCGATGGCATCGGCGACCGCGACCGTCGTCCGCCGCGGAAGAATCCCGCGTGGACGGGGGTCGAGCACAACGATTTCGGCACCGACGAGTTCATCATTTTCTGCCGCGAGATCGGCACCGAGCCGATGATCGCGGCCAACACCGGCATGGGCGACGCGTATTCCGCCGCGCAGTGGGTTGAATACACCAATCGCGGCACCGACACGATCGGCGGCAGCTGGCGCGCGAAGAACGGCAACCGCGAGCCCTACAACATCAAATACTGGTGCGTCGGCAACGAGATGTGGGGCACGTTCCAGCTCGGCTGGATGCAGCTCCATCACTACACGATCAAACACAACATGGTCGCCGAGGCCATGCGGAAGGTGGATCCTTCGATCGAGCTGACCGCGGTCGGCGATCTCGAAACGATCAATCGCAATCACGATCCCGAAGCGGTGAAGAAGAACCTGCCCTGGTCCAAGGGCATGCTCGAATCGTGCGCCGAATACATGGATTCGATCTCCGAGCACTTTTACGATGGCCGGCTGCCGTGGAACCAGGCCGGGCGTGTCGGCGTCGTCGAGCACACGGGACTCATCAAGAAAAACATCAAGAAGAAGGTCGACGGTCACCGCGCGCTCCAGCCCACGCTGGAGAACCTGAAAGGCCGCATCGTTCCGATCTCGATGGACGAATGGAATTACTGGCATCGCGAATACGCCTACGGCGAGCTCGGCTGCATCTATGAGCTGCAGGACGGACTCGGGATCGCGGCGGGCTTGCACGAGTTTTACCGCAACAGCGATTTCGTGCCCATGGCGTTCTACGCGCAAACGGTGAACGTGATCGGTGCGATCAAGACGACCCGCACCGCGGCGGAAATGGAGACGACCGGCCTGGTGCTGCAGATGTATCGGGCGCATTTCGGCGAGAAGCCGCTGCTGCTCGAGCAGGACTTCGGCGACCTCGATGTCGTGGCGGCGCTGTCGAAAGACGGCCGCGCGCTCACGGTCGGCGTCGTCAATCCGACCAACGAGGAGGTCGAGCTGAAACTCGACCTCGCGAACGTGGCGCTGGCCGGGTCCGGCAAGCGCTGGCACATCGCGGGCGCGGAACCGACCCTGCACAACACGCCGGGCAAGCCGCGCGTGATCGATATTCAAACCACGGAGAACGTCGCGGCGAACGCGCTGCGCGTTCCGCCGCTGAGCGCGAGCGTGTTCGCGCTGCCGTTGCGGTGAGCGTTGCGGGATCAAGTGGCTCGCCGCGTGAGCGGCGGGATGGCGTCCGATCGATCCCTGCGCTCACGCGCAGAGCCACGAAATGATCCCGGTGCAGACGCTGCGCGAAAAATTGGAGCAGTCGGCTCGGTTCCTCGTCGGAACCGAGCTGGTCTCCGTGCGCGGCGGGATGGGCGAGCGCAGCGCGGTGAAGGCGCGCGCGTTCGCCAACCAGCTCGTCGAGTCGGCGGACGTCGATTGGATTTCGATCACCGACAACGCCGGCGGGAATCCGCAACTCGCGCCGACGGCGCTCGGCAAGCCGATCCTCTACGCGGGCAAGGAGGTCGTGATTCATCTCACGTGCAAGGACCTCAACCGAAACGGACTCGAGAGCGAGGCGTGGCTGCTGCACAGCGAGGGGTTCAACAACATCCTTGCGATGACCGGCGATTATCCGGTCGCGGGCGCGGGCGGCACGGCAAAGCCGGTGTTCGACATCGATTCGGTCGGGTTGATCTCGCTGCTCGACCAAATGAACCGCGGGCTCGATCCGCACGAGAGCCGCGGGGGCGTGCAGCGCGCGCGCTTCGACCGCACGAATTTTCTGACGGGTGCGGTGACCACGAATTTCAAGCTCCGGGAGGGCGAGGTGATGCCGCAATACGCGAAACTCGCGGCGAAGGTGCGCGCGGGCGCGCAATTCATCATCAACCAAATCGGTTTCGACGCGCGGAAGAAGCACGAGCTGATCGCTTACATGCGCGCGCACGGCATGGGCCACGTGCCGCTGATCGGGAACGTTTACCTGTTGAGCGCGCGCGTGGCGGATCTGTTTCACTCGGGGCGAATCCCTGGCGTGGTCGTGAGCCGTGAGTTGCGCGACCTGTGTGCGAAGCACGGCGCATCGCCGGACGGCGGCAAAGGCTGGTTCGCGGAGTTCGCGGCGAAGCAGATGGCGATTTATCGCGGGCTCGGCTATCGCGGCGCGTATCTCGGCGGCGTGCATAACTTCGCGGCGATCCAGCGCATCCTGGAGATCGAGCGCGGCTTTGCGCCGGATGACTGGAAGCAATTCGCGCGGGAGATTTCGTTTTCGCGCGAAGGAGAGTTTTTCTTTTACGCCGCCGAGCCCGGCACCGGTCTGGCCGATCCGATGCGCCGCGACGTGGCGCCGCCGCTCGCCTCGCGCCACGTGAGCCCGGTTTACCATCTTTCGAAGTGGACGCATGACCTGATGTTCACGCCGGACACGGCGCTGAGCCGGCTGGGCGCGAAGCTGTGTGCGAACGCCGCCGATCCGATGCAGGGACCGGCGCCGATGCGCGCGATCGAGCATGTGAGCAAGGCGGCATTGTTTCGCTGCAAGGATTGCGGCGACTGCTCGCTGCCGGAGATCGCGTTTCTGTGTCCCGAGTCGCAGTGCGCGAAGAACCAGCGGAATGGTCCGTGCGGCGGAACGCGGGACGGACGTTGCGAAGTGGACGGCTACGGCGACTGCATCTGGCTGCGCGCGTATGAACGACTCAAATACGACGGCCGCGAGCAGCACCTGCTGGCGCATACGCCGGTGGTGCAGGACCAGAGCCTGCGCGGCACGTCGTCGTGGGCCAACACGTGGCTCGGCCGCGATCATCTGGCGAAGCCGGCGGAGAGTGTTCCTCCTCCTGAAACCCACTGAACCCATGTGCCTTTCTTGTAGGAGCCTGCTTGCAGGCGATGGATCGATTCAACGCGAACGCCGCGTGAAATCGCCTGCAAGCAGGCTCCTACCTTCGAACCCGTGAGCGCACCCAACGAGATATACCTTCCCCATGCCTGACCCCAAACTGAACATCATCGGCGAGCTGATTAACAATTCCTACGCGCGGGCGCGCAATGCCTTCACCGCGCGCGACGTGAAGGCCTATCAGGACCTGGCGAAGATTCAGACGGAGCTCGGGGCGCGCTACCTCACGCTCAATCTCGATGGCACCGCGCGGATTCAGGTGAAGATGGAGGAGATGCTGGCGTTCCTGCCGGACGTGATTCCGGCGATCCAGGAAGTGACGTCGCTGCCCATCAGCTTCGACAATCCGTCGATCCGTTATCACGAGGTCGCGTTGAAACACTACGATCGCACGAAGAGCGGCACGCCGATTCTCAACTCGATCGCGGCGTCGCGGGAGCGGCTCGACGAGATGATCGAGCTGGTGCGCGCCTACGACACGAATGTGGTCGTGATGGCATCGGAGCATTTTGTCGCGGGCGGCACGTCGCAGTGTCTGAACCCGCAGGATTCGTATCGCGCGGCGAAGCATTTCGTGGAGCTGCTGGTCACGAAGGCCGGACGCACGCTCGATCAAATCATCATCGATCCGGGCCTCGCGCCGGTCGGAGCGGACACTTACGGGCTCGTGAATATCGGCCTCGATGCGATGAAACTGATCAGCGAGGACCCGGCGATGAAGGGTGTGCACTTCATCGTGGGGCTGTCGAATTTCGCGTGGGGCACGCCGAAGGGAATTCGCGAACAGCTGGAGAACGCCTACCTGACGCTGGCGATGGAGTATGGTCTGGATTACGCGCTGGCGAATCCGGAGAAGTCGCCGGGGCCGCTGCCAAAGGAGCACCCGATGGTCGACAAGCTGCGGCAGGCGCTCGAGCAGGGCCGCGCGGTCGACGGAGAATCGCAGGAGACGGCGGGCTTCCGTCAGGCGGAAGCGATCATGGCGATCTGCGCGGAGGCGGAACCCACCGACTGACCGACTCGCGTCGGAAAGCTCCAAGCTCCAACATCCAAGCTCCAAAGAACGACCAATGCCCAAGCTCCAATTGGTTTTTGAGGTTTGTTGTTTCACTGGAGCTTGGTGTTTGGTGCTTGGTGCTTATGGCGCCCGAATCACATGACGCATTCATCCGCCTCTTCCTCGTTCGCTGTTCCTTCGGCCGGCGCCGTCTGGTTGCACGTTGGGACGCTGCTCGATGGGACGAGCACGCGGCCGGGGCGCGATGCGCATGTGGTTTATAACGGGGCGAAAATTTTGTTTGTCGGGGTCGATGGACGCACGCCGCCGCGTGAGGTGTTGCGCGACGGGCAGACGGCGCCCGATGTGGTCGCGCCGGACGCGACGCTGCTGCCGGGGTTGATCGAAGCGCACGCGCATCTGTTTCTCGAGGGTGGTGAACTCGATGCGGACAAACGCGCCGCGTATCTTCAGCAAACCCCGGAGCAGTTGCTGGCGCGCGCGAAAGAGCGGCTGCCGAAACTCGTGCGCTACGGGATCGCGGGGGTGCGCGATGCGGGCGACAAGGACGGGGTGGGGCTCGCGCTGAGCAAGCTTTGCGCGCAGCGGGCGCGGGAAGTGGGGGCGGGGGTGGCGCCGGCCCCCCCCCGGGGGG
>JAEYYL010000390.1 GCA_023430825.1 Verrucomicrobiota bacterium | reverse complement strand
TTTCCAGGCGGATGAGTTGGTAGCGGTGGAAGCCGAGGAGCGAGGGCTGCCAGTTTTTCACCGCGGGATGAATCAGATACGTGCGCGCACCGAAATAGAGCGGGGCGATCGGGGCTTGTTCGAGAAGGCGCGCTTCGGCGCGTTGGAAAATTTCCAGGCGGTCGGCGTGGTCGGAAGTCGCGGCGGCGTCGGCGGTGAGACGGTCGTAGGCGGCGTCGGACCAGCCGGTCCAGTTGTTGCCGCCAGAGCCGAGGAAGAGTTCGAGAAAGGTCGCGGGGTCCGCGTAGTCGCCGGCCCAGCCGCCGAACGCGATGGCGTAGGCGAGCGTCTGTTGGTTTTGCACCCAAGTCTTTTGCTCGAAGGGCGCGAGCGTGATGCGCACGCCGAGTTCGCGCTGCCACATGCCCTGGATGGCTTCGGCGACCTTGGGCTGGGTGTCGTCGTTGCGCATCTGGAATTCGAGGGGCGGCAGGCCTTCGCCGTTGGCGAAACCGGCCTCGGCGAGCAGGCGGCGGGCCTCGGCGAAATCGGTGTCGACGCGGGCGCGCGCGGTGTAGCCGGCGCAGTCAGGCGGCGTGAGGTGCGACGCGGGCAGGCGCGAGCCGCGCAGGATGTGCGTGGTGATCGCCTCGCGATTGAGCGCGAGGGCGAGCGCTCGGCGGAGCTTCGGGTTATCGAGCGGCGGACGGGTGACGTTGAAGCGGAGGAAGAACGATTGGAGAAAGGGATCGAGGCGGAGTTTTTCCGGGGACTCGTCGCGGTAGCGGGCGATTTTTTCGATGGGCAGGCTGTAGGTCACGTGCGTCTGGCCGGCGCGGAAATCGCGTTCCTCGACGTCGGGATTTTCGGTGGGGAAGAACGTGACGCGTTCGAGGGCGTTGTCGGCGGCGGCCCAGTAGAATGGATTTTTGGATACGCTCAGGCGGGCGTTGGGGGACCATTCGGCGAGGGTGAAGGCGCCGTTGCCCACGAGGTTGCCCACGCGCGTCCAGGCGGTGCTGCGCTGGTCGATCCGGCCGAACTTTTCGATCGTGGCGCGGTGAACGGGAAACCAGGTCGGGTGCGCAGCGAGCGAGAGGAGGTAGGGCGTGGGGCGTTCGAGCGTGAGGCGCAGCGTGGCGTCGTCGAGGGCGGCGACGCCGACCTCGGAGAAATCGGCGGCGCGGCCGGTGTTGAAGGCTTCGGCGTTTTTGATCGGCCAGAGCATGTAGGAATACTCGGAGGCGAGGGCGGGTGAGAGGATGCGCTGGAAGGCGTAAGCGAAATCGTGCGCGGTGACGTGGTCGCCGTTGGACCAACGCGCGGTGTCCCGCAGGTGAAACGTGTAGGTGAGGCCGTCGGCGGAAATGTCCCAACGGTCGGCGGCGGCGGGGACGGGTCGCGACGATTTTTCATCGAGGGCGGCAAGGCCTTCGAAGAGGGCGACGAGGATGTTCTGGTCGGTGTAGGCGGTGGCGAGGTGCGGATCGAGATCGGCGGGCTCCGAGAGATTGCCGACGAGCAGGTGGCGTTCGGCAATGGCGGCATCGGCGGGGGCCTCGCGACGGGAGCAGGAAGAAGCGAGGAGCGCGGCGAGGAGGGTAAGGGCAACGAGAATGAAACCCGGCCGGTGGAAGGACATGACGGGGAGGAAACGACGGATCGAGAGCGTGGCAAAATAGTTTGAACCGGGATGGGTTCACTTTGAACCACGGATGGACCCGGATCCGGAATCGATTCCGAACGGGTTGGATCCTGAACGGATACGAATGCGCACAAGGAGCTGAGCATCGGACGCGGAAACCAGCTGCCGCAGATCATCGCGGAGCGAGGCCGAGGAGGGCCCGTCAAGAGTCAAGAACTGACGTGTTGAGCCGGCTCGTGCGCCGGTGTTGTATTGGTTACCATTACGACAGTCTACGATAAACTTCACCCCTCGCCTACGAGGCACCCAAAGCGACGCTTACTCCGAACCCTGAGCAGAGCCATCACCACGCTGATGGGGCGCCACCTCAGAAACGTCACCTTTCCCTTCCGTCAATAAGGCCGCCCGGCACACGCTTACTTACCATCACGACACTCTACCGAAACCCTCACTTCCTGCCTACGAGGTCACCGCCCCGACGCTTACCCGCAAAGCCAACTCGGAGGAGGACAGCAGACGGCGTGACGGAGCGAACGCGACGGCGCGACGTGTGCAGCATGGTTCTTCCGCCTTCGCGAGCACCAGCGGGCCGCTGACTTTCCGCCGAGCAGCACTGACCGGACTCACTTTTCTGGACCACCGCTGATGAGAGTCTGAGCGGGTTGATGTTTAGGGTGAAGGTTGTCGTTGGCAGAGGGAACCGAGGCAAGCTCCGGGCGGAGGGAAGGCCCGGCTTGGCGGGCCTGACCGGAGCCCGGAGCTTGGCGCAAAAGTTCCGCGCGATATTCCGCGGGCAGTTTATAGCCGAGCGTGCTGTGCGGCCGGATCGTGTTGTATTCATCGCGGAAGTGGCGCGCGAGGACCTGCGCCTCGAGCACGCTGGCGAACACTTCACGGTTGAGGCATTCGTCGCGGAAGCGGCCATTGAAGCTTTCGTTGACGCCGTTTTGCCAAGGGCTGCCCGGTTCGATGAAGCGCGTCGCTATGCCAGCCTCTTTGAGCCAGTCCTGCAGCTTGCGCGCGATGAACTCGCCCCCGTTATCGCAGCGCAAATAACGTGGCGCGCCGTGCACCGCGATGACCTCCGACAAGGCCTGCACTACTTCCGCCGCACCGAGCCGCCGACCTGCGACAATGTCGATGCAGTAATGGCTGCCTTCGTCCACGATGGTGAGAAACTTCACGGTCGTGCCGTGCTGCGTGACGTCGAACACCAGATCGATGCACCACACGTCGTTGACCCCATCGGCCTTGAGTTACGCGTCCGGGCGCGGCGGACACTGCGGC
>JAEYYL010000325.1 GCA_023430825.1 Verrucomicrobiota bacterium | reverse complement strand
CGCGTGAGCCGGCCGCCGTGCCGGCGGATGTCCTCGGCGACCATGGCGTCACACTGTTCGAGGGCGGCGCGCAGTTCGAAGGGGGCGGGGCGCAGGTCGATGCGGCCGGCCTCGATTTTGGAGAAATCGAGCACGTCGTCGACGAGGGTGGCGAGGAGGCTGGCGCAGCTGCGGATGGAATCGGTGAGATGCCGCTGGCGCGGATCGAGCGCGGTTTCCTCCATGGCGAGCGAAAGGCCGACGATGCCGGAGATCGGGTTGCGGATCTCGTGGCTCATGTTTGCGAGGAAATCGGATTTCGCGGCGTTGGCCTTTTCGAGCTGGTCGGTTTTCCGGCGCACGAGTTCCTCGAGGAGGAGATTGCGGCGGGAGAGATAAGCGGAGCGCCACTGGATGATGCCGAAGCAGCCGGCGGCGATGAGGAAGATCCAGGCGGCAAGGGCGGTTTTGGTGCGATACCACGGCGGGAGGACGGTGAACCGCCAGGTGGCGGCGGGGCTCGTGAGGCCGGCGTCGTTGATCACGCGCACCGCAAATTCGTAATGGCCGTCGCGCAGTCCGGCAAAGGTGAGTTGGTGCGTGTTCGTCGGGGCGGACCAGGCGGCGTGTCCGGTGAGGCGGGTTTGAAAGCGAAGGGAGTCGCGGCGGCCGAATTCGACCGCCCCCAGTTCGAGGTCGACGGGTTCGCCGTGGGCGGCGACCTGGCTGCCGGGTGCAACGCTGGCGCGAAGCGTGGGCTGGCGCGGCGGCGCGACGGGTCGAAGCCGCGCGGGCTCGATGCGCAACACGCCATCGTTTTCGCCCACCCACAGCACGCCGCGGCCGTCGACCGTGAGCGCGTTGATCTCGCCGAAAACGCCGAGGCCGCTGAGCGCGTAGTGTTGCCAGTGCGCGCCGTCGGGCTGGGGCGAAAGCCGGCCCAGAATGGGGGTGCGCGGCCCGTCCTTGAACGGGCTCTTGAATGCGATCCAAACCCCGCCGGTTGCATCGGGGTTCGAGATGGCGAGCACGCCGGAGGCGGGAGCGTGTTCGACGACGTGAAACGGACGCGGCGAACCGCGATGAAGCTGCACGCCGGTCTCGGAGCACACGGCCACGGCGTCGCCGACGCGCGCGACCAGCGTGCGACCGGCGAGCGGCTGGCCGGCGGCCGTCAGCAGGGGCCGGGCGGGCCCACCGGAGCGGTCGAGCTGGAAGGCACCGCGCGTCTGCGTGCCGAACCAGAGGTCGCCGGCATCGTCCTCGACGATCTCGGTCGGCTGGTCCGGCGTATCACCCAAGTCGATACGGCGGATGTTGCCGGGCGCCTCTTCGACGAGTCGCGCGAGGCGGAAGCCTTCGGTGGTGAGATAGGCGTCGGGTCCGGCGCGGGAGGGGCGGAGGAGTTGAAAATCCTCCACCGCGAGCGTGGCGGGCGGCCGTCCCTGACGCAGGAACGTCAGGGTTTTATAGCCGAGGGCCGCGAGGGTGTCGCCGCGGCCGACGAGGTCGCTGTAGCGTGAAGGCAGCTCCGGCAAGGGGCGAAACTCGCCGCGGCTGCCGGTCTCCAGCGGCAGGGCGAACACGCCGTCTTCGGTGGCCACCAGCACGCTTTGTCCGAGCGCGGCGATGCTTCGCGCGGGCTTGCCGGCGAGACCCTGCGGCGGGCCGAAGGACGTCACGCCGGAGGTGAGGTCGATCCGCGTGACGCCCATGGACGACGTGATCCACACGGCGTCGTCGCGGTCGACAAAGACGGACATGACGCTGGTGGCGCGCAGGCCGTCGGCGGAGGTGAAGATGTTTTTCACGGTGCCATCGGGTGCGAGCACCGCGAGGCCGCCGTTCAACGTGCCGACGCAGAGGTCGCCGTTGGAAAAGCTGGTGGCGCAGGACAGGACGTTGCGGGCGATGAATTCGCCGGACTCCTCGCCGAGCGGCGCGAGGCGTTTGCCGTCGAAGGCGGCCAGGCCGCGCGTCGTGACCATCAGCCAGCGGTCGCGATCTTTTTTCATCCAGGCGACGCCGCGGTCGTCGCGCGCGGCGGCGTCGGTGAACGGGCGCAGGCGCGTGCCCTCGAGCACGAACAGCCCCTCGGTCAGGTGGCTCACGAAAACGCGGCCATCGGCCTGCATCGCGGGCAGCCGGCGCGTGCCCGGGAGCGGGTTGACGGTGAATTCGTTTCCGTCCCAGACGAGAACGCGGTCGGCCGTGACAAAGACGGCGAGGCCATCGTTGACGAAGGTGTGCCACACGTTGCCGAGCGGGGGAGTCGTGGCGGGCAACTGGGGAAGAAGGGAGCGGTAGGGGGAGAGACCGCCGGTGGGCAGACGGTCGAAGTAGCCGATCTCGTTGAACGCACCGATCCACACCCGGCCGGCGGGATCGAGGGCGACGCCGCGGAGGGCGTGCGCGCCGGGCACGGGATGCTGGGTCCAGCGATCGCCGTCGAAAGTGAGGAGGGCGTCGGTGCCGAAATAGAGCACGCCGCGTTCGTCCTGGGCGGTGCACCAATAAAATCCGCTGCTGCCGGTCTCGCGCGGTCCGAAAGTGTGGGCGATCGGCTGGCCCACGCCGGCGCGGGCGGCGGCGGCGCACGCGAGCAGCGCCAGGAGAACCCGCGGCCAGAAGGCGAAGATGAGGAAGGGGTGATTCAATTTCGTCGCGGGTGGGGGCAGCAGTAGCAGAAGAGTTGCGCTGCCCACTACAGAAAAACACGTAGTCGTGGCCCTTAATTTAGGCGTTTTGCGGATTAGTGGTGAAGCGGGATCGAGACAAATGCTTCGACCGATGAAAACAATCCAACGCATCACCTTTGGCCTGGCTTCCAGTTTTCTGCTTTCGATCGGCCTGTCGGAAACGGCGGCGCGCATGGACCCAGTCACACGACATCTGGAATCGTTGGGCGACACGGGCGGTGAGCTGGCGGGCCCGGCACTGCCGTGCGCGCGGTCGATGGACGCGTTGCTGGCGGGGCCGGCGCTGCCCTGTGCGCGGTCGATGGGGCAGACGTCGCCGTGCGCGTTTCATTGCTGAGCGAACCTCAATCCTCCTCCCCATGCTCAGCCTCGCCGCCTACCGTTACCGGAACATCCTCGAAACCGACGGCGGCCCGATCGCGCGGGTCTCCGTGCGCGAGTTCTCCGTTTACGGGCGGAAAATGTTTCAGGCGAACGCGTGGCTCCGCGAAGGCGTGATCCCGCTGCGCCGCAAGTTCGCGCTTTACAGCGACGCCGACGGCACGGGCACGTCCGATGTGCCGATGATCGCGCGGCACATGGCGATCTCGGAGGCGATGGAGCGGTGGGCGTTTCACGCCAAGGTGCATGCGCCGGATCGCGAACTTTATGGCTTCGATCTCGACGAGTCCTCCAACGGCATGGCGGCGTTTCCCGGCATCTTCCACGGCCAGGCGCGAAAGCGGGCGCTGCTCGAGGCGGTCGAGCGCGCGAGTGTGATCGCCTGGTGGGAAGGCTTGCTCGACGGCGAGGTGCGGCCGACGGAATGGCCCGATATTCATGCGCTGGTGTTGCCGAGCCCGATCGGGCAGGGCGTCACGGTGCTGGCCTTCCGGCAGACGCGGCCGGATACCTTCGCGTATGGGCACGGCGCGGCGCAGAGTTTTTTCGGCGCCTGCGAGCGTGCGGTGATGGAGTTGGCGCGGCACGAATACGTGCTCGGCATCCACCGGCTTTCCCGGAACGTGTCCGCGCCCGAGTCGCCCTCGGATCTGTTCGAGCGCCGCGCGCTGTTTTTTTCCTCGGCGGAGGGGCATGCGCTTTTCCAGGAAAGGCTGAACCGGCGGGCGAAGGGGCCGGGCTATCGGGCGAAGATCGTGCACGACACGGAGATCCGCGGGCCGTGGTCGCAGTATGCCTCGGTGTGGCGGGTGTTGATCGATCCGCCGTCGAAGGAATTCCTCGGCGACACCGATCGCTATTTCTTTTGGTGAAGGGCGCCCGCACCGGAGAGCGGCGGCGAAAGATGCATGGCGCCGCGGAGCCTCCGCGCGTTCCGCCCGGCGCCGGCGGTTGGGACGCGTCAACGTCCGCAGATGGTCTTCACGTTGACGAAGGCGCGCAGGCCCCAAGCGCCCAGTTCGCGGCCGTGGCCGCTTTGCTTCACGCCGCCGAACGGGAGGGCCGGGTCCGAGCGCACGAAGTCGTTGATCGCGACATTACCCGCCTCGAGCCGGGCGGCGACGCGGTCGGCGCGTCGGCGTCGTCGGGTGAAGACGGCGGCGCCGAGACCGTAAGCCGTGTCGTTGGCCGCGGCGATGGCGGCTTCCTCGTCGCGGACTTCGGCAATGGCGGCGACCGGGCCGAAAAGTTCCTCGTTCCACGCGGCCATTCCGGGGCGGACCCCGGCGAGCACGGTGGGGGCGTAGAAATAGCCCGGGCCGGGCAGCGGCTCGCCGCCGAGCAGCAATCGGGCGCCCTGGCGCACGCTGCGTTTCACCTGATCATGCAACTGGTCGCGCAGATCGGCGCGGGCGAGCGGGCCGACCTCGATCGCGGGATCGGTGGGATCGCCGACGCGCGCCGCGGCGAGCCGGGTGGTGAGCCGCCGGGTGAATTCGCGCGCGACGCCGCGCGTGACGATGAAGCGTTTCGCGGCGACGCAGCTTTGGCCGCTGTTGATGAGGCGGGATTGCGCGCAACGCTCGACGGCGAGGTCGAGGTCGGCGTCGTTGAAAACCAGATACGCATCGCTGCCGCCGAGTTCGAACACGCCGGGTTTCATCGCGGCGCCGGCGGCGGCGGCCACGGATCGGCCGGCGCGGGTGCTGCCGGTGAGCGTGACGGCGGCGAGGCGCGGATCGGCGAGGAGGGACGCGACGGCGGGCGGCTCGATCAACAGGGTTTGAAACACGCCGGCGGGCACACCGGCGGCGGCGAGCAACCGTTCCAGCGCGAGCGTGCAGCCGGCGGTCGTCGGCGCCGGTTTGAGCAGAAAGGTGTCGCCAGCGGCGAGGGCGGGAGCGACGGCGCGCATGGCCTGCCAGATGGGAAAATTCCACGGCATGACGGCGAGGATCGGGCCGAGCGGGGCGAAGTGCACGGCGGAGTCGGCGGGGGCGCCGGGCGGAAGTTCGGGGGCGAGGAAGCGGGCGGCGTGATCGGCGTAGAATTCGCAGCCGAGCGCGCTCTTGGCGATTTCGGCGCGGGCCTGGGCGAGAGGTTTGCCGACCTCGGCGGTGATCAAGGCGGCGAGCGGCTCGGTTTCGCGGCGCAGGATTCGCGCGATCGCGCGCAGCGTGCGGGTGCGCGTGGCGAGCGGGGTGAACCGCCAGCGAAGGAAGGCGGCGTGCGCGCGCCCGACGGCAGCGCGGCCTTCGCGGAGCGTCTGCGTGCGGTGGCGGGCGATGCGCCGGCCGGTGGCGGGGTTGGTCGAGATAAACGCCATGCCACCACCCGAACGCGAAACCCGACCGGTCGCAAGGCCGGGCCGGCCTCTCCCGTTTGGGACAACCCGCATCGCCTCCCGTGACTCCGGATTGTGGATACGCGGCGGCGCGAGACGGGGCGCGCGGGGCGCGGGGCGGGCCGGCGAAACGGGGTGGAAACGGAGGTTGACGCGGCGGTTCGGGCGGCCCTGATCTGAAAGATCGCCCAAAGTTAAGCCGGGGTGGAACTTGCCCGGCCCGAATCAAATCCTACTGTCCCCAATTAACCGCATGAAAAAAGCGCTGATTACCGGCATCACCGGCCAGGATGGTTCGTATCTGGCGGAACTGCTTCTCTCGAAAGGCTACGAAGTCCATGGCGTCATCCGCCGCGCTTCGAGCTTCAACACGGATCGCATCGACCATCTTTACGGCGATCGAAACGTCTATGGAAAGCAGCTCTTCCTGCATTACGGCGATCTCGCGGACTCGGTGCAGATGGTGAAGCTGCTCTACGAGCTGCAGCCGGACGAGATCTACAATCTCGGCGCGCAATCGCACGTGCGGGTGTCGTTCGACATCCCGGAATACACGGGCGACGTCGACGGGCTGGGTGCGCAGCGCATCCTCGAGGCGATTCGCGAGGCCGGCCTGGTGAAGAAGTGTCGTTATTACCAGGCGTCGTCGTCGGAGATGTTCGGCAAGGTGCAGGAGGTGCCGCAGACGGAAAAGACGCCGTTCTGGCCGCGTTCGCCCTACGGCTGCGCGAAGGTCTATGCCTACTGGCTGACGGTGAACTACCGCGAGAGCTACCACCTGCACGCGAGCAACGGCATCCTGTTCAACCACGAGTCGCCGCGCCGCGGCGAGACGTTCGTGACGCGCAAGATCACGCGCGCGGCGACGCGCATCAAACTCGGCCTGCAGGACAAGCTGGTGCTCGGCAACCTCGACGCGCAGCGCGACTGGGGCTACGCGAAGGAATATGTGGAGATGATGTGGCTGATGCTCCAGCAGGACAATCCGGACGACTACGTGGTCGCCACGAACGAGACGCACAGCGTGAAGGAATTCTGCCAGGAGGCGTTCGGCCTGCTCGATCTCGACTGGGAAAAATACGTGGCCTACGACCAGCGTTACGAACGGCCGGCGGAGGTCGAGTTGCTGATCGGCGATCCGGCGAAGGCGCGCCGCCAACTTGGTTGGGAACCGAAGGTGCGTTTCAAGGAACTGGTGAAGATCATGGTGGAATCGGACCTCAAGCTCGCGCGACGCGAGCACCAGATCAGCCAGTTGCCGACGCTCTGAGCG
>JAEYYL010000035.1 GCA_023430825.1 Verrucomicrobiota bacterium | reverse complement strand
CCCGCCGCTGGCGGCGGTGCCGCTGCCGCTATTATTGCCGATCACGGCACCGGCGAGCGCGCGGCGCGCGGCGCCGCCGGCGACACCGCGCTTCGTGTTCGATGGGTTGCTCGAGCAGCCGGCGCCGAGGGAAGTGACGAGCAGCAAAAGCACGCAGGCCTGCTGCCGGGGGTGGAGAGTTTTCATGGCGGCCTTTTGGTCCGGCGGCCCGTTTCGTCGGTTCCTAGGGACGCGCCCCGAGGGGTGGGTGAGCAAACCGCCGATGACGCGGACAAAAAGAAAATCCCGACGCTCGCGGAGGCGAACGTCGGGATCGGGGAGGAGACGTCGTGGGGCCGATCAGGCGATCGCGCAAGGCGAGGTGCAGTTCGCACTCGCGACGGCGACGTTCGTGCTGGCGGCTTGTCCGTGGCAAACCGGGTCGAAGGAATCGGCGGCGCGGTTGAAACCGACCGTGAGCAGAAACGCGGCGATCGCGGAGGAGATGCGGAGGTATGTGTTTTTCATCGGTGTCAGGATGGACCCGCGGCGCCTTTGCTTTCGATCAGCGAGAATACTTCATTTTAAGCGCCCCACCTACTGGGATTTCAGTAAGCCGGACAGGGGCCGAGAAAGGCGCGCGATCGCTCACTTCACCGCGGCCCAGACGCGTTGGACATCGTCGTGATCTTCGAGCGCCTGGAGAAACTCGCCGACCTCGGCGCGGGCGGCGTCATCAAGTTCTGGATACGACTTGGCCAGGTAGCCGATTTCGCTCGTGACGACGGACCAGCCGTTTTGCTTGAGCCAGGTGGAAACGGCATGGACGGCGGTGCGCTCGGTGATGAAGCGGGCGCCGACGTGGTGCTCGGGGATGTCGTCGTTCTGCTCGGACGTGAGCGGCTCGAAATCGTTGGCGCCGGCCTCGATCGCCGCAGCCTCGCGGTCGACGCCGGCATCGGCGTGATGCGCTTCGACGAGGCCGACGTGGTCGAACAGGAACTTGTTGCTGCCGGCGGTGCCGAGGACGCCCTTTTTGAAGAGCACGCGGATCTCGGGGGCGGTGCGCTGGTGGTTGTCGGTATAGACTTCGACGATCAGTGGCACCTTGTGCGGCGCGTAGCCCTCAAAGACGACGTGTTCCATCGAGCTCTTGTCGGCGCCGGTGCCCGCGCCTTTGGCGATGGCGCGTTCGATGACGTCGGCCTTGACGCTGGCTTTCTTTGCTTTTTCGACGGCGGCGAACAGGCGGGCATTGGCCGCGATGTCGGCGCCGCCGAGCTTGGCGGCGACGGTCATTTCCTTGACGAGCTTGCCGACGACCTGACCTTTTTTGAGGTTCACGATCGCGCGTTTAGCGTGGAGCCATTGACGTCCCATAGGGCGGCGAACGTGACAATCGGCCGGGTCCCGCGCAACGCGGAATCCGACGGCGTGCAACTTTCCGCGCGGGTCCCGTGTGTTGAGAACATCCGCCACGCCGTGGCACTCAACCTCAACCCATTCCTCTCATGAAACGCCTCCTCGGTCTCGCTGTTCTCGCGTCCACGCTCTCGCTCGCACCACTCGCCGGTGCCGCCGAATCCGGCTATATTGATCTCGGAAAGTTCGCGCCCGCGGAGGGCTGCCAGTTCGTCGAGGTCAATCTGGGCGCGCCGCTCCTGAAGTTTGCCTCCGTCTTCGTCGACAAAGAGGAGCCGCAGGTCGCGGAGATGATCCGCAATCTCAAGCATGTCCGGGTGAACGTCGTCGGCTTCAACGACGCCACCCGCACCGATACCACGGCGCGGGTCCGCACCCTGCGTCAGGAACTCGCGCAGCAGGGTTGGACGCAGGTCGTCACGGTGCAGGAGCCCGGCAAAGCCGATGATGTGGCGGTGTTCGTGAAGTTGAACCAGGCGGAGAGCATCGACGGCGTGGTTGTCACCGTGATCGATCGCGAGCAGGCGGTGGTCGTGAACGTCGTCGGCAGCATCAAGCCGGAGCAGATCGCCGCGCTGGGCGAGCGCTTCGATGTGCCGGCGCTGGCGGAACTGAAGCTCCAGCCGGCGCGCAAAGCCAAAGGCGCGTGAACCGTGAGGCGATCGGACCTTAACGCGCACTCCTGTCCATGAACTCGACTCCTTCCACGCCGCAACCGACGCGGTCTTCGCCGGTGCGCCGGATACTGTTCTGGTTTCTCGGCTTGATGGCCTTTTGCGGCGTGGTGCTGGCGGTGGCGGTCGTGAGCGTCGTCATGCTCAACCGCGACGCAGCGGCGCTCCGCGACGAGATGCTGGACGCGATCGACGGCGGGGCGCAGACCCGGGTGCAGATCAGCGCGGGACCGGCGCTGCTGGCGACCGCGCGGACGGTGCTGGCGTTCATCCCCGACGTCGATGCCGAGGCCCGGCTGGCGCTCCGCTCAGTGCGGCGGGCGAGCGTGGGGGTTTATGAATTATCCGCGAAGCCGTCGCCGGCCGCGCGGACGACGTTGATGAACGCGGCGGAGCGCACGATGAACCGACGCGGGTGGACGCGTGCGGTGGCGGTCAACGACGGCGACGCTCTGGTGCTGGTTTATCTGCCGAAGAACGGCGGGGGTGGCGAGCAACAGAAAGTCTGCGTCGCGGTGTGCAGCGACCGGCAGTGCGTGATCGTTGCGGGCACGATCGATGCCGGGCCGCTGGCGCAACTGATCGCGCGGCAGGGCGGCTTGGCGGCGCGGTGGTGAGTTAATCCG
This sequence comes from Verrucomicrobiota bacterium, assembly GCA_023430825.1. Taxonomy (GTDB): domain Bacteria; phylum Verrucomicrobiota; class Verrucomicrobiia; order Opitutales; family Opitutaceae; genus Opitutus. The sequence continues at coordinate 206 of JAEYYL010000035.1, read as the reverse complement.
GACGATGATGGAGTCGCGGCACCCTCGTCGCGCTTTATCGAGGGAACGCGGCGAGGGCGGCACGGCTCCATTTGGCGCGGGGGTCGGTGGTTGGCGGGAGAGACGGCGGGAGGTCGACTTTTAGAGCACGATTAACCTCGCGACGGGACGGCGGCGTGGCGGAGGCTGCCGGCCCTTTACCTCATGAGCCTCTTCATCGGCATCGA
>JAEYYL010000290.1 GCA_023430825.1 Verrucomicrobiota bacterium | reverse complement strand
CTCACGATCGACATCTCTGAACCGCCCGCCGCGCTCGTCGCCCAAATCCGCCACGCGCTCGCCGTGTAATCCGTAGCGGCCGGCCTCCGCGCCCGCCAGCTCCCAGAGCAAATTGTAGGAGCCTGCTTGCAGGCGATATGGCGCGTCGTCCGCCGTCGTCGCGCACAACATCGCCTGCAAGCAGACTATGCCTCCTACCCCGCAATCCGGACACGACCAACACCGCTGCAACCTGAAGGCCTAGTTCCGGAGCAAGGGCTGTGCTCTGTGCGCTCTGTGTCGGAGCTCCGTGCTCTCTGTGTCCCCCTTCTGATTCACGGAATTGGGATTCACGATAAGCCTACGCATTGTCTCCCGCGCCGCCTCCGTCAAACCTGCCGCATCCCGCGCACCATGCCCCGTCTTCTCGCTTCGACTCTCCGCTGGACCGCCCGCGCCCTGCTCGCGTTTCTCCTCCTCGCCGCCCTCGCGGCCGCGTGGCTCTACTTCCAAATCCGCGCCAGCCTCCCTCAACTCGACGGCACCCACCCGCTCGCCGGACTCACCGGCGAAGTGACGATCACCCGCGACGCCGGCGGCGTGCCGACCATCCGCGGCGCCACGCGCTCCGACATCGCTCGCGCCCTCGGTTTTCTCCACGCGCAGGATCGCTTCTTTCAAATGGACCTGATCCGCCGCCGCGCCGCCGGCGAACTCGCCGAACTCTTCGGTCCCGCCGCCCTCCCGCTCGACCGCATCAACCGTCCGCACGGATTTCGCGCCCTCGCCGAGCGCGTGCTCGCCGCGCAACCGCCCGCCGACCGCGCCCTCCTCGAAGCCTACGCCGCCGGCGTCGAAGCCGGTCGCACCGCCCTCCGCCAAAAACCGTTCGAATACCTCCTCCTCCGCCAGGAGCCGCGCCCGTGGACCGCCGTCGACAGCGTGCTCGTCGTCTATGCGATGACGCTCGACCTGCAGGACCCGTCCAACGCCTACGAACGTTCGCTCGCCGTCATCCGCGACACCCTCGGCCCCGCCGCGCTGGATTTCTTCGCGCCCGTGCTCACGCCCGACGACGCCGCACTCGACGGCTCGACCGCTCCGCTCGCTCCGATCCCCGACGCCCGCGCCCTCAACCTCCGCCAGCCCAAATCGGATTCACCGCCCGAGAACGAAGCGCGCCGCGCCGCTGCCTCCTTCGCCCTCGATCTCCCCAACGAGGACCAGCGCCCCGGCAGCAACAGTTTCGCCCTCGCCGGCACCCACACCGCCACCGGTGCCGCGCTCCTCGCGAACGATCCCCACCTCGGCCTCGACGTGCCCAACATCTGGTATCGCGCCGTCCTCGAATGGCCGGCCGAAAAATCCCCCACCTCCTCCGCCTCCGCAACCGACGCCGCCTCCGCGCATCGCATCGTCGGCGTCACGCTTCCCGGACTGCCCTTCGTCGTCCTCGGCAGCAACGGCCGCGTCGCCTGGGGGCTCACCGTCGCCTACGCCGACACCAGCGACCTCGTGGTGGTCGACCTCGAGCCGTTCTCCCGCGATCGCTATCGCGTGCCCGGCAGCGACGCGACACGCGACATCGAAGTCCGCCGCGAAACCATCGCCGCGCACGGTGCCCCCGCCGAAACGATCGAAACCCGCTGGACCCAATGGGGCCCGATCGTCGGCACCGACGCGCGCGACCGCCCGCTCGCCCACCGCTGGGTCGCCTACGACGCCGACGCGACGAACCTGAACTATCGCCGGCTCGAAACCGCCACCTCCACGGCCGAAGCCGTCGCCATCGCCCACGACGCCGGCATCCCCGCGCACAACATCCTGCTCGCCGACGCCGCTGGCGACATCGCGTGGACGATCGTCGGAAAGTTTCCCCGCCGCGTCGGCTTCGACGGCCGGCTGCCTGTCTCGTGGAGGTCCGGCGAACGCCGCTGGGACAACTTCGTCGCGCCGTCCGACATTCCCACGATCGCCTCGCCCGCGAGCGGCCGGCTCTGGACCGCCAACAACCGCATCGTCGGCGGCCAGGCGCTCGCCCGCCTTGGCGACGGCGGTTACGCCGCGCCGCCCCGCGCCGCGCAGGCGCGCGACGGACTCGCGACCTTGACCCGCGCCACACCGGCCGATCTCGCCGCGATTCAACTCGACGACCGCGCCCTGTTCCTCGACCGCTGGCAAAAAATCCTGCTCACGGTGCTCACGCCGGAAGCGATCGCGGACCATGCCGCACGCGCCGAGCTGCGCCGCGAAGTGGAAAACTGGATACCGCGCGCCAGCGTCGACTCCGTCGGCTACCGGCTCGTGCGCGGGTTCCGCACCGCGACCGCCGAACGCGCGCTCTCGGCGATCTTCGCCCCGTGCGTCGAGCGCATGCGCGATTTCCGCTGGCGTCGCCTCAACTACGAGCCCGCGCTCTGGACGATGTTGCACGAGAAACCCGCCCACCTGCTTTCGCCGAAATTCGCGTCGTGGGACGCCCTGCTCCTCGCCGCCGCCGACGACGTGATCGCCGAACTCGAGCGCCAGCAGGTGCCGCTCGCCCGCGCGACCTGGGGCGAGCGCAACCGCGCGCGGATTCACCACCCCTTCGCCGCCGTCCTTCCCAAACCGATCGCGCGCTGGCTGAATTTCCCCGCCGATCCGCTCGCGGGCGACGACTACATGCCACGCCTGCAGTCGCCCAACTACGGCGCGAGCATGCGTCTGGTCGTCTCGCCCGGCCGCGAGGAAGAAGGTCTGTTTCAAATGCCCGGCGGACCAAGCGGCCATCCGCTGTCGCCCTTCTATCAAACCGATCACGCCGCCTGGGTGCGCGGCGAACCCGCGCCGCTCCTCCCCGGCGAAACGCGCCACACGCTCACGCT
>JAEYYL010000194.1 GCA_023430825.1 Verrucomicrobiota bacterium | reverse complement strand
CAGAGGCAGCAGGAGGCCACAAGGTGTTGGATGCGTTTGTTGCGAAAACGAGGCGGATTGGAAGGGGAGGCCAGATAGGATCGGTGAATTCTCCTCGGTGAACTCCGTGTCGGAGCTCTGTGCGCTCTGTGACCAATCGTTTTCTTCATCATGGGTGTGATGGATGCGCGCTGATGCAGTGCGCGGAGCGCGGGCCAAAAAAAAGGCGCCGCGGAAGGCGGCGCCGGGAGGAAGAGGTGAGCGGAAGGCGGGTTGAAACCCGCCCTACGAGGTGGCGGGCGGCGGTGGCGGGAGTGTTTGCTCGGTGGCGTCGCGATGGATGGCGGGGCCTTCGGCTTTTTTCGGAGCGACGACGCTCGAGGTGTTCACGGTGGCCATTGCGAGGGCGGCGGCGGCGGGGACGACTTTTTTCAGTGCCGAGTGGTCGGGTGCGAGGGCGGCTTTCTCGGCGGCGGCGACGGACGCGGCGTGTTCGGCGCGCGTGCCTTCGTCGAGGACGGATTGCGGAACGGCTTTCAGGCCCCAGATGAGTCCGGTCCACGAGAGAAATTTCAGGCCGTAGTAGGTCGGGTCGATTTCCCACCAGTAGAAACCGTTGCGCGTGGAGGATTGGTAGCGGTGGTGGTTGTTGTGCCAGCCTTCGCCGAGGCAGATGAGAGCGAGGATGAAACTGTTGCGGGAGTCGTCGGTGGTGGCGTAGCGGCGGCGGCCCATGAGGTGGGCCATGGAGTTGATGCAGGACGTGCCGTGGAAGAGTGCGGTGGTGCTGATGAAGAAGCCCCACACGAGAAGTTGCGGCCCGCTGGTGCCGAGGCTGGGGGCGGCGGAGGCGAGGAACTGACCGAGGAAAAACAAGCCGGTCGCGAAGAGCGCGGGGACGACGGTATCGAAGCGGTTGAGCCAGACGAGCTCGGGGTATTTCGCGAGGTCCTTCACCTTCGAGTAGTCGGTAGGGAAGTTGCGCCGGCTGGTGATCCAGCCGATGTGCGACCACCAGAAGCCGTGAACGTGGGGTGAGTGGGCGTCCTCCTCTTCGTCGGAGTGCTGGTGGTGATGGCGGTGGTGATACGCCCACCAGAGTCCGCCGCGCTGCACGGTCGTCGCGCCCCAGAGCGCGAGGAAGAACTGGCCTGCGCGGGACGTGCTGTAGGTTTTATGCGAAAAGTAGCGGTGGTAGATGCCGGTGACGGCGAACATCCGCAGGAAATAAAGCGCGACGGCGGCCCAGACGGCGAACCAGCTCCAGCCGACCCAGATGACGCCGAGACAGCCGGCGTGGAGAATGATGAACGGGATGCAGCGCACCCAGTCGACCTTGTCTTCCTCGGCGCGCATCTTGTCGGCGCCTCCCGGGGTGTGGTCGCTGTCGAACCATTGCACAACGGCGGCGAGCGAGCGGCGGAGAAAGGAAGGGGTGGGCGAGGGCGAGACGGGAACGGACATGAGATCGGACTTTCGAAGCGGCAGGGAACCGTGGCATTCGGCACGCGCAAGCCGCGTTTTAGGGAAAACGCGCGGGGTGTTTCCAAAGGTCCGGCGAACGGCGCTCGACGGACGCGTGAAGTGGTTGCGTGAAGTGGTTTGGCGGATACACGGCGTTGCAACGCGACCCGGGCGGGGCAGCCGGCTGGGTGCGCGAGCATGCCCAAGGGGCGAAGGCGGGCTGAAGTCCGCCCCCGCCCTACGGCAGGGAATTCGGCGCGCGAGCGGCGGTATAAGGAGCGGTTCGCGGATGGGGGCGGCCCGTGCTCTCCGCCTGTTGCCGTAACGTAACACTACGGGGGTTGCGCGCTTGGCATGGGGGCTGCATTCACGAGGGGCGATCGCGAGATCGGGCTGCTCTTCGGGGCAGACGGTGAAGGTTCTTTGATTTTCCCTGTGCGGCTCACCTGGTTGCACAGGGTTGCAGTTCCGGCGGCGCGCCTGCGAGTGGTGCGCGGCCGGTCATGGCGGTGTTGGGGGTTATCCCAAGACGGACCCTTTGGCGGCGTCGGCTTCAAGCCACGCGGTCAATCCGCCCGTAGGTCGCCGGCGCTCACGCGCGGGCGGCACGCGGGTTTTAACCCAGATAAGTCAGAACACCAAACTCTCCGCGTCACTGCGGAGTTTAATACCATGAAAGCAGTCAATAAACTCGCCGTCCTGATCAGCTTGGGTGCGCTTCTCCCGCTCGCGGTTTCCGCGAAGTCGGCGGAGCAAGCCTATGTGGAGACGTCGCTCAAGAGCCCCGGAGTGCCGGTGCCCGTCGCTGTGGTGAAACCCAGCGTCAGCCCCGAATACGCCGGTGCGCAGATCGACGTGACCTTCACGGTCGACGCCCAGGGAACTCCGACCCAGCTCGCGGTCGTGTCGTCTCCTGATGCGCGGCTCGCGAAGGTGGTCATGGATGCGGTCAAGAAGTGGCGTTTCACGCCTGCGCAGAAGAACGGAACGGCGGTGGCGAAAAAAGTCGTCCTCCCCGTCCGCATCACTGCGGAGGATCGTTTCGCCGCGAACTAAGATAACACGTTAAGAAATCAACCAGGGGCGCTTCCGTTCGCGGGGGCGCCCCTGCTAATTTTACGGGGCGGCCAAACGCGGCGCGGGTTTGGTGGTGCGCACGCCGCCGACGGACCGCTCGAGGGCGTTCCTTTCCTGCCGTCGACCGGCGGGTTGGCGAATGACGGCCGGGCGACGGCCGCGGCGGGAGGAGCAGCGTCAGTTTTGTCCGTCGTGGGACACGTTGGATTCGGTCGCGACGAGCACGACAAGGAGGAGCAGAACGATGCAGGCGGCTAACATGAACGGTGTGTGTTTGGTGGCGGCGAAACCGTAGTCGAATCGTCGCAATTGAGGAATACGCCTCCGTGCGTAGGTCAGACGCGCGGGAGCGAAGGATCAACGAAGCAGAAGCTACAGCCGACTGGCGAGCCGGAAGGCGCGCCGGCCGGGGATTAGTAGTGCGACTCCCGAGGCCGGAAATTGAGCCAATAATTATGAAGCGCGCGCCGCGTCTCATAAAGCTGACGCAAGCGATTGACGACTGCGTGGGGCTCGGACGGCAAGCGGGAGGGATCCATGTCGCTCTTCCGAGGGACGTAAGCGAGTCGGAGATGGAGCCCCGGCGCCCTCGCCGCGTTTTTGCCTGAAGCGCGGCGAGGGCGCCGCGGCTCCATGAGACGTCAAGAGCGCGCGCTCACGGGTCGGCGCGGGCGGGAGCGACGAAGGGTTCGCCGAATTTTTCCGTCACCGATCGACACAATCCGATGAACGTTTCCTCGCCGAGCGGGAGCCGGCGTCCGCGCAGGTGTGCGACGCCCCACGTGCGTTTCAAGCGCCGCCGGCCCAGCGGGAAATCCACGAGCGCGCCCGCTTCGAGTTCGGCGCGCGCGATCCAGGGTGCGAGCACGCCGACGCCGACGCCGATCTTCACCAGCTCCTTGATGGCATCCATCGCGCCGAGTTCGATATAGTGTCCGAAGACGACGCGGTCGGCGCGGAAATATTCGTTCACGAGCCGAGCTGTATAGCTCGTTTTATTGTAGAGCACGAGGGTTTCGCTCTCGAGCGTGTCGCGCGACATCTTCCCGGCGCGGGCCCACGGGTGCAGCGGCGAGGTGACGAAGCGCAGTTCGTCGGAGAACAGCGGGACGAAGTCGAACTCGGTCGTGTTCTCCGGCTCGAGCATGATGGCGAGATCGATGCGGTTGTTTTCGAGCAGCTCGACCTGTTGCGCGTGATCGCCCGGCTCGATGCTGATGACCGACTTCGGAAAGCTCTGCTTGAACTCGCGCAGCACGGTGGGGAGTAGATACTGGCACGCGGTGGTGCTCGCGCCGACCCGCAGCCGGCCGTGGCCCCAGCGCGAGAGCGCGTCGAGCCCGGCGCGCGCGGCTTCCATCTCGCGCAGGATGCGCTCGGTGTGGCGGAGAAATTGTTCGCCGGCTTGTGTGAGCAGCACGCGTCGCCCCGCGCGATCGACGAGGCGGCTGCCGACCTCCTGCTCGAGGGATTTGATGGCGTGGCTGACGGCGCTCTGCGTGAGGAACAGTTCCTTCGCGGCGCGCGTAAAGCTCTGCCAGCGCGCGAGCGCGGCGAAAGCGAGCAGCTGACGGCTGTCGAGCGGGCGGTTCACGAATGAATGCCTTTCATCGAAGTTATGAAATCTTTACTCAGCACTAATCAGGCCAGCCGGGGCGTGTGGCACGTTGGCGGCTAACTTGCCGGGCGTATCCATGAACCACGCCACGCCGCAAAACACCGCCGTCCGCCGGCTGCCGCTGCGCATCGGATTTCTCGCGTTGACCGATGCCGCACCGTTGATCGTCGCGCAGCAGCGCGGGCTCTTCGCGCGTCACGGGTTGAACGTCGTGCTCGAGCGCGAAGTGGGCTGGGCGACGATTCGCGAGAAGATCATTTACGGCGAGCTGGATGCGGCGCAGGCGCCCGCGCCGATGTTGTGGTCGGCGCAGCTCGGGATCGGGTGTGCGCCGGCCCCGGTGCTCACGGCGTTCGTGTTCAACCTGCACGGCAACGCGATCACGCTGTCCAACCAGCTCTACGCCGAGGGCGTGCGCGACGCGGCGAGTTTGCGGGCGGTGGCGCGCGCGCGGCGGGGCGAGAGCCGGCTGACGCTCGGCGTGGTGTTTCCGTTCTCGTCGCATCACCTGCACCTGCGGCAGTGGCTGAGCGCGGGCGGGCTCGCGCGCGATGGCGACGTGCGCGTCGCCATCGTGCCGCCCGCGCAGATGTTTCGAAATCTCGAGGCGGGCACGATCGACGGGTATTGCGCGGGCGAGCCGTGGAACACGATCGCGGTGCGCGCCGGGGCCGGCTGGTGTCCGACGTGGAGCGCGGCGCACGCGCCGGGTCACATCGAGAAAGTGCTGATGGTGACCGAGCGTTTTGCAAAGTCGCGCGCGACCGAGCATGCGGCGCTGATCGCCGCGCTCGCGGAAGCTGCAGCCTGGTGCGATGCGGCGGAGAACCGCGAGGAACTGGCGACGCTGCTGAGCGCCGCGGCATTTTTGAACCTGCCGGCGCGCGTCATCGCGCCCGCGCTGCTCGGCCGGTTCGACTGTGGCCACGGCCGCGTGGAGCACGCGCCTGATTTCGTCGTGTTTCACCGCGACGGCGCGAATGTCCCCTCGGCCGACAAGGCCGCGGCGCTGCAGCGGGAGCTGGTCGCCGCCGGTATCCTTTCAGTGGATACAGACGCGGCCCTGCCCCGCCGCCTTTTCCGTGAAGACCTGTATCGCGATGCCTTCAACCCACACCACCACACCGATGCCTCCGTTGCCACTTCCGACCCACGTTAGCCGTCCCTCCGCCCTGCGCGGATTTTTCGGCAGCCTCGCCGCGACGCTCGCGCTTGCCGCCGTCGCCACCGCCGCCGCTCCGCTCGACGTCGAAAAGCCCGATCTCAAGTTCGGCTTCATCAAGCTTACTGATTGCGCGCCGCTCGTGATCGCGCAGGAGAAGGGCTTCTTCGAGGACGAAGGACTCTACGTTTCGATCGAGGCGCAGGCGAACTGGAAGATCCTGCTCGACCGCGTCATCACGGGCGAACTCGACGGTGCCCACATGCTCGCGGGCCAGCCGCTTGCCGCGACGATCGGTTTCGGGACCAAGGCGCACGTCGTCACGGCGTTCTCGATGGATCTGAACGGCAACGGCATCACGTTGTCGAAGTCCGTCTGGCAGGAAATGCTCGCGGCCAATCCCGCACTCGCCGCCACGCCTACGCCACGGCCGGTGAAAGCCGATGCGCTGAAGCCGGTGGTGCAGCGCATGCGAGCCGCGGGCACGCCGTTGAAACTCGGCATGGTGTTCCCCGTCTCCACGCACAACTACGAGTTGCGCTACTGGCTCGCCGCGGGCGGCATTCATCCGGGTTACTACACCGCGAACGACACGACCGGCACGGTGGAAGCGGACGTGTTGATTTCCGTCACGCCGCCGCCGCAGATGCCCGCGACGCTCGCGCAAGGCACCCTCCACGGCTACAGCGTGGGCGAACCGTGGAACCAGCAGGCGGTGCTGCGCGACATCGGCGTCGCGGTCGTCACCGATTACGAGATCTGGAAAAACAACCCGGAGAAGGTCTTTGGCGTGACAGCGGAGTGGGCGGCAAAAAATCCGCAGACGCACCTTGCGGTGGTGAAGGCGCTGATCCGCGCGGGCCAGTGGCTCGATGCTTCGCCGGAGAATCGCCTGGAGGCCTGCCGCATTCTCGCGCGGCCGGAGTATGTCGGCGCCGATCTCCGCATCATCGCGAACAGCATGACCGGCACCTGGGAGTATTATCCGGGCGACACGCGTCCGCTGCCGGACTTCAACGTCTTCTTCCGGCACTTCGCGACGTATCCATATTATAGCGACGCGATCTGGTATCTCACGCAAATGCGCCGCTGGGGCCAGATCGGCGAGGCGAAGAGCGACGCGTGGTATCGCGAGACGGCGGCGTCGGTTTACCGGCCGGACGTTTATCGCGAGGCGGCGAAGCTTCTGATCGCGGAGAAAAAACTCTCCGCCGCCGACGTGCCTGAAACCGACGGCTTCAAGCCGCCGACGGACGAATTCATCGACGGCGTCGTCTATGACGGACGCGAGCCCAACGCCTACCTGAAGCGCCTTGCGATCGGCTTGAAGGATTGACCATGAGCACCACCGCCACCCCTCCGGCGCCCGCCGCCGCGACCCTCCCCTTCGCGACCCGCGCCGATCGTCTGATCCGCGCCGGCCTCCGCAACGTTGGCATTCCGGTGCTCGCGATCGCGATCTTCCTCGGTTTCTGGTCGCTCGCGGCGCGCAGCATCCAGGTGAGTTTCGGTTCGCTCCCCGGACCCATGGCGGTCGCGACGGAAGCGGGCAATCTCTGGCAGGAACATCTCGATGAGCGCGCCCGCGCCCGCGCGTTCGAGGCGCGCCAGGCGGAGCGCAAGGCTGCGTTCCTCGCGGCCAATCCCGGAGGCGAGTGGAAGGAGCGCAAGCACGCGGGCCGGCCGACCTTCTTCAAGCAGATCCTCACGAGCCTGCAGACCGTGTTCACGGGCTTCGTCATCGCCTCCCTCATCGCGGTGCCGTTGGGGATCGTGTGCGGGCTGAGCAAGAGCCTGAACCTCGCGTTCAACCCCTTCATCCAACTCTTCAAACCCGTGTCGCCGCTGGCGTGGCTGCCGATCGTGATGATCCTCGTCAGCGCGCTCTACAATCCCGCCGAGCCGTTCTTCGAGAAAGCGTTTCTGAGTTCGGCGATCACCGTCGCGCTCTGCTCGCTCTGGCCGACGTTGATCAACACGGCGCTCGGCGTCGCGTCGATCGACCAGGATTATCTCAACGTGGCGCGCGTGCTGCGGCTCGGTTGGGCGGCGAAGGTGTTCAAGATCGTGCTGCCTGCGGCGCTGCCGCTCATCTTCACCGGGCTGCGGCTCTCGCTCGGCGTGGGCTGGATGGTGCTGATCGCCGCCGAGATGCTCGCGCAGAATCCCGGTCTGGGAAAATTCGTGTGGGACATGTTCCAGAACGGCAGCAGCCAGACGCTCGCGCAGATCATGGTCGCCGTCTTCGCCATCGGGCTGATCGGATTCGCGCTCGATCGCGCGATGTTGTCACTGCAACGCGCCGTCAGCTTCGGCGCCCCCGCCCGATGAGTGCGCCTGTCATCGAACTGCGCGGCGCGGGCAAGAGCTTCGGCGCCGGTGCGTCGCGGCTCGAGGTGCTGCGCGATCTCGACCTGCGTGTGCACGAGGGGGAGTTCGTCGCGATCGTCGGCTATTCCGGCAGCGGCAAGACGACCTTGATCAACCTGCTCGCGGGTCTCAGCAAACCGGATACGGGCGCGGCGCAGCTCGACGGCGCGCCGATGCCGGACGCCGGGCCGGATCGCGCGCTCGTGTTTCAAAACTACTCGCTGCTCCCTTGGCTGCCGGTCGAGGGCAACATCGCGCTCGCGGTCGACCGCGTGTTTCCGCAGTGGTCCGCGGCGCAGCGCCGCACGCACATCGAGCGGCACATCGCGATGGTCAACCTCACGCCCGCCCGCGCCAAGCGCCCACGCCAGCTCTCCGGCGGCATGAGACAGCGCGTGGCGGTGGCGCGGGCGCTCGCGATGGACCCGCGCGTCCTGCTGCTCGACGAACCGCTCGGCGCGCTCGATGCGCTCACGCGCGCGACGTTGCAGGACGAGATTTCGCGCATCTGGCAGGAAAACCGGAAAACGGTCGTGCTCATCACCAACGATCCCGACGAGGCGATCCTGCTCGCGGACCGCGTGATCCCGCTCAGCGCGGGGCCGCGCGCGACGCTGGGGCCGTCGTTCGCGATCGACATCCCGCGCCCGCGCGACCGGCTCGCGCTGAACCACGACCCGCACTTCAAGCGCATGCGGAAGGACATCCTCGAGTGGCTGATCGCATCCGCCGGTGAGAGAACGTCGACCACACGTCGCACGCCGCGATTGCCCGCGATCCGGCCGGAGAATCTCGATCACGTCACGTGGGCCGATCGGATTTTCCCCCGCCGCCAAACCGCCGCGATTTCCTCATGAGCGCTTTTCTCGATCTCTCGTTTCTCACCAAGACCTTCGATGGTCCGACGGGCCCGGTGACGGTCGTTCGCGACTTCGACCTCAAGATCAAGCAAGGCGAGTTCATCGCGCTCATCGGGCATTCCGGTTGCGGAAAGTCGACGGTGCTCTCGATGGTCGCCGGGCTGACCGAACCGACGGCGGGCGGGATTTTTCTCGACGGAAAACAGGTGACCGACGCCGGGCCTGATCGCGGCGTCGTGTTTCAATCGCCGTGCCTGCTGCCGTGGCGCACGGCGTATCAGAATGTCCGGCTCGGCGTGGATCAGGTCTTCTTCACCGCGTCGAAAGCCGATCGGCACGATCTTACCGAATACTATCTCGCGATCGTCGGACTCGGCGACGCGATGCACCGCCGGCCGGCGGAGCTTTCGCAAGGCATGCGCCAGCGTGTCGGCATCGCGCGGGCGTTTGCGCTCGCGCCGAAAATGCTGCTGCTCGACGAACCGTTCGGCATGCTCGACTCGCTCACGCGCTTCGAACTCCAGGGCGTGCTGCTCGATCTCTGGCAGCGCGACCGCAAGACCGCGGTGATGGTGACGCACGACGTCGATGAAGCGCTCTACCTCGCGGATCGCGTCGTGATGATGACCAACGGTCCCGAGGCGAGCGTCGGCGAGATCGTGGAGATTCCGTTTCCACGTCCGCGCGATCGCCGCGAGCTGCTCGAGAATCCGCACTACTATGAACTCCGCGAGCAACTGATGGGTTTTCTCAATCACCGTTCGCATTTGAAGCCGCCGCGTCCGACCGCCCCGCCGCCGCCGGAGCGACGTCCCGCCGCGCGCCTCTTTTCCCTCGTCTGATTCCGGTTGCGGGCGCCGCGCGCCGCGCCGTTTCCTTTCCATCCGCCGGTCGATTTCCGGCGCAGGCTGCTGCTTTGTCTCAATTTTATCACTACACCGTCATGAAAAAACACCGCAGACCGTTCCTGTTTCTCGCCGCGCTTGCCGGCGCGAGTTTGACCTCTGGCGCCCTGCGCGCCGCCGATGCACCCGCGCCGGCCGATTCGATCGGAGAAGCTTTCGCCAAGGGCAAAGTCTCGCTCAACGTTCGCGCCCGTTACGAGGGCGTGGAGCAGACGGGCCTGCGCGACGCCGATGCCGCCACGGTGCGCACGCGGCTCGGTTTCACCACGAGTGCGCTCAACGGATTCAAGGCGATGATCGAGGCGGAGAACATCGCGGCGCTCGATCCGAATAACTACTCGCAGGCCGGCCTGAACTCCGGTGGCGCCGGGCGCGCCGTCGTCGCGGATCCCGTCGGCACGGAGATCAACCAGGCGTGGCTCGCGTATGGGTCGGGCAAAACCGGCGTCACCGCCGGGCGCCAGCGGCTCGTGCTGGACAACACGCGTTTCGTCGGCGACGTCGGCTGGCGCCAGAACGCGCAGACCTTCGATGCGGTCACCGTCACGGACAAGACCTTCGCCCAGGTCAGTCTCACTTACGCCTACCTTTACCGCATCAACCGCGTGTTCTCCGACCGTCACGCGCAGGGCAACTGGGACAGCGATTCGCACGTGCTCAACGCCAGTTACGCCGGCCTGCCGATCGGCACGCTCACGGGTTATGCTTACCTGCTCGATTTCGACAACGCGGCGGCGAACAGCAGCGCGACCGTCGGCGCGAGTCTCACGGGCACGCCGAAGCTGACCGACGACCTGAAGTTGTCCTACCGGATCGAATACGCGACGCAGTCGGACTACGGCTCCAGCCCGCTGAGCTACACCGCGGACTACTACACGGGCGAGCTCGGTCTCGTGGCGAAGCCCGGCAGTGTCGCGCTCGGTTACGAAGTGCTGGGCACCGACCACAACGTGGGCTTCAAGACGCCGCTGGCGACGCTGCACGCGTTCAACGGCTGGGCGGATGTCTTTCTCGCCACGCCTGCGGGCGGCCTGCGCGACACCTACGTGAAGGCCGGTGCGACGCTGCCCGGCGGGCTCGCGTTGCTCGGGTTCTATCACCGTTTCGAGACCGACACGGGTATCGACCTGGGCGACGAGTGGAATCTGCAGCTCACGCGCAAGTTTGGGAAATATTTCACCGGACTGGTGAAGTATGCCGACTTCAGCCGCGACAGCCTGAGCGTGCCCGACGTGCGCAAGATTTGGATACAGGTCGAGTTCAACTATTGAGGCGGGCTCAAGCAGAAGACCTCCCGCGAATGACGCGAATGAACGCAAATTTCAGAAGGGTGAAATGAAGTGTTGTCGCTGCCAAGCCAGGCGAACGTTGGTGGGAGATGATTTCTTCATTTGGGGTTCGCGCCGGTTGGCGTGATTCGCGGGCGACTGAATGCTCGCGGCTGAGATCCGCCGCAGGCCGGTTATGATGAACCGCATTCATCGTCGGCTGAAAAACTATTAATCCCATAAATGGGGGACGGTTCGCCCATTGGCCTGGGCGTTGCTGATGAGAGCAACGCGCAGGCATGAATCTCGTTCAACTCAGACAATCGGGCCACTGGCCCACGCTGCTCACGTCGTTCCTGTATTTCGACGTGAGCTTCATGGTGTGGACGATCCTCGGCGCTCTCGGCGCGATGATCGCGCCCGAACTCGGGCTGACCGCGCAGGAGAAGTTCCTGATGGTGTCCACGCCGATCCTCGCGGGGGCGTTCCTGCGCATCGCGTTGGGCCTGCTGGTCGATCGTATCGGCACCAAGACTACGGGGATACTCGCGCAGCTCGTCGTGATGATGGGTCTGGCGATTGCGTGGCAGACGGGACTGTCGTCGCTCGGGCAGACGCTGGCCCTGGGACTGGTGCTGGGCCTGGCGGGTGCGAGTTTCGCTGTCGCGCTGCCGCAATCGGGTCGCTGGTATCCGCCGCATTTGCAGGGCGTGGTGCTCGGGCTGGCGGGCGCGGGCAATGTCGGCGTCGTGATCGATCACCTGCTCGCTCCGCGCATCGCCGCGGTGTATGGCTGGAACGCCGTGTTCGGCGTCGCGCTGATTCCGCTCGCGCTGGTGTTCGTGCTTTACGCGGTCTTCTCGAAGGAGCCGCCGGGGCAGTTCAAAAAGAAGAAGCTCTCCGATTATCTCAACCTGCTGCGTGAGCGCGACGCGCACTGGTTTTGCCTGTTCTACACGATCAGCTTCGGCGGGTTCGTCGGGCTGGCGACGGCGTTCGCGATTTACTTCCGCGACGAGTTCGGGCTCGCGCCGGTGCACGCCGGCGAGATCGCGGCGTTCTGCACGCTCGTCGGTGCGCTGGGGCGGCCGATCGGCGGAGCGATGGCGGACCGGTTGGGCGGCATCCGTTCGCTGGGAATTTTCTACACGGTGGCGGCGCTCGCGCTGATCGCGGCGGCGTTTTCGCGCAATCTGTGGCTGTGCGGCGCGGCGTTCTTCGTGGCGTCGGGGGCGTTCGGCATGTGCAACGGGTCGGTGTTTCAACTGCTGCCGCAGCGCTTCGCGAAGGATATCAGCGTGATGACGGGGCTCGTCGGCTGCGGCGGTGGCATCGGCGGATTTTTGCTCGGCATGATGTTCGGCGCGTCGAAGGAGCACACGGGCAGCTACGTCACGGGCATCCTGTTGTTCGCGGGACTTTGCGTGGTCGCGCTCGGCGGGTTGAAACTCGTCAAAACGCGCTGGCGCACCACGTGGGGCGCGATGGCGGCGGCGCGCATCTGATTGCGCGAGCGCCGCGTGCAGCCCACCTTCGCGCCGTGAAAGTCGAACATTCCGGCTGCGCCCGGCCGCGACGTGAAGGCGAGTCCTGCGACGATGCGTGGGCGGTGAGCGAAGGGCATGGGGCGTTGGTCGCGGCGCTGGCGGATGGTGTCGGTGCGAGTCGCGAAGGCGGCGTGGCGGCGCGGCGCGCGGTGGAAATGTTGACCGATCATGGTGTCGCCCGGCCGCGCGCGTGGAGTGCGCGGCGCGCGCTCGCGGAGTTCACCGGACAGATCAACCGGCAGTTGCACCAGGAGGCGATCGAGCGACACGGCTCGCCCGAACTCGCGTGCACGCTCAGCGCGGTGGTGCTCGAGGGCGGCCGGCTTTACGGCTGCAACGTCGGCGACTCGCCGGTGTTTCACTGGCGTGAGGGAAAACTGCGGCGGCTGTCGGAATCCCATGCGCTCGCGGAGCCGGGGATGCAGCACGTGCTCACGCGCGCGATCGGGCTCGAGCCGCATGCGGAGCCGCATTTCTTCGAGCTGGATCTGGCGGACGGCGACCAGGTGCTGCTGTGTTCGGACGGCGTGGTGGCGGCGCTGGATGAAGCGCGGATTGCGTTGTTGTTGGGCCGCCGCGCGGCGGCGCGCGCGATCGTGTCGGAGGCGTGCGCGGCGGTGGCCGAGTGCGAGGAGTTGCAGGACGACACGTCGGCGATCGTGCTCGACGTGATCGAGCGCGGGCGTCCGGCGGGGGCCGACGCGCAACGCCTGGAGGTGCTACCGGCGCTGCGGGCGGGCGACGTCGTGGACGGCCATCGGCTGATGCGATCGCTTGCGGGGAACGAACGCGTGTGGCTGGCGGAGGACGCGGCGGGCGGATCGCTCGTGCTGAAGTTTCCACCGCTCGAGGCGGCGGAGGGGGAGGGATTGCGCGATGCATTTGTGCGCGAAGCGTGGAACGCGACGCGGTTGGTGTCGGCCGATCTCGTGCGCGCGTGGACGCCGGCGGAAGGGGCGCTGCGTTTTTATGCGATGGAGTTCGTGCCGGCGCCGACGTTGCGCGAGGTGCTGCAGGCGGGTGGCGTGTTGGCGGTGGAGGAGGCGCGCGAACTCGGGCGGTTTCTCCTGCGCGTGGGACAGCATCTGTTGCGGCACGAACTCGTGCATGGCGACATCAAGCCGGAGAACCTGCTGGTGCTGCGGAACGCAAGCGCGGCGGGCGGAACCACGACGTTCAAGCTGCTCGATTTCGGCAGTGCGGCGGAGTTGTTCTCGGTCACCTCCCGCGCGGGCACGCCGAGCTATCTGGCGCCGGAGCGGTTTCACGGCTCGGCGGTGGCGGAGCGCACGGAGATTTTCGCGATCGGCGTGACGCTCTACGAGGCGCTGAGCGGGGTGTATCCGTATGGCGAGGTCGAGCGGTTTCAGACGCCGCGCTTCGACGCGCCGCCGCGCCGTTTGGGCAAGCTGAATCCGGCGGTGCCGGACTGGTTCGAGTCGATCGTATTGCGCGCGATCGAGCCCGATCGCGCGCGGCGGTATCAGAACTTTTCCGAGATGGCCTTCGAACTGGAGCAGCCGGCGAAGGTTGCGCCGTATCATCGGAAGGACGCGCCGTTGCTGGAGCGCAATCCGGTGCGGTTTTACCAGCTCCTGTGCGTGGTGCTGGTGGGGGTGATCGGGGTTTTGATCGGTTTGCTGGCGCGGGGGTAAATCGTTGGCGGGCGGTAAGGGACGCGGCAAGAGAGGGAAAAGCAGCGCGAGATGGAGTCGCGGCGCCGTCGCCGCGTTTGGAGCGCGATGCGCGGCGAGCAGCCGCGGCTCCATGGGATGCAGCGTTTTGCGCGCGTGGCGCTCTCGGCGCGGCTGAAGCGCCGCGCTGCGTTAGACATGAATCTACTTCATGGATACGACCAATATTATTCACGCTCTTCATTGCTGGGCGGACGGCTCGTGGCACCACGCGTGCTAAATCGGAGGCGTGTCCGCCATGACCGCAATCGCTCCGCAGCCGCCGCAGCCCTTCACGCCCGAGCAGAAGGAATATCTCGCCGGGTTCATGGCCGGCGTGGCGTCGAGTGGTGTGCTGCCGTTTGTCGGCCAGACGCCGGGCGGACAACTCACGTCGACGCCGGACGCGTCTGTTTCCGGGAATCTCGCGGCGCCGGCGGAGGAGACGGTGTTCGGCACCCCGCTCGGCGACCTTTGCAGGGAGGAGCGATGGAAATACGACGAGAATCCGCTCGATGCGTGGGAGCGGCTGTTGCGTCATGCCGACGAGGACAAGGTTCCCGATCCCGAGCATACGTATCGGTTCAAGACCTTCGGGCTGTTCTACGTCGCGCCGGCGCAGGACAGCTTCATGCTGCGCCTGCGGATTCCGGCGTGCGAGCTGACGGCGGTGCAGCTTCACGGCATCGCGGACCTGGCGAGCGATCTCGGCGGCGGTTACGCGCACATCACGACGCGGGGCAACCTGCAGGTGCGCGAGTTCAAGCCGCGCGACATCGTGAAGGTGCTCACGCGCGTGCAGGAGCTTGGGCTGACGTCGCGCGGTTCGGGCGCGGACAACATCCGCAACATCACGGCGTCTCCAAATAGTGGATTCGATCCCGACGAGTTGATCGACGTGCGCCCGTTTGCGAAGGGGCTGCATCACTACATCGTCAATCATCGGGACCTTTACGGCCTGCCGCGGAAGTTCAACGTCGCCTTCGACAACGGCGGCAGCATCTCGGTGGCGGCGGACACGAACGACATCGGTTTCTTCGCGGTGCGCGTGACGGAGAAGACATCGTCAGCGGTCGAGCCGGGCATTTACTTTCGCGTGCAGCTCGGCGGGATCTCGGGGCATGGCGATTTCGCGCGGGACACGGGGCTGCTGATCCGGCCGTCGGAGGCGGTGGCCGTATCCGCGGCGATGATTCGTGTGTTTGCCGAGGCGGGCGACCGCACGAACCGCAAGAAGGCGCGGTTGAAATACGTGCTCGAAAAATGGGGTGTGGAAAAGTTTATCGAGGAAACGCAGAAGAAGCTGGCGTTTCCGCTCGGCCGGCTGCCGCTCGAGGCGTGCGAGCCGCGGCGTCCGGTGATCAAGCACGGCTGGCTCGGTGCAGCGCGTCAGTCGCAAGCGGGGCTGAATTCGATCGGGCTCGGCGCGCCCGTCGGACGGATGTCGGTGCGGCAGATGCACGCGCTGGCGGATCTCGCGACGAACTACGGGAAGGGCGAACTGCGGCTGACGGTGTGGCAGAGCGTGATCGTGCCGCATGTGCCGGAGGCGTTCGTCGAGACGTTCAAGCGCTCCGCGGCGCGGCTCGGATTCTTCCACGAAGCGTCGGCCGCGGCGGGTGGTATCATCGCGTGCACGGGCAACAAGGGCTGCAAGTATTCCAGCGCGGACACGAAGGGGCACGCGGTGGCGTTGATGAAGCACCTGGGGTGGCGCGCGGTCGTCGATTTTCCAGTGAACATCCACTTCACGGGCTGTCCGCATTCGTGCGCGCAGCACTACTGCGGCGACATCGGTCTCGTCGCCGCGAAGCTCGCCGACGGCAGCGAAGGTTATCATGTGGTGCTCGGCGGCGGGATGGACCACGAGCAGGGGATCGCGCGGGAGGTTTTCCGCGGCGTGCGCGCCGATGAAGTGAACGCGCTCGTGGATCGCTTTCTCGCGACCTACACCGCGCAGAAGCAAGCGGGCGAGAGCTTCGTCGGCTGGGTGCGGCGGCATTCGCTCAAGGAGCTTCAGGAAAAATTCAGCCAATAATTTTCGACGATGACTGCCGTTCCCTTCATCCCCGACAACGCGCCGTTTTCGCCCGAGCAGCGCGCGTGGCTCAATGGCTTCTTCGCGGGGTTGTTCTCGCGCGGAACCGCGGGCGCCGCGCAGCCGGCGGCGATCGCCGCGCCGGCGCTGACGCCACTCACGATTCTGTTCGGCTCGCAGACGGGCACGGCGGAAGGGCTGGCCAAGAAGGCGGCGAAGGAAGCGGGCCGCCGGCATTTCGCGGCGACGGTGCTCGACATGGCGCAGACCGATCTCGCGAAGCTCGCGACGGAAAAAAACCTGCTCGTCATCACGAGCACGTATGGCGACGGCGAACCGCCGGACAATGCGAAGGCGCTGCACGCGTCGCTCGCGGGCGCGAGCGTGTCGCTGGCTGGCGTGCGTTTCGGCGTGTGCGGTCTCGGCGACACGAACTACACGCAGTTTTGTCAGTGTGCGAAGGACTTCGATGCGGGGCTCGAGAAACTGGGAGCGACTCGCGTGACGGCGCGCGTGGACTGTGATCTCGATTACGAGGCGATGTTCAACGCGTGGGTCGATGCGGCGCTGTGCGCGTTCGGTGCGGCGACGGCGGAACCGGCGGCCGCGGCCCCGGAGTTGTCGAGCGACGAAATCGCGGACGTGGGTTACACGCGGTCGAAACCGTTTCCGGCGCTGCTCCTGACGACGCGCAAGCTCAACGCAGACGGCTCGGCGAAGCAGGTGAACCACGTCGAGTTCGACCTCGGCGATTCCGGGTTGGTTTACGAAGCGGGCGACGCGCTCGGGGTTTACGCGCACAATTGTCCGGAGCTCGTGCAAGACGTGCTGACGGCGCTCGGCTGCGATGGCGAGGAAGCGGTGGCGGCGCCGGACGGCAGCGCGATTTCGCTGCGGCGGGCGCTGACGGAAGTTTACGATCTTGGAAAGCCGTCAGCCGAGCTACTGGCGTTGGTCGCGGTTCCGGTGGGAGTAGGGCGGGTCTCAGACCTGCCCTACCATCACGTCGTCGATGTGTTGCACGCGGCGCGGGAGGCCAAGCCGCCGGTAACGGAGTTCGTGCGCGCGCTGAAAAAACTTCAGCCGCGGCTCTACTCGATCTCGTCGTCGCCGAAAGCGCATCCGGGCCAGGTGCACCTGACGGTGGGCGCGGTGCGTTACGAGAAGGATGGGCGCGCGCGCAAGGGCGTGTGCTCGACGTTTCTCGCGGACCGCGCGCCGACGGGCGTCGCGCGCGTGGGGGTGTTTGTGCATGCGAACAAGGCGTTTCGTCCGCCGGCGAATGGCGAAGCGCCGATGATCATGGTCGGACCGGGCACGGGCATCGCGCCGTTCCGCGCGTTTCTCGAAGAGCGGCGAGCGACGGGGGCGAAGGGGAAGAACTGGCTGTTCTTCGGCGACCAGCGTGCGGAGACGGATTTCCTGTATCGCGAGGAACTCGAGGCGTTGCAGCGCGAGGGTGTGCTGACGCGGCTCGACACCGCGTTTTCGCGGGACCAGGCGGAGAAAATCTACGTGCAGCATCGCATGCTCGAGCACGCGGCGGAGTTGTTCGCGTGGCTCGAAGCGGGCGCGCACTTCTATGTGTGCGGCGATGCGAGCCGGATGGCGAAGGACGTCGATGCGGCGTTGCACCGGGTGATCGAGATCGCGGGCGGCAAGACGCCCGGGCAGGCGGCGGACTATGTGCACGCCCTGAAGGCGGCGAAACGTTATGCGCGGGACGTTTACTGATGAGGCTGACGACGATCACAGCCGCGGCAGCGTATCCAAAAAAGCCCGACGGGTACGTCGGGCGCCACGTCGGCTGATCGGAACGCATGGTCGCTTCCCGGGATAATTTTCCGCTGCTCGCCGAACTGCTCGCGGAGCAGCAGCAACTCGCGACGCCGGTGGCGAAATTTTCCGACGTGCACGATCGGGACGCGGCGCCGGCGCTCGAGCCGGTTTACCGCGATCTGATCCCGCTCACGGCGCCGAAGGCGGGCGAGCAGTATGCGTTCGAGGTCGAGCTCGATGCGTGCACCGGCTGCAAGGCGTGCGTGTCGGCGTGTCATTCGCTCAACGGACTCGATGAGACGGAGGCGTGGCGCGATGTCGGCCTCGTGGTCGGCGGGGACTGGCGCAATTCGTTTCAGCAAACGGTGACGACGGCGTGCCACCACTGCGCGGATCCGGCGTGTCTCAATGGGTGCCCGGTGCTCGCTTACGAGAAGGACCCGGTGACGGGCATCGTGCGGCATTTGGACGACCAGTGCATCGGCTGCCAGTATTGCGTGCTGAAGTGCCCGTATGATGTTCCCAAATACAACGCGCGGCTCGGGATTGTGCGGAAGTGCGACATGTGTCACGGCCGGCGCGCGGAAGGCGTGGCGCCGGCGTGCGTGCAGGCGTGTCCGACGCATGCGATCCGCATCGTAACGGTCGCGGTAAGCGGAGCGGCCGCTTCGGCTGAGCCGGTGAGCGCAGCGGCTGCGGTTTCATGCGCGCAAACCGGTGCGGAACGGCGCGACGAGAATGTCATACATTATATGACAATGTGTTCGGCGCCTTCGGTGGAATTGGCGGGTCGGGAGGATGCGGATGAAGAAGAGAGTTTGCGTGCGGCACGCGCGACACGGGATGCGAGGGGCAGGATGCACGGGCGGGCCGTGGGGGCGCGGGGTGGGTTTTTGGCGTGTGCGCCGGGGCCGGATTACACGCGGCCGATGACGCGTTATGTGTCGGGGCGGACGCAGCCGGCGGATTTGCACGCGGCGGATGCGGCGGTGCTGCGGCCTCAACCTGCGCACTGGCCGCTGGCGATCGCGCTGACGCTGCTGCCGCTGGCGCTCGGGATGCAGGGCGTGGCGACGGCGCTGGCGTTGGATTTTCTCCGCGGAGGCGAACGGCAGTTTGTCATCCATTATATGACAATGGGTGGGGCGGCGGTGGGGCTGTTGGCGCTGGGGGTGACGGGGGCGCATTTGGGGAAGCCGTTGCGCGCGTGGCGGATTTTTCTTGGGTGGCGGAAGAGTTGGTTGAGCCGGGAAGCGATGGTGCTCGGGGTGTGGGCGGGACTGGCAGCAGGCGCGATGGTGTGGCCGGGGTTGCTGCCGGTGGCTCTGGCGGTGGGGCTCGCGGGGCTCGCGTGTTCGGCGATGATTTATGTGGATACGCGACGGGTCGCTTGGCGCGCGACGCAGACGGTGACGCGGTTGTTTGGGTCGGTCGTCACGCTCGGTGCGGCGGCGGCGATCGCGTTTGGGGTGAACGTGCCGGAGTGCGCGGTCCTGCTCGCGGGGGTGACGCTGGCGAAACTCGTGGGCGAAGCGCGGATGGTGCGGCCGGCGGCGGAGGCGGAGGACGATGCGACGCCGACGGCGGCGTTGAACACGGCGCGGTTGTTGACGGGGCCGTTGCGCGGGCTGTTCGGCGGACGGGTCGTGCTGGCGCTGGCGGGCGGCGTGGTGCTGCCGGCGTTGTTGTTGGGCGGGGCGATGCCGTGGGGCGCGCGAGGGTGGATTCTCGCGGTGGGGTTGCTGGGCGATCTGGTGGAGCGGCATCTTTTTTTCCGCGCGGTGGACGCGCCGAAAATGCCGGGACTGCACGCATGAGCACGATCGACGGATTGTTGCACGCGCGGAACGGGCCGATGACGAGCGAGCTCGTGCAGCGACCGGGAGATTTCGGGTTGGGACGCGTGCCGGCGCGGCTCGCGCCGGCGGGGACGACGACGGCGGTGTGCGGATTCTGCAGCACGGGGTGCGGGTTGAAGGTGCACCTGAACGAGGCGGGCGAGGCGATCAATCTGACGGCGGATCCGGCGTATCCGGTGAATCTGGGGATGGCGTGTCCGAAAGGCTGGGAGGCGTTGACGCCACTGGCGGCGGGGGATCGCGTGACGACGCCGTTGTTGTGCAACCGGGCGACGGGCGAACTCGAGCCGGTGTCGTGGGCGGCGGCGCTGGAGTCGTTCACGCGAAATTTTCGCGGGATTCAGGAGCGGCACGGGCGCGAAGCGGTGTCGTTTTTGAGCACGGGGCAGATCGTGACGGAGGAGATGGCGCTGCTCGGCGCGCTGGCGAAATTCGGGATGGGGTTGCGTCATGTGGATTCGAATACGCGGCAGTGCATGGCGACGTCGCACGTGGCGTATAAGCAGTCGTTCGGGTTCGACGCGCCGCCGTTCGCGTATGCGGATTTCGAGGAGAGCGATGCGTTGATTTTCATCGGGGCGAATCCGTGCATCGCGCATCCGATCATGTGGCAGCGGGTGATGATGAACCGGCGGAAACCGGAGATCGTGGTGATCGATCCGCGAAGGACGGAGACGGCGAGCGCGGCGACGCTGCACGTGGCGCTGCGGCCGAAGAGCGACCTGGTGCTGCTTTACGGGCTGGCGAATCTGTTGATCGCGAGCGGCGCGGTGAAGCGGGAGTTCGTGGCGGCGCACACGAGCGGGTTTGCGGAGTTCGAGGCGTTTGTGGCGGAGTTCACGCTGGAGCGCACGGCGGCGGAGACGGGCGTGGCGGCGGAGACGCTCGAGCTGCTGGCGTCGGTGATCGCGACGCGCGAGCGGGTGTCGTTCTGGTGGACGATGGGCGTGAACCAGAGTCACGAGGCGACACGGACGGCGCAGGCGATCATCAATCTGGCGTTGATGACGGGGAACATCGGGCGGCCGGGGACGGGGGCGAACTCGATCACGGGGCAGTGCAATGCGATGGGTTCGCGGCTGTTTGGGAATGCGACGTCATTGCTCGGTGGATACGACTTCGGCAACGCGGCGCATCGGGCGCACGTGGCGGGGATTCTGGGGATCGACGCGGCGGCGATTCCGGAGACGACGGGGCTGGCGTATGATCAGATCCTGGACGCGATCGAGCGCGGGGAGATTCGGGGGTTGTGGGTGATTGCGACGAACACGGCGCATTCGTGGATCAACCAGCGGCGGTTCGCGGAGCTGCGGGCGAAGCTGGATTTCCTCGTGGTGCAGGACATGTATGCGACGACGGAGACGGCGCGGATGGCGGATCTCGTGCTGCCGGCGGCGGGTTGGGGCGAGAAGGACGGGGTGTTGATCAACAGCGAGAGGAGGCTGGGGCTGGCGAAGAAAGTGGCGCGGGCGCCGGGGCAGGCGTTGAGCGACTTCGCGATTTTCAAGCTGGTGGCGGAGGCGTGGGGTTGCGGGGAGATGTTTCGCGCGTGGCGGACGCCGGAGGCGGTGTTTCAGATCTTGAAGGAGCTGTCGCGGGGGCAGCCGTGCGATTTTTCCGGGATTCGGGATTATGCGCACATCGAGGCGGAGGGCGGGATTCAATGGCCGTTTTCGGGGGAGATGGCGGAAAGGCTGAAGGTTGAAGGGCTGAAATCGGCCGGACGTGCGGGGGGCGCGCGGCGGTTGTTTGCGGACGGGAAATTTTTCACGAAGGACGGGCGGGCGCGGTTTTTCTTCGATGCGCCGCGGGCGATGCCGGAGCGGCCGGACGAGGCGTATCCGTTTTTGTTGATGACGGGACGCGGGTCGTCGGCGCAGTGGCACACGGGATCGCGGACGGACAAGAGCGCGGTGTTGCGCAAACTCGCGCCGACGCGGCTCTACGTGGAGATCAACCCGGCGGATGCGGCGCGGCTGGGGATCGGGGCGGGGCAGCGGGTGGAGGTGAGTTCGCGGCGCGGAAGCTGCGAGGCGCTCGCTTTTGTGACGCCGACGGTTCAACGTGGGCAGGTGTTTCTTCCGATGCATTTCGCCTCCGTCAACCGGCTGACCTTTCCCGCGTTCGATCCGCATTCGCGGCAGCCGAGTTACAAGGCGGCGGCGGTGAAGCTCGCGCCGCTGCGATGCTGACGATCGAGCAGATTTTCGTGGCCGCGGGGCACAGCTATTTCGGGCGGCACGGGCAGCCGGCGGCGGTGCATCCGATCGTGGCGGTGGACGAAGTGGAGTGCGTGGCGGGGCAGGGGCTGCGCGGGGATCGATTTTTTGGATACAAGGCGAACTACAAGGGGCAGGTGACGCTGTTCGCGGCGGAGGTGTTTGCCGAATTGTGCGCGGCGCTGGCGTTGAAGGCGGCGAGTGCGGCGGCGCTGCGGCGAAATTTGATCGTGAGCGGCGGGGATTTGAACGCGCTGATCGGCGAGGAGTTCGAGCTGCAAGGCGTGCGGCTGGCGGGCGCGGAGGAGTGTCGGCCGTGTTACTGGATGGATGCGGCGTTGGGGCCGGGGGCGGAGGCGTGGCTGAAAGGGGGGGGCGGGTTGCGGTGCCGGATTTTGAGCGATGGGTGGCTGCGGCGGGAGGCGGGCGAAATGGCTTTGGCATGGCGAAAACCGGCGATCTCGACGGGACTGAAGTAGGGCGGGTCTTTGTCCCGGCTAGGGCAGGTCGGAGACCTGCCCTACTTTGCGGTGCGGTGCTGGCGGGTGGGGAATCGCGGCGGATGGGGCGCGACAAGGCGCGGCTGCGGGTCGGTGGCGAGCCGTTGTGGCGACGGCAGGTGCGCGTGTTGGGCGAAGCGGGCGCGGCGCCGGTGGTGGTCGTGCGACGCGAAGGGCAGACGGGAATGCGCGGCGTGCGGGTCGTGCGCGATGTGTTTGTGGGCGCGGGGCCGCTGGCGGGTTTGCACGCGGCGCTCGGCGCGGCAGGTGAGGCGGCGTGGGTGGCGGTGTTGGCGGTCGACATGCCGGCGGTGGAGGCGGCGTGGTTCGCGCAGTTGCGCCAGCGGTGTGCGCGAGGGCGCGGGGCGGTGGTGCGGCATGCGGACGGGTTCGAACCGTTGGCGGCGATTTATCCGGTCGAGGCGCGGGCGGTGGTCGAGGGGAGGCTGCGGCGCGGGGAGTATGCGATGCAGGGATTGGTGCGCGCGTTGGTGCGGGCGAAGCGGATGGCGGTGGTGGAGATCGCGGCGGAGGAGCGGGCGGCGATGGAGAATTGGAATTCGCCGGGGGATCGGCGGCGGGTCGGCGGTGCGCGAAGCGCGCCGGGGTGATTCAGATGGATTGCTTCGTCGCTTCGCTCCTCGCCATGACACCGCGAGGACGGCGGCCGTAACTTTTTTTGGGCGACGCGAAGCGCGGCTGAAGTGCTCGACGCGCGGTCGGGAGTCTGCGTCACTGCGCGCTTTATGCGGAATTCACCGGTCTTGTTTCCGAAGGACTTCGTCTGGGGCGTGGCGACGGCGGCGCCGCAGATCGAGGGGGCGGCGTTCGAAGATGGGAAAGGTGAATCGGTCTGGGATCGCTTCGCGCGCGTGCCGGGCAAGGTGTTGAACGCGGACACGCTCGATGTCGCGTGCGACCACTATCACCGCTTTCGCGAGGACTTCGCGCTGATGCGCGAGCTGGGGATCAGGCACTACCGGCTGTCGCTTGCGTGGCCGCGGATTTATCCGGCGGGCGACGGAGCGTTGAACCAGGCGGGCGTGGATTTTTATCACCGGCTGTTCGACGCGATGGCGGAGCACGGGATCACGCCGTGGGTGACGATGTTTCACTGGGACCTGCCGCAGGCGCTGGAGGATCGCGGCGGCTGGTGCGCGCGGACGACGGTGGATGCGTTTGCGCGGTATGCGGACACGATCGTGCGGGAGTTCGGCGGGAAAGTGAAAAATTGGATCACGTTGAACGAGATCCGCTGTTTCACGACGCTGGCGTATTCGCCGGAGCTGATCACGAAGGCGCCGGGGCGGCCGGTGTCGGCGGCGGAGTTGAACCAGACGTATCATCACGCGCTGCTGTGTCATGGTCATGGCGTGCGCGCGGTGCGCGAGCACGGCGGCGCGGGCGCGCGGGTGGGGCTGACGGACAACAGCGACGTGTGTATCCCGGTGACGGAGACGCCGGCGGACATCGCGGCGGCGCGGGCGTGGTTTGCGGATCGCAACGTGCACCTGCTCGGCGCGATGTATGGCGGCGGTTATGCGCCGGAGTATCTGGAGCGGTGCGGGGCGGATGCGCCGCGGGTGGCGGCGGGGGATTTCGCGCTGATTTCCGCGCCGACGGATTTTCTCGGGTTGAACGTTTATACGGCGACGTTTGTCCGCGCGGGCGCGGATGGGCAGCCGGAGATGCTGAAGCTGCCGGCGAGTTATCCGAAGGCGGACAGTGCGTGGCTGCACCTGGCGCCGCAGGCGACGTATTGGGCGACGCGGCTGGCGCACGAGACGTATGGGGTGGCGGCGATTTATCTGACGGAGAACGGCTGCGGTTATAACGACGAGCCGGTGGTGGCGGGCGAAGTGATCGACCTGCATCGGCGCGAGTATTTGCGCGGTTATTTGCGCGAGACGTTGCGGGCGATGGGCGACGGTGTGCCGGTGCGCGGCTATTTTTTGTGGTCCTTCATGGATAATTTCGAATGGGAGGATGGCTATGCGCGGCGGTTCGGCATCGTGCATGTGGATTTCGCGACGCAACGTCGGACACCGAAGCTGTCGGCGCACTATTACGCGGCGATCATCCGGGCGAACCGGATTGTATAGAGGGTGTTCGGGAGATTCGCCAGTGTCTGGCGAGAAGGGGTGCGGGAAGGCCTGGCGCTGGGTAGGGAGGCGGGGGGCTTGCGCTCACTACAGCGGGCGATGAGGAAATCGCAGGAGATGGCGTGCGGAATGAAGGGGAATTGAGTTTAATCCGCATGCCTGGTGTGACGAAGGTCAGAGTGATCCGTTAGCGAAGATCGTCCCGGGCGGAGTTCTCATGGAAAATTTCAGTCAAAGGAAAGGGGCGCGGCCTGGTCGGGGCTGCGTCGGGCTGCTGCTTTTGGCGGCGGCGTTCCTGGTGGGCGGATTTTCTCCGGGTTGGGCGCAGCCCTTCGATCATGACGCGCAACGGCCGGTGTCGTCGCGGGTGTTGGGAAGTTTCGACGAGATCTGGCAGCTGACGCAGGCGGAGCAGCAGCAGTGGCATCAGGTGAAGCTCGATTACGTGGTGTATTATTACGATCCGCTCTGGCAGGCGATGTGGGGGCGGTCGGGGGAGGCGGAGAGTTATCTGTCGCTGGGGTCGAAGGTGTTTCCGATCGAGCCCGGGCAGCGGATTCAGGTGGAAGGATTGATGCGACCGGCGGGGGGGATGCGGGTGGAAAATCCGAAGGTGACGGTCATCGAGGAGGGGGTGCGGCTGGAGGCGATCCCGACGAGAGGGGCGGTGGGCAACATCGAGCGGTTCAGCAAGAAGTTCGTGGCGGTGGAAGGCTACATCGACCGGCAGGCGGCGCGCGATGCGAACCATGTGGAGTTGTCGATGATCGCGGAAGGCCGGACGCTGCTGGTGCAGCTGTTGTTGAAGAGCGACACGCCGCCGCCGCAGTTGCGGGACCGGTTCATCCGGGCGAAGGGGGTTTATTTTGCGCGCAGCGATGACGGTCGTGGCGGGCCGAAGATCGAAGTGTGGGTGCAGAGTCCGCAGGACATCGAAGTCTTCGGGACGCTGGACCGCGATCCGCGTTTCGAGTTGCCGACGACGCCGGTGACCGAGCTGGCGGAGCGTCCGGCGGACGCGTTGGTGCGGGTGACGGGGACGGTGCGAGGCGTGCAGCCGGGAGTGGCGGTAACGATTCGCGATGGGCTGTCCGAGGTGCGGCTGGAGACGGCGCAGACGCTTAGTCTGCGGGGAGGAGAGGAGGTGGAGGCGGTGGGTTTCCCGGCGCAGGAGAATGGGGCGTGGGTGTTGCGCGAGGGTCTGGTGCGTCCGATGCATCCGGTGTTCACGAGTGCGAGCCAGTTTTGGGAGCTGCCGGAGGCGGAACGGCGGAAGCCGCAGCGGGTGCGGTTGAACGTGCTGGTGTATTTTTTCGACCCGGTGTGGCAAGGGTTGTGGGGGCATATCGGGGAGCGCGACGATTTCATTTCGCTCGGGACGCACGATTCTCCGATCCGGCCGGGGCAGCGCATCCTGGTGGAGGGGGCGGTGCGGCTGACGAACCAACTGACGGTGGAGAACCCGAAGGTGACGATTCTGGAGGAATCGGTGCCGTTGGTGGTGGTGTCGACGGCGGGAAAGATTCGCGACACGGAGACCTTCAACAAGCGGTTGGTGACGGTGGAAGGGATCGTCGACCGGCAGGGTCCGGTGTCGAACCGGCACGTGCAGCTCGATCTGGTGGTGGAAGGGCGACCGGTGATCGGCCGGTTGTTGCTGGAGCCGGAGGAGACGCCGCCGGACTGGGATGGCGCGAAAGTGCGGTTGACGGGGGTTTATTCGGCTACGCTGGATCCGCTGGGCGGGCCGCCGAGCATCGAAGTGTGGGTGCAAGGCACGGGGAACGTGGAAATGCTCGGGACGCTGGCGAACGACGAGCGTTTCACGCGGCCGTTGACGGCGATCGAGGAGGTGGGCGCGGTGCCGGTGGGCACGATGGTGCGGGTGGCGGGGGTGGTCCGGGCGCAGCAGCCGGGGCGGACGTTGACGATACGTGACGAGACGGGGCAGCTGGATTTGTTGACGGCACAGACGCGGCTCATGGCGGTGGGCGAGATGGTGGAGGCGGTGGGTTGGGTGACCTCGGAGGGGGCGCAGACGACGCTGGGCGACGGATTGTTTCGGAAGTCGCAGTTGGCGCCGCCGCCGCCGTCGGGCGGATTGCCGAGGCTGCGGCTGGCGGATCAGTTGCGCGAGCTGGCGCCGCAGGAGGCGTCGCGGAGTTATCCGGTGGATTTGTCGGGGGTGGTGACGTGGGCCAACACGAACGCGGACTTTTTCTACATCCGGGATGTGAGCGGGGGGGTGCGGGTG
>JAEYYL010000075.1 GCA_023430825.1 Verrucomicrobiota bacterium | reverse complement strand
GGGGGCGAGCCAAGCCGCGGCGAAGGCGCCGCGGCTCCATGCAGCAGCTCAACCGCGAAGCAACCTCGCAGGACCTATGAAACTTTATATTGCCGGACATCAGGGGATGGTGGGCTCCGCGCTCGTGCGGCGGTTCTCCCGCGAGGCGGGCGTCTCGATCGTGACGCGCACGCGCCGCGAGGTCGAACTCACCGACCAAGTGGCGGTGGACCGCTTTTATGCGACCGAGCAGCCCGACGTCGCGATCATCGCGGCGGCGAAGGTCGGTGGGATTCACGCCAACCACACGTATCCGGCCGAGTTCATCTACGACAACATGATGGTCGCGGCGAACGCGGTGCATGCGGCGTATCGCCATGGCGTGAAGCGGCTGCTGTTCCTGGGCAGCTCGTGCATTTACCCGAAGCACGCGCCGCAGCCGATGCCGGAGGACTGCCTGCTGTCGAGCGCGCTCGAGCCGACGAACGAGGCCTACGCGATCGCGAAGATCGCGGGATTGAAGCTCTGCGAGTATTACCGAAAGCAATACGGCGTGCTGTTTCACTCGGCGATGCCGACGAACCTTTACGGGCCGGGCGACAACTACCATTTGCAGAACTCGCACGTGCTGCCGGCGCTGATCCGGAAGTTCCACGAGGCGAAGATCGCGGGGCGGCCCGAGGTCACGGCGTGGGGCACCGGGGCGCCGCGCCGCGAGTTCCTGCACGTCGACGAACTGGCCGACGCGTGCGCTTTCCTGCTGCAACTCGACAACCCGCCCGACTGGATCAACGTCGGCACGGGCACGGATGTGACGATCAAGGAATTGACCGAGACGGTCGCGGAAGTGACTGGATTCACCGGCCGGATCGTTTGGGATGCGTCGAAACCCGATGGCACACCGCGGAAGCTCATGGACGTCTCCCGTCTCGCCGGTCTCGGCTGGCGGGCAAAGCTCAGCCTACGCGAAGGCGTGGCGCGGACTTACGCCTCTTTTCTGGCGGAGCAGGCGGCCGGCACGCTCAGGAGTTGAGTGGTGGGCGCCGCCGGTGGGCCGGCGCTTTAGCTTGCGAAGGGGAGCGGCGTGGGCGGAACTGTCCTTTTTTCGCTCATGACCGACGCTGACGAATTGCCGGACGACGATGCCGGCGTGAAGAAATCGTTTTGGGACCACCTGAAGGACCTGCGCACGGCCCTCCTGCGTTCCGCGATTGCGATCGGGCTGGCGGTGATCGTGTGCCTGTTGATCGCCGACAAGATCGTGATGCTCCTCGAGTATCCGCTGCGGAACATCGATCTTTTTCAGAATCCGAAGCCGACGGTCACGTTCATGATCGGCGGGACGCAACTCGGGCCGTATCAGGTCAGTCGGGAGCAGTTCGCGGGATTTCCGGAGGGCGAAGCGCCGCAAGTCATCTACGAAATCGGTGTCTCGGAAATCGCCGGGCAGCAGGTGGCGACGCTCAAGACGCTACCGCCGGTCGAGGACGCGGGGAACCTGCGGGTGCGGTTGCACAACCTGAGTCCGGCGGAGGCGTTTTTCGTGGCGTTTCGGGTGGCGATCTACGGCGCGCTGATCGTGGCGGCCCCGTTCTGGATTTATTTCATGGGCCAGTTTTTCCTGCCGGCGCTCAACATGCGCGAGCGCAGCGTGCTCTACCAATGGGCGGGCTGGGGCCTGCTGCTGTTTCTCACCGGCGTGGCGATGACGTATTTCCTGCTGCTGCCGATCGCGCTGCATGCCTCGGTCGAGTATTCGCAACTGATGGGTTTCGAGGCCTATGACTGGCGGGCGGAGTCGTATATCGGTTTCGTCACGAAGTTCATCGTCGGCATGGGCGTGGGTTTTCAGTTTCCGATCGTGGTCCTGCTCATGGTGAAGATGGGGCTGTTGACCGCCGAGCAGCTGGGCCACTACCGCCGGCACGTGGTGGTGCTCTCGCTGGTGATGGGCGCGTTTCTGACGACGCCGGAAGTCATCACGCAGGTGGCGATGGCGATCCCGCTCTATATCCTCTACGAAATCAGCATCCTGATCGCGAAATACTGGGCCTGGAAGGCGCGGCGCGCCGAGGCGGCGGGTTAGGAAGAGGCGCGGCGCCGCGGCATCTTCCGTGCCGGCTGACCGCGCTCGGCCTTTCCTGCGCCGGCGGAGAATCGGTCCGGGATGGCGAGGCGTCGGCCGGATTCGGACGGAACGATTCGGCGGCGGCTCAAGCCGCTGCGGTTTGTGCCGCTAAACGAAGGAGCTCATGTCACGAGCCCCAGCCAATTTTGCGGATGCCGAGGCGCATCCGCCCGAGCCCGCCGTTTCGCCGGATGCACCGTCCGGTGTCGCGGCGTCGCGACCGGCGGAGGACGTCGCGTTGCCGGTGGTGGGGCAGGTGTGGCGCGGGCTTTATCGCATCCAGGAGGATCTCGACGAGGTGGCGGGAGCGCGTAGTTGGGCGGGGGAGCGCGTGGCCGGCGGCGAACGCGTGCTGCTGCGGGCGCTGAATGCGTTGCGCGACACCGCGCGGGGGAAAGCCTGGGAGGCGCTTGCCACGCTCGATCATCCGCAACTCGTGCGGGTCGCCGCCGCCCACGAGGCCGGCCCGACGCGCATCGAAGTGCAACCGGTGCCTGCCGGCGAAACGCTGGCGGACTGGCGGCAGCGGGGCGCGATCGACGCGGCGACGCTGGAGCGGTTCGTGCAGGCGATGGCGGCGGCGCTCGGGGCTTTGCACGAACGCGGATTGGTGCACGCGGCAGTGCGCCCGCAGCACATTTTTGTGCAGGAAGAAAACGGCGTGCCGCAGTTCCGGCTTGGCGGATTTCACGCGACGACACTGTTTGCGCAGGCGGAGCTGGTGCGTCTGACGGTCGATCCTTTTTACGCGCCGCCGGAAGCGGCGGGGCTGTTTCAACATTCACCCGGCGCGCATCTCTGTGCGTGGGACTGGTGGTCGCTCGGCCGCGTGGTGCAGGAGTTGATCCTTGGCCAGCACGTGCTGGGACTGGTGCTGCGACGCGACGTGTCGCGAATCGGGCCGGAACTCGTGTCGCACGCGGAACTGCTGCTCCTCGAGCGCGAGGCGGGAGCGATCCGCGCCGGCGCGGTGGAGGCGATGCCGCCGATGGACCTGCGCGTGGAGCAGCTGCTGCGCGGACTGCTGGCGAGCTCGCGTGACGCGCGATGGAACGGCGAGAGCGTGGCGGCGTGGCTGCGGGGCGAATCCGTGCGGGAGTATTACCGGCTGTCGCGCAACGAGCGGTTGTTTCGCTGGCACGACCATGCGTTCACGGTGGCGGAGGCGGCGGAGCGGATGCGCAGCGCGGCGAACTGGCGGGAGGCGGTCGAGCAGGTGTCGGAGGTGCAGCAGCCGGGCACGCTGGCGCATTTCCTCGCGGATTCGACGGCGCACCGGGCGCTGTTCGAGCGCCAGGAGGAGTTGCGCAAGCTGGCGACGGTATTCGCGCT
Organism: Verrucomicrobiota bacterium; assembly: GCA_023430825.1. Lineage (GTDB taxonomy): Bacteria > Verrucomicrobiota > Verrucomicrobiia > Opitutales > Opitutaceae > Opitutus. Next base: position 4,977 of record JAEYYL010000075.1, on the reverse strand, counting down.
GAAGGCATTTACGCCGGAGATCGTGCGTGAAGTGATCGCGGCGGTGGCGCTGCTGGAACTCGTCGGCACGCGGTTGGTGTGGCGGGGCGAAGGTTTCGACGCCGACGGTCTGCGGAGAATTTTCGGCAGCGAGGCGGGCGACCCGGATCGCTTCGCGCTGCTGCAGGCGTTTGCAGCGAGGCCGGTCGTGCTGTCGATCGAGCGCAACGATCCGGCGGCGGCGCGGGGGCTGACCGAGCTGGGCCAGACGGCCGCCGCGGCGGAGACGATGTTGAGGGCGCAGCGCTGGCTCCGGGAGAGCGACGCCGCGGGGCGCACCCGGCTGCTGCAGCATGCGGTGCGGCCGGCCGCGGAATTGCAGGCGGCGGCGAAAGCGCTGCGTGAGCGCTGCCCCTGTTCCACGCATCCGGCGGTGGAAAAGCTTTTCAAGCTGCCGCATCCGGGGCGGGCGGAGCTGGTGGCGTTGCTCTGGCTCGCGGACGAAGCGGAGAAGCACGGTTTTTTGACCCAGGTGCAATGGGCGGAGCGCGAAGCGGCGCGGTTGCGTGCCGCGGGGGAGGAGCAGGTGTCGGCGCTCACCTGGATGGCGTTGGGTCGCGCGCTGGCGCGGGGCCCGTGGTGGTTTGCGCGGTGGCGGTCGGCGGTGCCCGCCTGGCTCGCCTGTGCGGCGATGCTGGCGTTTCTCTGGCCGGGCCCGCGCTGGATCGGGGTGGCGGCGGGCGTCGTTGCTATGGCCGTCGCGGTGCGCGTCGCGGCCAGCCGCTGGCTGCGCGGATTTTTGCTGCGGCGTTTTCCTGGTTCCACGCCGTGGCGGCTCACGGATGGCGCGGCGCGCTGTCAGGCGGAGGTGCTCGCCCTGCGTGTCGGCTGGGTGCGCGCGGATCTCGTGCGCGGGTGGCAGGCGGCGAACGAGGAACTGGCCCGATTGACGGCGTTGGAGCCTCCTCCGACGCCGATCGCGCCGCCGCCGCGTTTTGCGGGCGTGTGGGTCGTCTCGCTCGCCGGATGGATGCTGTTGACGGCCGTGGCCGGGCTGGGCGCGTGGCGCGTCAGGACGGAGCGGCCGAGTATCCAGAATTTCATGACGGCATGGAACCCGCCGCAGACGCCGGAGGAGCAGGCGGCGAAAGCGGCCGCGTCGGCCGCGGCGGCGTCGGCCTCCGCGCAGGAGGCGGCGGGCGGACCGGTGAAGGTGACGTGGCCCTATAAGGCCGGCGATCAGGCGGAAGTGCTGCTCGTGGCGGATTCGGTCGAGGCGACCTCGGCGCAGGTGAGCTATCTGGCGGAGCGAGGACGGAAGTTTGTCGAACCCTACAAGCCGGCGACGATCGATACGCTGATTGTCTTTCGGGTGCCGACGGAGAAGAAATTCGGCGTGATGCTTTACAACGGGCGCGAGCGGCAGCTGCCGAACCTGCGCGTTTATTTGCTGGATTATCCGCCGATGCCGCGGGCCTGGGTCGAGGTCGCGGGGCGGAAGGCGATTTTCATTCCGGATTAGGAGAGGCGGAGGACAGAGGACAGAGGACGGAAGACGGAGGGACGGAGGCGGAGTGTATGCGATTGTCGGGTGAAACGGTGTTCGGCTCGTGCGCGGACGAAAGGCGGGTGCAGACCGATCCAGTTACCGCAAAGAGCGCGAAGGGACGCAAAGGTCGGAGACCGGATATCCGCGCGTGGCGGCGCGGCGCGGGCGCCGCGGCTCCAGGTGACTAACCCGCATTCGTCACCGTCTGCCCTGTCATCGCGAGACCGAGGCTTGCCCGCCTGTGGCGGGAGCGAGGGCGTGGCGATCAGTCCCTCGACAGGCTCGGGACCCTGAGCTTGCCGAACGGGCTAGACGGATTGCTTCGTCGCTTCGCGCAATGACAGGTTGGTTTGCGAGCAGGCCACAGCGTGTGGCGAGTTCACGAGAGAGCGTGATTTATGCGGACCAAGCCAGATCAACCCGACGGGCGGGGTGAAGCGTCGCTGGCTAAACCAGGAGCAGCGCGGGGGCTTCGAGGATCTGGCGCAACGCGGCGAGGTATTGCGCGCCGACGGCGCCGTCCACCACGCGGTGATCGCACGACAGCGTGAGCACCATCGTCTGGCCGATCACGATCTGGTCGTTCTTCACGACGGGCTTTTTGACGGTCGTGCCGACGGCGAGGATCGCGGCGTTGGGCGGGTTGATGATCGCGCTGAAACGGGCGACGCCCATCATGCCCATGTTCGACACGCAGAAGGTGCCGCCGGTGAACTGGTCGGGTTTGAGCTTCTTGTCCTTGGCGAGCTTGCCGAGCGACTTCGCCTCGGTGCTGATCTGGAAAACGCTCTTCTGGTGCGCATCGCGGACGACGGGTGTGATGAGGCCGTCTTCCATGGCGACGGCAAACGCGACGTGGGCGGCGCCGTGATAGCGGATCTGGCCCTGGCCGGAGGCGGCGGTTTCCCAGGACGCGTTGACCTGTGGGACGCGGCGCAGCGCTTCGGCGCTGGCTTTCAGGATGAAGTCGTTGACGGAGAGTTTGACGCCTTCCTTCTCGAGCCCGCCGTTGAGCTGTTCGCGCAAGGCGAGGAGCGGGGCGGCGTCGATTTCGACCTCGACGTAGAAATGCGGGTATTGCGTCTTCGACTCGACGAGGCGGCGGGCGATGGCGCCGCGCATGTTGGAGACGGGGACGGTGCGTTCTTCCTGCACGGGGCCGGTGCGCGCGGGCGTGCCGCCGGTGAACGCGCCGCCGCCGGACGATTTTTTCGCGGGCGGATTTTTCTCCGCGGCGAGAACGTCGGCGCGCACGATGCGGCCGCCGGGGCCGGAGCCGGTGAGGTCGGCGGGATCGATGCCTTTTTCCTCGGCGAGCTTGCGGGCGAGCGGGGAAATCTTGATGCGGCCGCCTTCGCGTTTCGGCGCGGGCGCGGACTGAGCAGGTGCGGACTTGGAGGAGGGCAGGTCGGAGACCTGTCCTACTTTGGGCTCGGCGGCGGGGCGGGCTTCGGTCTCGTTTTTCGAGGTGGTGGAAGCACCTTCGCCGGCTTGCTTCGTGTCGTCGGCGGGTGCTTTCACCGGCGCGGGCGCGGCGGCCTTCGGCGCGGGAGCGTCGACTTTTTCGCCTTCCTTGCCGATGGCGCAGAGCGGGTCACCGATGGCGACCTGGGAACCGTCGGCGGCGAAAATTTTAAGCAGTTTGCCGTCGAAGAAACTCTCCAGCTCCATCGTGGCCTTGTCGGTCTCGACCTCGGCGAGCATGTCGCCGGACTTCACGTCGTCGCCTTCCTTCTTCAGCCATTTGACCAGCGTGCCCACCGTCATGGTGTCGCTGAGTTTCGGCATATCGATGATGTTGGCCATGGGTGGAGAGGGCTGAGAGCTACGAAGCTAGAGCGAAAAGCGGGAAAGGATCAGGCGAGGGTGGCGAGGGCGGCCTTGAGGACGCGCTGCGGGTTCGGGAGTTGTTCGATCTCGACCGGGGGACTGTAGATCGCGGGAGCGTCGACGGTGGCGAGGCGGTTGATCGGCGCGTCGAGTTCGTCGAACGCTTCCTTCTGGATCATGTAGGCGAGCTGCGAACCGACGCTGGCGAACGGCTTTTGCTCTTCGACGATGAGGACGCGGTGGGTTTTCGCGACGGACTTGAGGACCGTGTCGATATCGAGCGGGCGGATCGTGCGGAGGTCGACGATTTCGACGGAGACGTCGTGCTCTTTTTCGAGGAGCTCGGCGGCCTTGAGCGAGTGGAGGACGCTGCGGCCGTAGGTGACGATGGTGAGATCGGTGCCCTCGCGCTTCACGTCGGCCTTGCCGAGCGGGACGAGGTGTTCGCCTTCGGGGACCTCGCCCTTCTCGCCGTAGAGGATGGTGTTCTCGAGGAAGAAGACGGGATCGTTGTCGCGGATCGCGGACTTGAGCAGGCCCTTGGCGTCGGCGGGCGTCGCAGGGACGACGACCTTTACGCCGGGGTGATTGGCGAGGACGTTTTCGGGCGTGTGCGAGTGCGTGGCGCCGACGTTGGTGCCGCCGTTGGCGGGCCCACGGATGACGATCGGGCAGTTGATGAGACCGCCGGACATGTAGCGGACGTTGGCGGCGTTGTTCAGGATCTGGTCGAAGGCGACCGAGTAGAACGACCAGAACATCAGCTCCATCACGGGGCGGACGCCGAGCATCGAAGCGCCGACGCCCATGCCGATGAAGCCGGCTTCGCTGATGGGCGTGTCGCAGATGCGCTCGGGGCCGTATTTGGCGAGGAGGCCCTCGGTGACTTTGTAGGCGCCGTTGAACTGGGCGACTTCCTCGCCGAAGACGACGACGTTGGGGTCGCGCTCGATTTCCTCGGAGAGGGCGTGGCGGATGGCTTCGCGGTAGGAGAAAACGGGCATGGTGAGGATCTCAGATTTGAGATTTGGAATTTGAGATTCGCCGGGGGCTCAGTCGAAGAACAGGCGGCCTTCGGATTTACGCTCGGAAGGATTGTCGGACTCCCAGTAAACATCCTTCTGGATGTCCTCGGGCGTCGGGAACGGACTGGCCTCGGCGAAATCGGCGGCGGCTTCGGCTTCGGCCTTCGCGGCGTCGTCGATTTCCTGGATGAGCGCGTCGTTCAAGACACCCTCGGCGATGAGGATCTGCTGGAAGACCTGGATGGGGTCTTTCGTGCGGCGGTATTCCTCGACCTCGTTTTTGCTGCGGTAGGTGTTGTCCGGATCGGCGACCGAGTGACCGCGGTAGCGGTAGGTGCGGATTTCGACGATGGCGGGTTTCGATTCCTCGCGCGCGGCGCGGAGGAATTTGTCGAGCGTGGCGCGGACCTCGTAAACGTCGTGGCCTTCGCACTGGCCCCAATCCATGTGATAACCCTCGGCGCGACGGGCGAGATCGCCGGCGGACGAACGCGCCTGGCTGGTGCCCATGGAGTAGCCGTTGTTCTCGATGATGAACACGCACGGGAGCTTCCACAGCGCGGCGAGATTGTAGGCCTCGTGCACGGCGCCCTG
>JAEYYL010000431.1 GCA_023430825.1 Verrucomicrobiota bacterium | reverse complement strand
CCGCCGAGCGTCTGCGTGATGAACACTTCGCTGCCGGCCGGCAGCGACACGACGTCGCCCGCCGGAATCATCGTCGCCGGTGTATCCGAAGAAAGAATATGGTTGGACATGGAAATCGTTGGTTCGTCGTCAGGCTCTATTCGATCGCGAGGTTCGCCGGCAGGCGCGCATAGATGCCCTGCGGATCGTTGAACGCCTCGATCGTCTTCAGCTCCGCCTCCACGCGCGAGGCGATTCGCGCCAGCAGGCCGTTCACCCGCGCATTCCGCGGCGTCATCTTCTCGAACATTTCCGCCAGCGCCTCCGCGAATTCCTTTTTCCGCGGATACTCCACCAGCCGGTAGTTCCCGCCCAGCTCCGCCTGCTCGGCCGCCAGGGCGATCGCCGCATCGAGTCCGCCCAGTTCGTCGACCAGCCCGAGATTCTTCGCCTCGGCCCCCGACCACACCCGCCCCTGCGCGATCTCTTCCACAAACCCCCGCTCGAGCTTCCGGCTTTCCGCCACCTTGGTGATGAACTGATCGTAGATGCGATCGACCAGCCGCTGATACACCGCCATCTCCTCCGGCGTCTTGGGCCGCGTCACCGTTAGCATGTCACCCATCTTCCCCGTCTTCACCCGGTCGAAGGTCAGCCCGAAATCCCCCGCGAGCCGCTGCACGTCGAACTGGATGCCGAACACCCCGATCGATCCCGTGATCGTCGTCGGCTCCGCGAAAATCCAGTCGCCATACGTCGCGATCCAGTAGCCGCCCGACGCCGCATACGAGCCCATCGACACGATCACCGGCTTCGCCTCGCGCGCCAGCCGCACCTCGCGCAAGATCGCCTCCGACGCCGACGCCGATCCACCCGGGCTGTTCACCCGCAGCACGATCGCCTTCACGCTCTCGTCCTGCCGCAGCGCCCGCAGTTCGCGCGCGAAACGCGTGCCGCCAATCTGCCCCGGTTCGTTGCCTTCCCCGTCCACCAGGTCGCCTTCCGCGTAAACCACTGCGATCTTCCCCGCCCGGCCCGCCGGCTTCGCCGGCTCGCCCTCCTCGCTCGTCGCCCGCGCCTTCGGTTTCTCCACGGTATCCTTCGCGATGTGCGCATAATCCACCATCGCGATCTGCTTGAACGTATCCTCGCTGCCACTACGGCCGGTCGTCGCTTTCATCTCCGCGATCACCTCGTCGCGATACGCGATCCGATCGATCAGCTTCGCCGCCCGCGCCGACTCCGGCTGGATCACCCCCTCGGCATCGACGATCTGCTGGATCGCCGCCGAAGTCACTCCACGCGTCGCACCGACGTCACCGAGCAGCCCCCCCCACACATCGTCGAGCAGCTTCTGCATCTGCTCGCGACTTTCCGGGCTCATGTCCTTCCGGGTGAACGGCTCGATGAACGATTTGTATTTCCCCACCCGCGTCACCTGCACCCCGATGCCGTATTTCTCGAACGCCCCCGCCAGGAACATCGGCTGACTCGACAACCCCGGCATGATCAACAGCCCATACGGGTCCAGCGCGAGTTCGTCCGCCACCGAGGCGAGATAATAGTCCTTCGTCGTCGCATACGTCAGGTAGGCCTTCACCGGTTTGCCCGACGCCTTGAACGCCTCCAGCGCGCGGCGCACTTCCTTCAGCGTCGCATAGCCCGGCCCGAAACCCACCGGCGGCGCATCGCCCTTGATGAACACGCCCGCGATCCGGTCGTCCGTCGCCGCCGCCCGCAACGTCCGCGTCACCGTCCGCAACTGCAGCGTGCTCGGTCGCTCCGCGCCGAACGCGCTGAAATCGATGACCGGTGGCGCATCCGTAATCGCCGACGAAAGATCGAGCACCAGATACGAGCCCCGCTCCACCTGTGGCGCCTTCTCCCCGCTCATCGCCGCAATCGCCCCGATGAAGCCGACGAACAACAACACGCCGCCCACCGCAAACACGAGCAGCGCCGCGAGCGCACCGAGCATCGACGTGAAAAAATTTTTCATAGAGGAACGCGACCCTACGCGCTTTCGCCCGTTCCTCCAGTCGATTCCCCACGAACGGTCGCCTCGCACCATCGACGGACGCCCGCGCCGCCTCGCCGGGGCGCGCCGGCCGCCGTCAGCCCACGAACGGATTGCGTCGCACCTCCACCGCGACATCGTGCGCCCCATGTCGACGAGCGAGCAGAAAACCCTCCTCACCACCAACCGCAAGGCGCTCACGATCAATCTCGACGAGCCGAGATACGGCACGTTCGCCGAGATCGGCGCCGGCCAGGAGGTCGCCCGCATCTTCTTCCAGGCCGGCGGCGCATCGGGCACCGTCGCCAAGACGATCTCCGCCTACGACATGACGTTCAGCGACGCGATCTACGGCAAGGCCCCGCGCTACGTCTCCCTCGAACGGCTCAACCTGATGCTCGAACACGAGTATCAACTCCTCATCGAGCGGCTCGCCGTCTCGCGCGGCGATCGCACCACCTTCTTCGTTTTCGCCGACACCGTCGCCGCCCGGAATTACAAGGGCACCAACGAGGCCCACGGCTGGATGGGCATCCGCTTCCAAACCGAACCCGGCGGCCCACCGTCCGAAATCGTCGTCCACGTCCGCATGTGGGACAAGGAAAACGTCCTCCAGCAGGACGCCCTCGGCATCGTCGGCACCAACCTCCTCTACGGCGCGTTCTACTACCGCGACGACCTGCAGCGCTTCACCCAGTCGCTCCTGGACAACCTCGGCGCCGACCGCATCGAGGTCGACATGCTCAAGTTCAGCGGCCCCGCCTTCCCCCACGTCGACAACCGGCTGATGTCGCTCTACCTCGTCCAGTTCGGCCTCACCAACGCCGTCATGTTCGGCCCGAAGGGCGAGGTCCTCCAGCCGTCCGAGGTGCTCTACAAGAAAGCCATCCTCGTCGAACGCGGCAGCTTTCGCCCCGTCACCCACGTCAACGTCGACATGCTCGAATGCGCCACCGCGCAGTTCGTCCAGGAACCCGCCGTCAAGGGCAAGGACGTCGTCGTGCTCATGGAGATCACGATGAACAACCTCCTCGCCGCCGGCGCGCTCGACGCCCAGGACTTCCTCGCGCGCGTCGACCTCCTCGGCGACATCGGCCTCACCGTCCTGATCTCGAACTACTCCGAATACTTCCGCCTCACCTCCTACTTCCGCCGCTACACGAAGGAAATGATCGGTGTCGCCATGGGCATCGACAACCTCCTCGAGGTCTTCAACGAGAAATACTACGAGAACCTCGAGGGCGGCATCCTCGAATCCTTCGGCCGGCTGTTCCGCCACGCCGTGAAGCTCTACATCTATCCGATGCGCCAGGATGCCTACGGCCATTACCTCAATTCGGGCGAGGTGTCCGCCGCTCCCTCCACCGCCGGCTCCGGCTCGTTCGCCGCCTCCGTCCTGATCAACGCCAAGAACGTCCAGGTCGTCGACCATCTGCGCAATCTCTACAACCACCTGCTCGAGAATCACTATATCGAGTGCATCGTCGGTTTCGATCCCAGCATCCTGCACATCTTCTCGCGCGATGTCCTTCGCCGCATCAAGGAAGGCGACGCCTCATGGGAAAACATGGTCCCCCCCATCGTCGCCACCGCGATCAAGACCCGCCGCCTCTTCGGCTACGCCCCCACGGCCCTTTCCCCCACAAGTTGATAAAAAGATGGGAGCGCCTGCGCCTTGGCCCCTCCGCTCCACGGCTCATGACCAGCACCTCGTCGCCGGCCTGCCGTAGTTGAACGAAGTGGTTTTCTACTCGCTACCCGCTACTCGCTACTCACTACTTTTTCGCCGCCTCATGCGCTTCCACAAATACCACGCCCTCGGCAACGACTACATCGTGTGCGATCCGCGCGATTTCCCCTCGTGGAATCCCGCGCCCACCGTCGACCAGATCCGCGTCGTCTGCCATCGCAACTTCGGCGTCGGCTCCGACGGCATTCTGTGGGGCCCGCTGCCGTCCCAACAAAGCGAGTTCGGCCTGCGCATCTTCAATCCCGACGGCTCCGAAGCCGAGAAGTCCGGCAACGGACTCCGCATTTTCTCGCGTTATCTCTACGATCAGAAGCTCGTCAAAAACCCCTCCTTCACCGTCGAGACGCCCGGCGGCCACGTCCAATCCGTCATCAAGGAAAACGGCCGCCTCATCACCGTCGCGATGGGCCGCGTCAGCTTCGACAGCGCGAAGATCCCCGTGAACCTCCCCGGCGCGCCGCGCGAGGTGCTCAACGAGAAACTCACCGTCCTCGACCGCGAGTTCACCTACTGCGCCGCCACCATCGGCAACCCCCACTGCGTGCTGCCGCTCCCGGAAATCTCGTCCGAACTCGCGCACAAATACGGCCCGCATCTCGAAACGCACCCGAACTTCCCCCGCAAGACCAACGTCCAGTTCCTGCGCGTCATCGACCGCGCCAACATCCAGATCGAAATCTGGGAACGCGGCGCCGGCTACACGCTCGCCTCCGGCAGCAGCTCGAGCGCCGCCGCCGCCGTCGCCCACCGGCTCGGCCTCGTCGACCGCAGCCTCACCGTGCACATGCCCGGCGGCCAGATCGGCATCGAGATCGGCGACGATTTCTCCATCATGATGACCGGCACCGTCAACCAGGTCGCCGAGGGCCAGATGCACCCCGAACTCTTCGCGGTAAAAGTATAACCCGCCGTCCCGCCGTGGCTCGCTCCGTGAGGAGCGGGACTCCGGATTCGCTCACTGATAGCTGCTGATCCTGCTCAGCAGCGGACACCCTTCGCGCATGAACGCCAGCTCGCACAGCCACAGCACGCCGTGCTTCGGGCTGCGGTTCAGATCGGTGACGTCGATCATCTTGTAGCCATATTCCGCCATCCGGCCGATCACCGCCGCCATCGTGTTCTCGATTCCCGTCGCGCACACCGCCGCCTCGACGAAGAAAATATCCGTCTTCCCCATCAGGCTCGCCGCGCCGGCCAGCGCCTTCAGGTCGAAACCTTCCGCATCGATCTTCACCATGTCCGGCACCGGCGCACCGAGCGTCGCCAAAATCTCGTCGATCGTGCGCACCGCCACCGTGACCTGTCGGTAGCCGTGCGCCGCCGCCGCCTCCGGCGTCATCCCGAAATTGCTGCTGTGATCGTCCGGCGCGATCGTCAGCGGCAGCTCCCCCGCCCGATCGGCGACCCCCGCCGTCACCCAGCGCAGCCGGCAACCGTTCGTCACCAAATCCTGGATACTGCCCGCGAGCTGCGCCTGCGGCTCCACCAGCACGAACTCCGCCTGCGGAAAATACCGCAGCGCCTCGCGCGTCCAGCGCCCGTGATTGGCGCCGACATCCAGCACACACTTCGGCGCGAACCCGTGCCGTTGCAGCAAACGAAAAAACAAGTCCCAGCCGTAACCCTGCGTCGAAGTCGTCATGCGGAAAAAGTGACGTCGATCGATGGCGACGCCCCCGCGCCGCGTCACCAAAAAACCGGAGCGTCTCCGCTCCGGTTCAGGCTCGACCCGCCGCCGCGTCCAACGACGGACGCCTCTCAATACTTTATGCCGCAGCCATACGGCTGGCTTGTCGCCTTCGCCACCGGACGCCCCGCCTTCACCGCGGCCAGCGCGTTCGCCACGTAGTTCTCCGCCTTCGCCAGATCGCCCACGTCCGCCGAACGGATGCTGTCGATCGCCCCGTTGTAAACGAGCGTCCCCGCCGGATCGATCACATACATGTGCGGCGTCGTCTTCGCCCCGTAGAGCCGGCCGACCTTCCCGTCCTGGTCGCGCAGATACGCGGTCTGCGCCGCGCCCTGCTTGCCCAGCCACGCCTGCGCCGCGTTCGCCTCGTAATCACCCTGCCCGCCGCGACGGGCCGAGTTGATCGTCAGCCACACCACGCCATCCGCCGTCGCCGCCGCCTGCAGCTTCGGCAGGTTACCACTGCCATAATGCTTCACGACAAACGGGCACTCGGGATTCACCCACTCGAGCACCACCGTCCGGCCTTTGTAATCCGACAGCCGGTGCGTCTTGCCCTGCAAATCCGTCGCCGAGAAATCCGGCGCGGGGGCGCCGATGCTCACCGCAGCTCGACCAACCGTGACAAAAGCGGCGGCCAGCGCCACCGCGAGAACGAGGAGTCTATGGGTTGTGTTCATGGGAAATCGGCGAACAGACGCAGCTCCTTGGCGAAGGATTCGACTGGTCCCTGTTGTCTGGAAAAATCCCGACGCCGTTCCACACGTCGCCCAGCGCAGTTCACGAGCAACCTTCCCTCCGTCCTCCGTCCCTCCGTTCTCCGTTCTCCGTCCTCCGTCCCTCCGTTCTCCGTCCTCCGTTCCTCCATCCTCCCTCTCCATCCTTGCCGCCTTTTGATCCGCGCCTAGGGTGCATCCCCTGTGACTGGCCGCCTTGCCGACTTTTTCCGTTTCGCCTGGGGACTGATCTATTGGAACACCCGCAAGTCCTGGTTCCAGCTCCGACGCGGCCGCTCGCCCTGCCCCTGCCAAAGCCCGAGCGACTCCGGCCGCGCGTTCGAAACCGCCTGCGACGCCTCGCTTCCCTGGGACAAACCCATCCGCTTCCGTCGGGTTTGTCCGCTGCTCGTCGAAACCCCCGCGGGCCTCCGCTGCTCCGTCAACACCGCCGACGTCCGCCCTTTCTGGGGGCGATTCCTCGGCGTTTACGGCGGCACGATCGCGACACTCTACCTCGGCGGCGCGCTCGCGATCTTCGTTTTCCTCCGCTCCGTCGGCTACCCCATCAGCATCGTCCATCTCGTCTGGCCCGGGTCCTGGCATCGCGTCACCGAGGTGCGCGGCTGGTTCTTCATGGAGCGCGCCACCCGCGCCTTCGACGAGGGACGCAACGCCGAGGGCATGCTCTATCTCTCCAACGCCTACCAATTCGACCCCGCCAACGACACCGTCGCCCTCAACCTCGCCCAGCGTCTCCAGTTCAACAATCCCACCCGCGCCGACGAGATCTTCCGCCGCCTCCTCGTCGACCATCCCGAGCAGCGCGCCGCCGTCAGCCAGCTCTGGTTTCGCTCGCTCCTCGCCCGCGGCGATTTCACCGCCGTCGAAACGCTCGCCCGCGAACAGGTCCTCGCCGACCCGCCCCGCGCCGGCGTCTGGCTGCGCGCCCTCGTTTTCGCCACCCGCCAAAACGCCTCCGACTCCGCCCTCCAAGACCTCCTCGCCTCTTCCGATCCTGCCGTCACGGCTTGGCACCCCGTGCTCGAGACCGAGCTCCTCCTCCGCGCCGGCCGCCACCCGGAAGCCCGTGCCCGACTCGACCCGCCTTGGACCGGCGCACCCGCCTACGCGCTTTATTACCAGATCGACGAACTGATCGCCCTCGGCCAGGCCATGCCCGCCGTCGACCTGCTCGGCCGCTACGGCAACGCCCTCGACGACACCGCGCGCGCCATGCTGCTCCTCGAAGCCTACGAGGCCCTCGACGCCACCCAGGCCCGCCAGCGCCTCGTCTCCTCCCTCCTCGCCCAACCGGTGCAGATTCCGATCGTCCGCATCCTCGCCGCCCACCTGATCCGCCATCCCAACGCCGAGCTCCTCGACCAGGTCTTCAACCGCTTCATCCGCGAAAACCACCCGCCCACCGACGACACGCTCGAAGCCAGCCTCGCCCTCTACTGCACCGCCGCCGTCGCCGACGACCGCGCGAAAATGCAATCGCTCGCCACCTTCCTCCTCCAACACGGTCCCGGCAGCCGCGTCACGCTCTCCATCGCCGCCGCATTTTTCCGCGGCGAAACCCGCCAGACCCGCGTCGCCTCCGTCCTGCCCGCGCTGCCCATGCCGCTCGAAGTGCACTACGCGCTCCTCGAACGTTATCCCGGTCCCCAGATCAGGGTGCCGAAATCCGCCCCCAAATCGTGAGCACGTCAGCCTCCGCCCGTCTGTCAGCGCCTGCCCCCGCCTCCGCGCTCCGCAGCCTGCCCTGGCTTGCCCGGTTCAACCTGCTGCTCCTCGCCGCCGCCACCGCCAGCCTCACCGCCCTCCTCTGGCCGCACTGGCGGGAAAACCCCGACCTCTCCCACGGCTTTTTCGTGCCCGTGATCTTCCTCGTGCTCCTCCACGAGGCCCGCTCCGGCACCCCGCGCTACCTGCCGTCTTCACTCCTCACCCACGGCGTCGCCGGCTCGCTGCTCGTCCTCGGTCTGCTCTCCCTTTGCGCCAGCGGCCTCTACGCCGCTGCCGTCGGTTGGTCGCATGCGGTCGTCGCCTGCACGTTCGCCCTCGCCTTCGTCCTCCTGGCCGGCGCCGCGCTCATCACGTTCTCCCGCCAAACCGTCCGACTCATCCCCTTCAACTGGTCCGCGTGCGTCGCCCTCGGCCTCTGGTTGCTCAGCACCCCCATCCCTCCCGGCAGCTACACCCGCCTCACCATGGGTCTGCAGATGATGGTGACCGAAGCCGTCCTTCAATCGCTTCACCTCCTCGGTATCGCCGCCGAGCGCCACGGCAATATCATCGAACTGGCCACCACCACCGTCGGCGTCGAAGACGCGTGTAGCGGCGTTCGCAGCCTCATCTCCTGTGTTTTCGCCGGTTTCTTTTTCTCCGCCACCCTCGTCCGCCGCACCTGGGCGCGCGGGCTGCTGATCGCCCTCGCCGCACCCGTCGCGATCGCGATGAACTTCGTCCGCTCGCTCACCCTCACGCTCCTCGCCAATCGCAACATCGACATCTCCGGCACCTGGCACGACGCCACCGGCTTCGCCGTCCTCGGCGTCACCGCCGCCTTCCTCGGCGGCCTCGCCCTCCTCCTCGAACGCCCCCTCAAAACTCAAAGCCCAAAACCCAAAACTCAAAACCCAGAACCCAAATCCCAGAACCCAAATCCGGCGCGCCTCCGCGCCCACCTCCCGCTCGCCGCCAGCCTGACCCTCGCCGGCGCGCTCGTCGTGTTTTTCTTCGCCAACACCCGCCCGTCGCCCCGCCAAAACCTGCCCGCGCCGGACCTCGCCACGATTCTCCCGGCCGAAGCCCCCGGCTGGCACGTCGACACCTCGCAGAGCATTTACCAGTTCACCGAAACGCTTCGCACCCATCACCTCGCCCAGCGCACCTACCTGCGCCGCACCGCGGCCGGCGTCGAACAACTCACCATCTACCTCGCCTACTGGCCCGCCGGCCAGGCCCCCGTCAGTCTCGTGGCTTCCCACACGCCCGACGCGTGCTGGCCCGGCAGCGGCTGGATCAGCGCACCCACGCCCCATCTCCGCGAAACGCTCTCGCTCCCCACCCGCACTCTCGCCGAAGCCGAGGCCCGCTTTTTCCGCAATGGCGAAATCCCCCAACACGTCTGGTTCTGGCACCTCTACGACGGCCGCCCCATCCTTCACCAAAACCCCTACTCCGCGCTCCAACTCCTCTCCACCGCACTCCGCTACGGCTTCACCCACGACGGCGATCAGCTCTTCGTCCGCATCTCCAGCAACCAGCCGTGGTCCTCCCTCGCCGCCGAACCCCTCCTCGCCGAAGTCTTCGACCGCCTAAAACCCCTCGGCCTCTAGCCCCCGTTTCTTCAGGTCTCAGGTCTCAGGTCTCAAGTTTCAGGTCTCAAGTCTCAGGTCTCAGGTCTCAGGTTTCAGGTTTCAGGTCTCAGGTTTCAGCCTTCCCCCATGCCCCTCCCCATCACCCGCCTGGAAACCCGCATCCTCCTCCTCCTCGGCGCCATCATCGTGCTCGGCCTCATCGGCCTCGCCGTGCTGTGAGTTTTCCCTGCTCACTTC
>JAEYYL010000416.1 GCA_023430825.1 Verrucomicrobiota bacterium | reverse complement strand
CCGGCTGGCTCACGCCGCCGGCGACGGGCGGCGAAACCGTCAGCGGCCGGCCGGTGTTGAACCTGTCGTTCGCGCTCAATCACGCGCTGCACGGTCTCGACGTGCGCGGTTACCACGCGACCAATGTGGCGTTGCACGCGTGCGCGGCGTTGCTCGTATTCGGAATCCTGCGACGTGCGTTCGCGCTGCGGCGCGAGCGCCCCGGCTTCGCGTTGGAACGCGCTGAAACGTGGGGCGCGGCCGCCCTGGCGCTGCTCTGGGCGCTGCATCCGCTGCAAACCGCGGCGGTCACGTCTGTGGCGCAGCGGGCCGAGTCGCTCGCGGGGTTGTTCTACCTGCTCGCGCTTTATGGGTTTATCCGCGCAGCGGGCGAAGCGGAGGTAGGGCGGGTCTCCGACCCGCCCTCGCGGGGCGTCGAAGGGCAGGTCGGAGACCTGCCCTACCGGAAGCCGTCTTTGCGACATCGCTGGGCGGCAGTGAGCGTGGTGGCGTGTTTGCTGGGCGTCGGCACGAAGGAAACGCTCGTGACCGCGCCGCTGGTTATCCTGCTGGCCGACCGCGCGTTTCTCTCGGGATCGTTGCGTGCGGCGTGGCGCGCGCGCGGGTGGCTGCATGCGGCACTGTTCGCGACGTGGATTCCGCTCGCCGCGCTCGTGCTGGCGAATCGCGGTCGCGGTGGGTCCGCGGGATTTGCGGCGGAGATCGACGCGTGGACGTATCTGCTCACGCAATGCGGCGCGATCGTGCGCTATCTTTGGCTCGTCGTTTGGCCGGCGGGGCAGGTGTTCGATTACGGCGTCGCGGTGGTGCCGGGATTGGGCGCGGTGTGGCCGCAAGCGCTGTTGCTGGCGGCGCTCGCGGCGGGCGCGACCTGGGCGCTGTGGCGAAATCGCGTGGCGGGGTTGCTGGGCGCGGGGTTTTTCCTGCTGCTCGCGCCGAGTTCGAGCGTGGTGCCGGTCGCGACGCAAACGGTCGCCGAGCACCGCATGTATCTCGCGCTGCTGGCGCCCGTGGTGGCTGCCGGCATGGCGGCGACGTGGCTGGCGCGCCGCGCGAACGCGCCGGCGCTGGCGGGCGGTTTGCTGATCGCGGCCGCTCTCGGGCTCGGCGCGACGACGTTTGCGCGCAACGGCGTGTATCGCAGCGAACTCGCGTTATGGCAGGACACTGCGACGAAACGGCCGGAGAACGCGCGCGCGCGCCACAACCTCGGGCTCGCGCTCGCTGCGGCGGGGCGCCCGGAGGAGGCGATCGCGGAATTTCGCGCGGCGATCGCGTTGCGGCCGGAGCATGCGTTTGCGCGCTATGGGCTCGGTGTGCTGTTGCTCGAGCAACAGCGGGCGACGGACGCCGCGGCGCAGTTCGAAGCGGCGCTGGCGGCGCAACCGGATTACCCGGAGGCGCAGGCGAGTTTGGGCGAAGCCCTCGTGAAACTCGACCGGCTCGACGCGGCGGAAAGCCAGCTCCGCGACGTGCGGCTGCCGGAGAATGGGGCGGCGCCGTTGCGCGCGGTGCTCACCGCGGCGTTCGTCGAACTCGGCAACCGCCGCGCGAAGCAGCGGGATTTTGCGCGCGCGATGACCGCGTATGGCGAAGCGCTCACGCTGGATCCGTCGCAGGCGACGGCGCGGGCGAATCTGGCGAATTGTCTGCTTGTGACCGGCCGGCCGCGCGAGGCGATCGAGCATTATGAAGTCGTGTTGCGCTCGCAGCCGCAGGACGAGGCGGTGCGGCGGAATCTGGCGATCGCGCGGGAGATGGCGGGCGGCGGTTGAGGTGGAGCCTGACGTCCCTGTCGGGGGGGTGGTTTGAAGGAACGCGGCGCCGAGCCGCACGTGCGCGAGGGTTCTCCGAACCAACCCGAGGGGACGTCGGGTTCCACCGGCGGAGTTCCCCCGCTCTCCGCGTTTTCGCATCGCGAACTGTCCGAAGGTGGGTGCGGGCGGTGGGCATTGAACCGCGGGCGGTTCGCTGCATCGTCGCGCTTGCCCCTTTTTCTCCGCGGACCCTTCCTCGTGAACCCCGCGCTGTAGTTCATCCCTTTCTCCCATGCGTCTCGGCAGCCTGCACCTTCTCGATCTCGCCATTATTTTCGCGTATCTCGCGATCGTGATCTACATCGGGCGCCGCGCGGCGGGTGCGGCGCACAGCGAGGAGGGTTTCTTCCTCGCCGGCCGCAAGCTCGGCAAGGCTTACCAGTTCTTCCTGAACTTCGGTAACGCCACCGACGCGAACGGCGCGGTCAGCACGTCGAGCCTCGTTTATCAAAAAGGCGTGTCGGGCGTGTGGCTCTCGCTGCAGACGCTGTTCATGAACCCGTATTACTGGTTCATGAATCCGTGGTTTCGCCGCGTGCGACTCGTGACGGTCGCCGATCTGTTCGAGGATCGGTTCGGCAGTCGGGCGCTCGCGCGGTTCTATGCGGTGTTTCAGATCGTGGCGACAGTCGTCGTCATCATCGGCTTCGGCAATCTCGTCGGCTACAAGGTCACCGCGTCGCTGCTGGTGAAACCCGAGGCGCGCTGGTCGGCCGAGGATCGCGCGTCGGTCGAGGGTTATCAGGAACTCAAGCGGCTCGAGGCGCAGCAGCTCACGGCGCCGCTCGCGGCGGTGGAGGCGGCGCGGCTCGAGGTGTTGCGCGAGCAGGACAAGCGCGGGGAACTGCGCAGCTACGTCTCGTGGATTCACAGCCCGACGGGAAAATGGACCTACTACCTCGTCTATTCGCTGATCGTCGGCGGCTACATCGTGATGGGCGGGCTGGCGGCGGCGGCGGTGAACGAGGCGTTCCAGGGGGTGCTGATCGTGATCTTTTCGTTTATCCTGATTCCGTTCGGGCTCTCGGCGATCGGCGGGTGGGATCAGCTCTCGGCACGCGTGCCGTCGGATATGTTCGAGCTGCTGGGGGCGGGCGGCAGCGGCATCGGCGGCTGGGAGCTGGCGGGGATTTTTCTGATTTCGATCGTCCAGATCCACGGGATCATCGGCAACATGGCGGTGGCCGGATCGGCGAAGAACGAGTTCGCGGCGCGCTTCGGTGCGGTGTCGGGCACGTATGCGAAGCGCGTGATGATCATCCTGTGGGCGTTCTGCGGGTTGATCGCGGCGGCGCTTTATCAGGGCGCGGATGCGTTGTCCGATCCGGATTCGGCGTGGGGCACGATGGCGCTGACGCTGCTGCAGCCGGGCTTTCTCGGGTTGATGATGGCGGGCCTGCTCGCGGCGAACATGTCGACGGTGGCCGCGCAAACGATGGCGGTGTCGGCGCTCTTCGTGCGGAACGTTTACAACTATCTGATTCCACAAACGACCGAGCGCGGGACGGTGCTCGCGGGGCGTTGGGCGATCGTTGTGATTCTCGCGGCGGGCGTTTATGCGGCGGCGAACATGGACGACGTTTACGAAGTCGTGCAGCTGCTGCTGACGGTGAACGTGCCGTTCGGCGCGGCGGTGATGCTGATTTATTTCTGGCGGCGGCTGACGGCGACGGCGGTGTGGGCGGCGGTGATCGTGTCGTCGGTGCTCAACATCCTGGTGCCGTCGTTGATCGCGCCGAACATCGATGCGATCACGCGGAGCCCGGCGCTGACGCAGCAGGCAGAGTGGGAAGGGCGCAGCGCGCCGGTGTTTTTCCAGAGTGTTGTCCGCGAGGATCCGTCGGATCTGTCGAGTGCGCTGGTGGGCGTGAAGCGTTTCCACGTCGAGCTGTGGGTGCTGGACCGCGTGGGCGTGCCGGTGGCGGAGTTCAGCCCGAGCGGGCGCAACGCGGCGCGGTTCATCTACGACGGGTTGTTTCCGTTCGCCGTGTTAATCCTGGTGAGCCTGTTCACGCGGACGCCGGAGCGCGGGCGCACGGATTTGTTTTTCGGGAAAATGAAAACGCCGGTCGGCGCCACGCCGGAGCTGGAGGTCGCGGCGATGGAAGAGACGCGGCGGAATCCGCAGCGGTTCGACCACACGAAGCTGCTCGGCGCGGGCTCGAATTGGGAGTTCGCGAAGTGGGACAAGGTCGACGCGATCGGCTTCGTGGCGTGTCTGGCGGTGTCGGGCGGAATTCTCACGGCATTCTGGGCGGTGTTGCGGATGGCGGCGGGATGAGCTGACGGTTTTGTTTTCATGCGGCAGGGGCCCGACCTCCGGGCGGGCCTCACGCGCATCGCAGTCAAAAGCGGCCCGCCTGGAGGTCGGGCTACACCATTATGAAATTCTTTCTTCTGCTTCGCTGGTTGGGCGCTGTCTGCGTTTTGGGTGCGGCACTGCGCGCGGCCGAAGAGACTGCCTATCTCTTCACTTATTTCACGGGCAACGGCGAGGACGGGCTGCACCTCGCGTGGAGCGAGGACGGCTACCGTTGGACGGCGCTCGACGGCGGCGCGAGTTTCCTCCGACCGCAGATCGGCAAGGACAAGTTGATGCGCGATCCGCATATGACCCGCGGGCCGGACGGCACGTATCACCTCGTGTGGACCTCGGGCTGGTGGGACAACCACATCGGCTACGCGTCGACGAAAGATTTCCTCGCATGGTCCGAGCAGAAGGCGATTCCGGTGATGGCGCACGAGCCCGAGGTGCGGAATTCATGGGCGCCGGAAGCGGTGTGGGATGCGAAGCGCGAGCAGTTCCTGATTTTCTGGGCGTCGACGGTGCCGGGGAAGTTCACCGAGACCGCGGGCGCGTCGGAGGACGGTTTGAACCACCGCATGTATTCCACGACGACGAAGGACTGGACGGCGTTTACGCCGACGCGGGTGTTCGTCGAGCCGGGCTTCAGCGTGATCGATGCGACGTTTCTGCCGACGCGGGATGAGGGCGGGAAGTTTGGGCTGATCATCAAGGACGAGACGCGGCATCCGCCGAAGAAGCACCTGCGGCTCGCGACGGCGGACGACGTGGAAGGGCCGTGGGAGGAATTCGGGGCGCCGTTCACGCGCGACTGGGTGGAGGGACCGACGGCGATCGTGACGCCGGCGGGCGACACGCTCGTTTATTACGACGTGTATCGGGAAAAGCACTTCGGCGCGCTGCGCTCGCGGGATTTGAAAACGTGGGAGGACGTGACGGCGGAGATTTCGCTGCCGCGCGGGGCGCGTCACGGCACGATGATGGCGGTGCCGCGCGCGCTGGTCGACCGGTTGCGCACGGCGCGGCCGGGGCCGGAGCGCGTGGTGCGGTTCGAGGCGGCGGCGGAGCATTTCACGGCGGCGAGTCCGCTCGGCAACGGGCGGCTCGGGGCGATGGTGTTTGGCGGCGTCGACGAGGAGCGGATCGTGTTGAACGAGTCGGGCATGTGGTCGGGTTCGGTGCAGGACGCCGACCGGCCGGACGCGGCGGCCGCGCTGCCGGAGATCCGGCGATTGCTGCTCGAGGGAAAAAACGCGGAAGCGGAGAAACTCGTGGCGGAAAATTTCACCTGCGCCGGCGCGGGCTCGGGCCGGGGCAATGGGGCGAACGAGCCGTATGGTTCGTATCAGGTTCTTGGTGACGCGCGGTTGACGTTTGCGCCGGCTGCTCCCGCCGATCCCGCTGCTCCCGCAGCGAGCCACACTTTGAATTACGTGCGGGAGCTGGAGATCGGGGAGGCGGTGACGCGCACGAGCTATGAACGCGGGGGCGTGCGGTTCGAGCGGGAGACATTCGTGAGCGCGCCGGATGAGGTCGGCGTGATGCGGCTCACGGCGAGCGCGGGGGGCGCGATTTCGTTCACGCTGCGCCTGGACCGGCCCGAGCGGGCGGTGACGACGGCGGTGGGCGGGAATGGCTTGTTGATGCAGGGGCGGTTGGCGGATGGCAAAGGTGGCGAGAACGTCGGCTTCGCGGCGGCGGTGCGCGTGTTGAATCGCGGTGGCGAGGTGAGTGCGAGCGAGGGGACGATCCGTGTGAGTGGCGCGGATGAAGTGCTGGTGCTGTTTGCCGGGGCGACCGACATCGAGAGTTTCGCGGGACGGAAGGTCGCCGATGCGGCCGCGGCGGCGCTGGCGGATCTGGCGGGCGCGGAAAAGCAATCGTTCGCGGCGTTGCGTGCGGCGCATGTGGCGCATCATCGGTCGCTGTTCGACCGGGTGAGTTTGCGGCTCGAGGGCTCGGCGGATGCGGCGCGCGCGGCGCCGACGGCGGAGCGGCTGCAGTTTCAGGCGGAAGGTTCGGAAGATCCGGGGCTCGCGCAGTTGTATTTCGATTTTGGGCGCTACCTGTTGATCGCGTCGACGCGACCGGACGGGTTTCCGCCGAATCTGCAGGGCATCTGGGCGGATGGCGTGCAGACACCGTGGAACGGCGACTGGCATTTGAACATCAACGTGCAGATGAATTTCTGGCCGGCGGAGGTGGGTAATCTCTCCGAACTGCACGAGCCGCTGTTCGCGTTGATCGAATCGCTGCAGGAGCCGGGCACGCGCACGGCGCAGAAATACTACGGCGCGCGCGGCTGGGTCGCGCATGTGCTGGCGAATCCGTGGGGCTTCACGTCGCCGGGCGAAGGGGCGAACTGGGGCGCGACGACGACGGGCTCGGCTTGGCTGTGTCAGCATTTGTGGGATCGGTATCTTTTCACCGGCGATCGCACGTTTCTGGAGCGGGCGTATCCGGTCATGAAAGGCTCGGCGCAGTTTTACCTGGATCTGCTGATCGAGGAGCCGTCGAACCGCTGGCTGGTGACAGCGCCGGCGAACTCGCCGGAAAATGCGTTCGTGCTGCCGGACGGCACGAAGGCGCACGTATGTCTCGGGCCGACGTTCGACAACCAGATCGTGCGGCATCTGTTCAACGCGACGCGCGCGGCGGCGCGTATCCTTGGCGTGGATGCGGAGCTGCAGCGTGAACTGGCGGAGAAAGGCGCGCGGTTGCCGCCGACGCGGATCGCGGGCGACGGGCGGGTGATGGAGTGGCTGGAGGAGTATCCGGAGGCCGATCCGCAGCATCGGCACATCTCGCATCTGTGGGGCCTGTTTCCCGGCGACGAAATCACCCGGGCGGATACGCCGGCGCTGGCAGAGGCGGCGCGGAAGACGCTCGAGGCGCGCGGGGACGGCGGCACGGGCTGGGCGCTGGCGCACAAGCTCGCGCTCTGGGCGCGGCTGGGTGACGGGGAGCGGGCGGCGGAGGTCCTGCGCTCGTTGCTCAAACCGGCGGGCGCGCGGGAGGGCATCGCGACGACGGGCGGCGGGACGTATCCAAATTTATTCGACGCGCATCCGCCGTTTCAGATCGACGGGAATTTCGGCGGGGCGGCGGCGATCGCGGAGCTGCTGTTGCAGAGTCGCGCGAGCGGGGCGGAGGGCGAACGGGCGGAGCTCGAGCTGCTGCCGGCGCTGCCGCCGACGTGGTTCGAGGGCGAAGTGCGCGGGCTGCGCGCGCGGGGCGGCTTCGAGGTCGACCTGCGCTGGCGCGATGGCGTGCTGGAGCGGGCGAAGGTGCGCAGTCTGCGCGGCACGGCGGCGACGGTGCGGTATGGTGAGCGCACCTTTGACGTCGAGGCGGCGCCGAAGGGCCGCGTGGTCGTGCTGGACGGGGAATTGGCGGTGGCGAAGTAAATGCGAGGAACGAAGCATGAAAAGAAATGCCTTGGCGAAGCGGTGGATCGGGATTTCGGCGGCAGCGCTCGCGTTGCCGTGTCTGCTGGATGCGTCGGACGTGAGCGCCGGTTCGAATGAGCGCGTGACGAGGCCAACGGTGTTCATCGCGGGCGACTCGACGGCGGCGAAAGGGAACGGCGAAACGCAGCAGGGCTGGGGCGTGGCGTTCGCGGACTATTTCGATCCAGCGAAGATCGCGGTGGAAAATCGCGCGCGCGGCGGGCGCAGCAGTCGGACGTTCATCACGGAAGGATTATGGGATACGTTGCTCGCGGACGTGAAAGCGGGGGATTTCGTGCTGATCCAGTTTGGGCACAACGACGGGGGCGCGATCAACGAGGAGCCGCCGGGTTCGACGCGGCCGTTGCGCGCGCGCGGCTCGTTGCCGGGGATCGGCGAGGAGACGCAGGAGATCGACAATGTGCTCACGCAGCGGCGCGAAAGCGTTCATACGTTCGGCTGGTATCTGCGTAAGATGATCGCGGATACGCAGGCCAAGGGCGCGACGCCGATCGTGCTGTCGCCGACGGTGCGGAATATGTGGCGCGACGGGAATGTGGAGCGCGGGCCGGGGGAATATCGGGCGTGGTCGCGGGCGGTGGCGGAGGCGGCAGGCGTGGCGTTCGTCGATTTGACGCGGATCGTGGCGGATCGTTATCAGGCGCTGGGAGAGGCGAAGGTGGCCGAGTTTTTTCCGCAGGATCATACGCACACGAATCCGGCGGGCGCGGAGGGGAATGCGGCGGCGGTGGTGGCGGGATTGAAGGGATTGCGCGGCGGGCCGTGGGAGAAACTGCTTTCCGCGAAAGGCGCGGCGGTGGAGACGGACCGGATCGGCTGGCTGAATCTGCCCGAGCCGGTGAATGCGGATCGACCCACGCTCTGGCTGATTGGCGATTCGACGGTGCGCAACGGGCGGGGTGACGGCGAAGGCGGACAGTGGGGCTGGGGCGATGCGATTGCGGCGCATTTCGACCCGGAGCGGATCGAGGTGGTGAACCGGGCGGTAGGCGGGTTGAGCAGCCGGACGTTTTTGACCCAGGGACATTGGGAGCGCGTGCTGGGGCTCGCGAAGGCGGGCGATTTTCTGCTGCTGCAATTCGGGCACAACGACAGCGGTCCGTTGAACGACGACTCGCGCGCGCGGGGCACCATCAAGGGCGTGGGCGACGAGGTGGAAACGATCGATAATCTGCTGACGGGCCAGCGCGAGGACGTGCACAGCTACGGCTGGTATCTGCGCAAATATGTGCGCGACGCGAAGGCGCGCGGGATCGCGCCGATCGTGTGTTCGCCGGTGCCGCGGAAAACCTGGCAGGACGGGAAGGTCGCGCGGTCGAAGGACAGTTACGCGGGGTGGGCGCGGCAGGTCGCGAAGGAGGAAGGCGTGGCGTTCGTCGATTTGAACGAGCGGATCGCGACGCGTTATGAAGCGCTTGGCGAGGCGAAGGTGGAAGCGCTGTTTGCCGATGCGCATACGCACACGAGCCGGGCGGGCGCGGAATTGAATGCGGCGATCGTGGCGGAGGCGGTGCGGGAGGAGGGCGGGACGGAACTGGGGAAATTTTTGAAGTAGGCGGGACGGTCGGATTCGGGGGGCAGGAGCCTGCTTGCAGGCGATGGCGCGCAAGCCCGCTGCTCACGCAGCGAGCCACCGCAGAGAGCAATCGCCTGCAAGCAGGCTCCCTTCAAGCCGCGCCGGTGGGGACGCTATTTCGCGGGCCGGGCGCTGAGGGTGGGGCCCTCGCGCAGGATGGCCGGGATCGTGGTGAGCGAGGGCTGCTCGGGGATGCCGAATTCGTTGTGGAGGAGCTGGCCGATCACGAGCTCCGTGGCGCGGGCGCCGAGGAGCGAGGGACGCAGGTCGAGCGCGGCGCAGTCGTTGTCGGTGCGCAGGGTGTTGAGGCAGACGAAGGCGTGGGTCTTCGGGATTTTCGCGCCGCAGGCCTTCATCCAGGCGATCACTTCGGGCACGTGGCCGAGCACCACGTCGGGATCGTATTTCTTGAACCAGGTTTCGAAGTCGCCGCGGGTG
Source organism: Verrucomicrobiota bacterium (assembly GCA_023430825.1). Lineage (GTDB taxonomy): Bacteria > Verrucomicrobiota > Verrucomicrobiia > Opitutales > Opitutaceae > Opitutus. The sequence continues at coordinate 2,383 of JAEYYL010000416.1, read as the reverse complement.
ACGGATTTCAGCCGGAGCGCGGGGACGGCGGTGATTTTCGGAAGATACTTTTGCAATGCGAGGAACGCGCCCTCCCAGCGGAAGTGCAATCGTTCGTCGTGGTTGATCTCCATGAACAGGCCGGGCCGGCGATAGCCCCGATCGTGCAACTCCTGCAGCAAGCCGATCATCGAGCGATAGTGGTCGGAGCAGACGCAGTGCAGCGCGGGGTGGTCGATGAAGTAGTCAGCGTAAACGGCGGTGTAGCGCGCCCAGCTCAGCGACGACAGATCGGGAAATCCCGACGCGGGGAGCACGACGAGGCCCTGGATGCCGCGGGTGTGCAGGATCGTATCCAGACGGTTGAGACGCACACCCTGCGGGCCGATTTCGAAACGCTCGACCTTGAAGCCGAGCTCGTTGGCGCGCTCGGACACGCCGGCGAGGAGGCTCTCGTTGTAACGCACGGCGTGCACGGAACGCCCGGGCTCGACCATTTCGATGGCGGCGAGCACGCCGCGAAACTGCTGGCCGCGCGAACGGCGCAGGAGCGACATGACGGCACCCGTCAGCGGGTTGCGCTCGTAGCCGGCGGCCTGGGCGGCCTCGCGCACGCGCGCGACGGTCTGCGGATTCACGCGGGGCGAACCACGCAGGGCGTCGGACACGGTCGTCCGCGAGAGACCGAGCGTGCGGGCCAGGGTGCGCAGGGTGGGAGCGGCCATCGGGAGGCCGTTAGGATTCGCCGCGAGCGGGCGAGTTCAACGAAAAATCGGAGCGTCCGAATTGTTGCCTGCGGCAAAAGCTCCAAGCTCCAACCTCCAAGCTCCAGTGAACCTCCAAACACCAAGCTCCCACCGGTGGTAGGGTCGGGATTGGAGGTTGGAGGCGTGGTGTTTCACTGGAGGTTGGAGCTTGGTGCTTGGAGCTTTTTTCTGACTGTCCTCGCTCGTGCCGTTCGCGCTCCCGTGGTTGTCTCACACGCTCACTTTGGTTCCCCTTCCCCTTATGATCCGCAAAGCATTTGTCATGTCGGTCAACGCCGGTTGCGAAGAGGAATACGAGCGGCGTCACCGGCCGATCTGGAAGGAACTCGAGGACGTGTTGAAGGCGCACGGCGCGCACAACTACTCGATCTTCCTGCACGCGGAGACGCGGCAGTTGTTCGGTTATGTGGAGATCGAGGACGAGGCGCGGTGGGCGGCGATCGCGCAGACGCCGGAGTGCCGGCGCTGGTGGCAGCACATGGCCGATGTGATGCCGAGCAATCCGGACAACAGCCCGGTGGCGCAGGAGCTGCGCGAAGTGTTTCATCTGGCGTGAGTCCCAGGCCGCGCGGCGCGGGGCTTCAGCCCGCGTTGCGAAAGCGAATCGTGCGGGCTGAAGCACCGCACCACCCCTTTTTCCCATGAATCCGATCACCCGCCGCCAGTTTGTGCAGAGAACCGCCTTGGCCGCCGCGGCGGCGCAGCTCGCCACGTCGTTGCGTGCGCAGGGAGCGTCGGCGGGGGCCGTATCCACACCGGCAAGACGTCCGGCTAAACCCGGCGTGGCGGAGCTGCGCTGGCTCGACGGCGCGGCGCCGAAGGTGCACGCGGGTGCGACGTGGGGCGTGCCGTGGGCGCGCGGGAGTCAGCCCGCGGGCGCGACGTTTGCGTTGCGCAGCGCGGCGGGCGAGGCGCTGCCGGTGCAGAGCTGGCCGCTGGCGACGTGGCCGGACGGCTCGCTGAAGTGGACGGCGCACGCGCTGCCGGCGAACGCGGCGGCGACCGGGGAATTCGAACTGGAAGCGGGCGCGCCGGCGGCGCCGGCGCAGCCGTTGACGGCGAACGAGACGGCGGACGCGATCGAGATCGACACGGGCGCGATGCGCGTGCGCGTGGCGAAACGCGGGCGCGAGCTGGTGCCCTCGATCGTGCGCGACGGGCGCGAGATTTTGCGGGGCGGGCGGCTGGTGGTGCTGCGCCAGGATTCGCCGGAGCTGGGCGCGCAGCCGGAGACGTTTGCCGGCGAAATCGGGCGCGTGACGCTCGAGCAGAACGGGCCGGTGCGCGCGGTGGTAAAGATCGAGGGCAAGCACGCGCCGGCGGAGGTGGCAGGAGTAGGGCGCGTCTCAGACCCGCCCCACCGAGCCTGGCTGCCGTTTGTGGTGAGGCTCTATTTCTATGCGGGTGGCGAGGCGGTGCGCGTGTTGCACACGATCGTGCACGACGGCGACGAGCGACAGAATTTCATTCGCGGGCTCGGATTGCGTTTCGATGTGCCGTTGCGCGGCGCGCTGCATGACCGGCACGTGCGTTTTTCCGGACAAGAGGACGGGTTGTTTGTCGAGGCGGTGCGCGGCTTGACGGGATTGCGGCGCGATCCGGGGGCGGCGGTGAAAAACGCGCAGCGGGCGGGTCAG
>JAEYYL010000357.1 GCA_023430825.1 Verrucomicrobiota bacterium | reverse complement strand
CCTTCCAATCCGCCTCGTTTTCGCAACAAACGCATCCAACACCTTGTGGCCTCCTGCTGCCTCTGTGTCACAGCTCAGTGTCCTCTGTGAACCATGACTTGGTTGATTCGAGTGTGACGTATCCGGGCTAAATCCGAAATCCGATCCTTCGATCCTTTTCACACCGAGATCGCAGAGAGCGCAGAGCACTGAAACTCGAGACCTGAAACCTGAGTTTCGGTCACCGTCGACCATGGACTCTCAACCGTCCGACCGCCGAACGGCCGCGCGGAGCTTGTCCCTCCCTCAGCTCTCAGCCTTTCCGCCCTTCAGCCCTTCCGCGTTTCTCCCCTCGCACCACTCCACCCAGCAGGCGCGCAACGCCGCACCGAAACGCGCCGATTGCCCCGCGTGATCGAGCAGCGGCCCACGCTGCAATTCCTCGCGCAAGCCCACGCGCAGCGTCGCCAGCCGCTCGCGATCGCCCGCCAGCTCCGCCGCGATTCGCACATACGCGTCGGCGTCCTCCGCGATCCATTCGGGGTGACCCGCCGCGTGCAGCAGGCTCACACCGACCCGCGACATGTGCCGATCGCCCGCGAGCGCCACCACCGGCACGCCCATCCACAACGCCTCGCACGTCGTCGTCGTGCCATGATACGGAAACGTGTCCAACGCCACGTCGACCCGCCGATAAACCGCCAGATGCGACGCCGTATCGATCGTGCGTCCCAGCAACTCCACGCGCTCGACCGGCAAGCCCAGCCTCGCGAAACGCGCGACATACCGCTCCCGCACCGCGGCTTCGTCCAGCCCCGCGCCTTTCAATAATAGCCGTGAACCCGGCACTGCCGCGAGCACGCGCGCCCACGTTTGCAGCATGCCGTCGGTAATTTTCGACAACGTGTTGAAACACCCGAAGGTCACCGCGTCGCCCGCCTCGCGCGACACCGCCTCGCCCGCCGGCGCCTCCGGCGGCGGCGCATACGCCCACGCCGTCGGCGCGAACCGCACGAGTTTTTCCGTCGCGAAACGGTCCGCATCGCCCTCCGGATCAGCCCGCGAATCCGTGAAACGATAATCCATCGCCGCCAGCCCCGTCGTATTCGGATAACCCAGATACGTGATCTGCACCGGCGCCAGCCGGCTCGCGAACAGCGGCAGCCGGTTCGTCATCCCCGTGTGTCCCGCCAGATCGATCAGGATATCCGGCGCGTCCGCCCGAATCGTTTTCTCCACCGTCTGCGGCGGCTGACCCACAAAGTTGCGCCACACCACCGCGAGCGGCCGCAACCGCTCCGTCATCGCGTCCTCGCGAAAATGATCGTGATACAAATACAGCTCGAACCGCTCGCGATCGAGATGCCGCAGCAACGGTTCGAGGAAATACGCGCACGAGTGCACGCGCAGATCCGGCGACAACACCGCCACGCGCAGCCGCCGCTCCGGCTCCGGCCGATTCGGCAGCTTCGCCGCCGCCACCGGTTGCACGCCGAGCGCGCGATCGAACGCCACATGCTCCGCAAACAATTCCTCGCGGCTGACGCCGTCCAGACAATGCAGCGCAAACAACAGATAACTGCGCGCCTCGTGATTGCGCGGCTCCAGCGCCAGATACTTCCGGTAATCCTCGACCGCCTCCGGAATCCGGTCCGCCTGGTGCAGCGCCTGCGCCCGGCCAAAACGCGCCATCGCATACCCCGGCTCCGCCGCGAGCGCACGGTCATGGCACCGCAGCGCATCCCCGTAACGGCCCAGCAGGCTGAGCGTCGTGCCGTAGTTATACCATCCGATCGCGTGCTTCGGTTTGAGCGCGACCGCCTTCTCGTGGCACGCCAGCGCTTCGACCAGCTTGTCCTGCGCCTTCAGGCAATAGGCGAGATTGTCCCAGCCTTCGTTGTATCCAGGATTCTGTTTCACGACCTCGCGCAAATGCGCCTCGCCCTCCGCCGGCCGACCCGCCGCCAGCAACGCCAGCCCGAGCCGCATCTGGCACGCCGGCTCCCGGCGGTTGAGCGCGTGCGCGCGACTCAGCAGGTCGACCGCCTCCGGCATGCGCCCCTGCTGATAGGCCACCAGCCCCGAAAGATGCACCACGTCGAAATGCTTCGGCGCGACGACGCGCGCCTGCCGGTAAAGATTCTCCGCCTCGTTCAACCGCCCCGCGCGGTGATGCGCGATCGCCGCCTGCAACAACGACTGAAGTTTCGCCGGATTCATGCGCGCCAGCACAGTAGGGCGGGCTTCAGCCCGCCATCAAGGCCTCGCGCAAAAAAGCGGGCCGACGCCCGCCCAGCCCCGCCGCCTTCGCTCGCGTCCCAGCTCCGCCCGGCCGCGCGTCGATCGACGACGCAGCCACCGCGGCAGGGAAACGCTGAAGCAGGTCCGACGGCACGAGACGTGTATCCGTTCTTTCGACACCCGCCCCGCCTTCTTGAATCGTTTCACGCTCAAGCGACACCGGCGCCGTCCGATTATCGAACCCGGGCGACAAACGTTGCGGGAAACGCCCCGGCCCCCCTCGCGCCCTCCGTATGCTGCTCGACACACCACTCTCCGCCACTTCCTCCACGCCCTCGCCCTTCACCGACGACGCGATCCGGCGTCGCATCGACGCGTGCCCGAAACTCGGTTCGCTCCAGAGCATCAATCGCGCGCTGAGCGATCTCGTTCACTCCGAAGGCAGCCTGAACTCGCAGATCGCCGAGATCATCCGGCGCGACCCATCGCTCGCCGCGCGCCTGCTGCGCATGGTGAACTCCGTCTATTTCGGACTCTCCACGCGCATCAACAACATCGAGGAAGCCGTGTTCTTCCTCGGCCTCCGCCAGATTCGCGAGCTCTCCATGGCGACGCCCGTGATCGAGGAACTCGAGCGCCTGCAGTGCAATTCCCACGGCGTCCTCCCTTGGAAGGATCTCTGGAGCCACAGCATCGCCACGGCGATCGTCACGCGCGACATCCTCGCCTCGACCTCCCTCCAGATCGACGACGACACCGACTACCTCGTCGGCCTGCTGCACAACGTCGGCAAGGTCGTGATGGCGACCGCGTTCCCCGAGGAGTTGAGCAAACTCATCACGATGCCCGCGCGCACGCCCGCCGATTTCTGCCGCCTCGAACGCGAGCTCATCGGCTGGGATCATGCGCAGATCGGCGCGCACTACCTCAGCCGGCACCAGCTCTCCGAGGAGATCGTCACGGCCGTCCTCTATCACAACTCCCCCGCCGCCGCGCCGCAGCACCAGCTCTTCGCCGCCGCCGTGCAGGTCGCCGATCACCTCGTCCGCCACATCGGCATCACCGGCGGCTTCGAACCCGTCGCCCACATCGAGCACGATTCCTGGCTCCTGCTCGACGGTTGGAAAATCCTCTACGAAGCCGACGGCCCCGAAACCATGCTCGCGCGCGCCGCCCTCGCCAACACGCTCAATCGCCTGCCGTCCATGCTGCAAGGCCTGCTGTGACGCGTGTGCTCGGGGCTCGCTGCGTGAGCAGCGGGAGGTTTCCGCTGCGCGCGACTTTCGCTACAGATGTAGGCCAAGGTCTCCCGACCCCGCCACCCGTCCGCGACGCTCGAAGCCAACCGGGTCGGAGACCCCGCCCTACACTCCGCCGGCGACGCGCGGCTAATCGCCTCCCGTCGCATGACCACGCTCAAGTTCATCCGGCTTGCACCGATACAGCTGGATCATGTCAGCCGTGCTGAGCGATTCCGCAGCGGGCGTCGCCTTGTCGCCGACTGAAAACTGGCTCGGGCCCTGGGAAACCAGCGCCGACCCGGCGTATTGTCACGACGCCGAGGGCCGGTTTCTCGCCGTCAACACCTCCTTCGCCCGCAAATTCGGCAAACC
>JAEYYL010000344.1 GCA_023430825.1 Verrucomicrobiota bacterium | reverse complement strand
GCTCGACGCCGCCTGGTCCGCCGCGCGCGGCGCGTATCAGGCGCTCCTGCGTATGCAATCTCGTGATACGAGCGTTTCCCAGTCGTCCAATAACGGCCAGGGCGGCAGCTCCTCCCGCGGCCGGGACCAGCTCGACCAGCTCGAGTTTCGCCACGAACAGGACCGCTACGAAACCGAAACTCAGGCCCAGCCGCCCCCCACGCCCGAGGAACGCGAACAACTGCAAGTCCTCGCTCGCCTCCGCGAACTCGCCCGCCGCCAGCAGGACCTCAACGATCGCCTCCAGCAACTCCAGACCGCCCTCGCCGCCGCCGACGACGAAGCCGAGCGCGAGCGCATCCGCCGCGAACTCAAACGCCTCGAAGACGAACAGCGCCGCATGCTCTCCGACCTCGATGAAACCCGCCAGCGCGTCGATCGGATGCAGCCCGGCCAGCAAACCCAGGATGCCCGCCAGCAGCTCGAGCAGACCCGCGACGACATGCGCCGCGCCACCGAGCAGTTGCAGCAGGGCGAAGTTTCCCAGGCGCTCGCCGCCGGCACCCGCGCCCAGGAAAATCTCCAGCGCACCGGCGAAGACCTCCGCCAGGAAGCCGCCGGCCGCTTCGGCGAACAAATGCGCGAAGCCCGCCGCCAGGCCCGCGAACTCACCGAAAACCAGAAGGAATCCGCCCGCCAGCTCGACGACCTGAGCCGCGGCGCGCAAAAGCTCGACGACTCCGCCGAGCGCGAGGCCGTCGCGCAAACCCTCGAGGAGCAAGCCCGCCGCCGTGATGCTTTACTGGATACACTCCGCCAGATCACCGAGGACAGCGAGGGCACCGAGCCACGACTCCACCGCCAGCTCTACGATCTGCTCCGTCAGCAGGGCCAGAGCGGCGTTGGACAGGAACTCGCCACCGGCGCCGAGCTTCTCCGCCGCGGTCTCGTCGAGCCGGTGCGCGACCGCCAGGCGCCCGTTCTCGGCGAGTTCGAGCAACTCCAACGCGCCGTCGAACGCGCCGCCGGCTCCGTCCTCGGCGACGAAACCAGCGAACTCCGTTTCGCCCAGCGCGAGCTCGACGACCTCACCCGCGAACTCCAGCGCGACCGCCGCGACGAAACCGGCACCGCCTCCACGCCCGGCGAACAAAATTCACCCGCCTCCGATTCGAACACCTCGCCCACAGAAGCGTCCGCACCTCCGTCACTCGCCCGCTCCGGCCAGTCCGGCAACACGCCGGCGCCAAGCGACGCCTCTACCCCGCGCGCCCCGGAACCCGCGTCCGCCAACCGCCCGACCGGTTCTCCGGGCGATAACGCCGGCGATGCCGACAGCGCGGAGAGCGACATGGCCCGCCTTGAGCAATTCGCCCGCGATTTCAACGAAGCCCGCGGCAACGCCGACGCCGCGCGCGGTCCGCTCACCGGCGCCGGCTTCGGCGAATGGGCCGAGCGTCTCCGCACCGTCGAGGAATTGATGGAATCGCCCGAGCTGCGCCAGCAACTCGCCAGCGCGCGTTTCCAGGCCGAGGAACTCCGCCGCGCCAACCAGCAGAAAGGCGAAGCTCCACGTTGGGACCTCGTCGAGATGGGCATCGTTGCCCCACTCGAAGACGCCCGCGCCTGGCTCCGCCAGGAACTCCAGCGCCGCGAGCAGCCCGACGCGCTCCAGCCCATCGATCGCGACCCCGTCCCCGACCGCTACGCCGAATCCGTCCGCAAATACTATGAAGCGCTCGGCACCGACTAGCTTCGCTTCCCCCGTTGTAGCTCTGCGCGTGAGCGCAGGGATTCCACGAGTGGCTCGGCGCGTGAGCGCAGGGATGAATTCCCCACTTCCGCGCGCAATCCCGGGAATTCCCGTGGCTCTGCGCGTGAGCGCAGGGACAAACGCCCCCCTCGCCCATCGATCCCCCCGCCCACGCCGCTCCTTCAACGCTCCCCGACGCCCCGCATGACCCTCGCCGCCGTCACTTTCTCCGGCGCCACCTGGGCCTGGCTCGCGCTCCTCGCCGCCGTCATCCTCGTCCCCCTCGCCTGGCTCGCCCTCCGTCCCGTCGCCCCCCAACGCCGCGCCGTCGCCGTCGGCCTCGCGTTGCGCACCGCCGGCATCGGCCTGCTCCTGCTCTGCCTCGTCGATCCGCAATGGACCGCCCCGCGCGCGAAACCCGGCGCCAACCTCCTCGCCGTTCTCGCCGACAACAGCGAGGGCCTGACCGTTGCCGACGCCGGCGCGACCGCCTCCCGCGGCGACGCCCTGCGCAATCTCCTCACCACCGACGGCGCCTGGCTCGACCGCCTCGCCGAAAATTTTCAACTTCGCCGCTACGCGTTCGACCAGTCGCTCCGCCGCGTCGCCGATTTCGGCACGCTCGATTTCACCGGCCCTCGCACCGACCTCGGCACCGCGCTAGCCCAGGTGCGCGAACGCTTCGCCGGCCAGCCGCTCGCTGGCGTCATTCTCCTCACCGACGGCAACGCCACCGATCTCCCTCACGGCCTCGCCGACACCACCACCGCCGGCCTGCCCCCGATCTATCCGCTCGTCATTGGCCAACCCGAGGGTCTCCGCGATCTCCGCATCGAACGCGCCGACCCGCGCCAGACCGCGTTCGACGACGCGCCCGTCACCGTGCGCGTCGACCTCGCCGGCACCGGCTTCAGCGGCGACGAAATCGCCGTCAACGTCCGCCCTCTTTCCACCGCGGCCAATCCTTCCACACACGACGCCTCCTCCGCGCCCCCGCAACTCGTCCGCCTCGCCCGCGACACCGACACCGCCAGCGCAGAGTTCCAATGGCGCCCCACCGGCACCGGCGTGCAATTCCACGAGATCGACATCGCCCCGCGCGACGCCGCCGCAACCAACCGCACCGCCGAAGCCACGCTCCTCAACAACCGCCGCGTCGTCGTCTTCGACCGCGGCCGCCCTGCCTATCGCATTCTCTACGTCGGCGGCCGCCCTAACTGGGAGTTCAAGTTCCTCAACCGCGCGCTCCTCGACGACCCGCAGCTCCAACTCGTCGGCCTGCTCCGTCTCGCGCTCCGCGAACCGAAGTTCGAGTTCCGCGGCCGCGCCGGCGAGGCGAGCAACCCGCTCTTCCGCGGTTTTCGCGGCGCCGACGACACCACGCGCTACGACCAGCCCGTCCTCACGCGTATCAACACCCGCGACGAAGCCGAACTGCGCGGCGGCTTCCCCCGCACCGCCGAGGAACTCTTCGCCTACGACGCCGTCATCCTCGACGACGTCGAAGCCGCCTTCTTTTCGCCCGACCAGCTTCAGCTGCTGCGCCGCTTCGTGGCCGATCGCGGCGGCGGCCTCCTGATGCTCGGCGGCGTCGATACCCTTGAAAACGGTCGCTACGCCGACAGCGCCCTCGCACCCGCGCTGCCCGTTTACCTCGACCGCCTCGCCGCCAATCCCCCGCGCGGCGGGCTCACGTTCAATCTCACGCGCGAGGGGTGGCTCCAGCCCTGGGCGCGTATCCGCGCTCTGGAGACAGACGAACGCGCACGTCTCGACCGCCTGCCGCCGTTCAAGATCGGCAATCCGCTCGGTGGCGTGAAACCGGGCGCCACCGTCCTCGCGACCTTCGCCGACGAAACCGGCGAAACCTTCCCCGCCCTCGTCGCCCAACCCTTCGGCTCCGGCCGCGTCGTCTGCCTCGGCCTCGGCGATCTCTGGCGCTGGGGCATGAGCGGCGCCGCCGAACAGGCCGACCTCGCTCGCTTCTGGCGCCAGGTGACGCGCTGGCTCGTCACCGATGTCCCCGCCCCCGTCGAACTCCGCGTCGTCCCCGCTTCCGGCAACACCGGCGTCGAGCTGCGCGTCACCGCCCGCGACGCCGACCACCGTCCGCTCGACCTCGCCACCAGCCGCATCACCGTCCGCCGGATCGCATCAAGTAGTGCGGTGCTTCAGCCCGCACCCTCCGCCGCCCCATCCACCTTCACCCAAGCCACCCTCCCCGCCGAACCCTCCCGCGACGCCCCCGGCCGCTACACCGCCAACTTCACCGCCCGCGACCCCGGCGGCTATCTCGCCATCGCCGAGGTGATCGATCGCACCGGCAAACT
>JAEYYL010000446.1 GCA_023430825.1 Verrucomicrobiota bacterium | reverse complement strand
ACATTAAGATGTCGCATATGCGACATCTTAATGTCGCGGCTCAGTAGCGGGGGCGTTCGCGGAGCGGGAGGTCGATCTTCACGTTTTCGCCGGTGTTTTTGGGCGGTTTGCCGGTGAGGGCGAGTTTGGCGAGGCCGTAGAGTTCGACCATCATGCCCGAAGGAGAATCCCAGTATTCGGCGGCTTCGATCTCGACGCGCAGCAGGGCGAGTCGGGGATCGTCGATGCCGGTGGGAAACCAGATTTTCGCCATCGGCGTCCACAACTCGGCGATCTTCGCGCGATCGCGGACGATGCGGGCACGGCCGGAGATGGAGACATAGTCCTGTTTCGCGACGGAGGCATAGGAGAGACCGACCTGGTGTTCCTCGGCGATCTCGTCGGTTTTCGGCGAATCGAGCGCGGTGAAGAACCAGAGCACGCCGGTTTCCGAATCGAACTGGAGGGTGGCCATCGGGCGGCTGCGCAAGGAGCCGTCGGGTGCGACGGTGGTGAGCATGGCGAAATTGATGTCGTTCACCAGCTCGCGGAGCTTTTGCAGCGCCTCGGCGCGGCCTTGGGTCGTGTTGGGAGGGTTCATGGCGCGACAGACAGCGGGAGCGGGGAGTGGATCGCGGAAATCGTTGGCAAGGGCCGGGAGGTGGGCCGAATCCGGTGGCGAACCCCAGGGCGGGCGCGGCTTTGAAAAAGTGCGCGGCGTGCGCTTATTGCGGGCATGGTTCCTTTTTCGGTTCTCGATCTTTCGCCGATCGTGCAGGGCGGCACGGCGGCGGATGCGTTTCAACGTTCGCGCGAACTCGCGCAGCATGCGGAGCGGCTCGGCTACCGGCGATTCTGGCTGGCGGAGCATCACAACATGCCGGGCATCGCGAGCGCGGCGACGGCGGTGGTCATCGGCCACGTGGCGGCGGGAACCTCGACGATCCGCGTCGGCTCGGGCGGCGTGATGCTGCCGAATCACGCGCCGCTCGTGATCGCGGAGCAGTTCGGCACGCTGGCGTCGTTGTTTCCCGGGCGGATCGATCTCGGGCTGGGTCGCGCGCCCGGCACGGATCAGGTGACGGCGCGGGCGCTACGGCGCGGCCGTATGGACAGCGCGGATACGTTTCCGCAGGACGTGGTGGAACTGCAGGCGTATTTCCGGCCGGTGGCGGCGGATCAGACGGTGCAAGCCGTGCCGGGCGCGGGACTCGAGGTGCCGGTGTGGCTGCTCGGATCGAGTTTGTTCAGCGCGCGGGTGGCGGCGGCGCTCGGGCTGCCGTTCGCGTTCGCGTCGCACTTCGCGCCTGACCTGTTGCTGGAGGCGCTGGCGGCGTATCGCCGGGAGTTCCGGCCGTCGCGCGAGTTGGCGGAGCCGTATGCGATGGCGTGCATCGGCGTGGTGGCGGCGGAGACGACGCCGGAGGCGCAGCGGTTGTTCACATCGTTGCAGCAGAGCTTCGTGAATCTGCGGCGCGGGACGCCGGGTCTGCTGCCGCCGCCGGTGGACGACATCGAAAAAGTGGCGACGCGCACGGAGCTGGCGGGCGTGGGGCAGGCGTTTAGCGAATCGGTGGTGGGTTCGCCGGAGCGGGTGCGGCGCGGAATCGAAGCGTTTCTCGCGAGGACGCGCGTGGACGAGTTGATGATCACGGCGGCGATTTTCGAACACGCGGCGCGACTGCGGTCGTTCGAAATCGTGGCGCGGGTGCGGCAGGAGTTGGCGGGGGCGGGAGGTTCGGAGACCTGAGACCGGAGACCTGAGACTTGAGCCAGAACTTTTGGCTCGGCGTCTCGTCAGGCGGGCGCTGCTCTCGAACGCACTTACCCCATGAACTTCTCTCTTCGTTTGCCGGCGCGGTGGCCGGTTGTGTTGTCACTGCTGGCGGCGCTCGCGCTGCCGGCCTTCGCGGCAGACGACGGATGGGTGCCGCTCTTTGACGGGAAAACGTTGAACGGCTGGAAGGCCAACGAGAGCGCGTCGTCGTTCAAGGTGGTCGACGGCATGATCGCCGCCGACGGGCCGCGGTCGCATCTCTATTATGTAGGAGCGGACGGCGCGGCGAATTTCGAGAATTTCGAGTTGTCGGTGGAGGTGCTGACGAAGCCGCACGCGAACTCCGGCGTTTTCGTTCACGCGGCATGGGCCGAGTCGGGCTGGCCGACGCAGCAAGGTTTCGAGGCGCAGCTGAACAACACGCAGAAGCCGTTCGACGCGGGCAGCGCCACGGGGGCGAATGCGTATCGCGAGAACAAGAAGACGGGCAGCCTCTATGGCGTGCGCAACATCTACAAGGCGATGGCGCGCGACGACGAGTGGTTCACGATGACGATCAAGGTGCAGCGGCCGCGCGTGCAGATCCGCGTGAATGGCGTGCTGGTGACGGACTACATCGAGCCGGCGAACGTCGCGGAGGCGAAGGTGAACCGGATCGATCGCGGGATGATCGCGCTGCAGTGTCACGACCCGGAGAGCCAGGTGTTTTTTCGCAACGTGCGCGTGCGGCGGCTGCCGGACGGCGTGGATGCGAGCGTGAAGCAGCCGACGTTGGATGCGGCGGCGATCCGGATGCTGGCGCTGGGGAAGGACAATTTTCCGCTGGTGGACCTGCACACGCATTTGAAGGGCGACCTGACGCTGGAGAGGGCGATCGCGCTATCGCGGGCGACGGGCATGGGGCTCGGGATCGCGACGAACGGCGGGCAGGGTTTTCCGATTCAGAACGACGGCGCGGCGCGGGCGTTTCTGGAAACGATGAAGGGGCAGCCGGCGTTTTTCGCGCTGCAGGCGGAGGGGCGCGAGTGGATGAGGATGTTCTCGAAGGAGACGCGCGGGCAGTTCGATTATATTTTCACCGATTCGATGACGTGGACGAACAAGGCGGGCAAGCGGCTGCGGCTGTGGATTCCGGAGGAGGCGGACATCGGGAGCGACGTGCAGGGCTTCATGGATGAACTCGTCGCCGAGACGGTGCGGATCATCGTCAGCGAGCCGATCGACATTTATGTGAACCCGACGTTTTTGCCGGACGCGATCGCGGCGCGGGCGGACGAACTTTGGACGGAAGCGCGGATGCAGCCGATCGTCGACGCGGCGGTAAAGCACGGCGTGGCGATCGAGATCAATGCGCGCTACCGGATACCGTCGGAAAAATTCATCCGGCTGGCGAAGGCGGCGGGGGTGAAGTTCACAATTGGCACGAACAACACGACGGCGGCGGATTTCGGGGATTGGTCGTATCCGCTGGAGATGCAGGAAAAAGTCGGACTCGGCTGGCGCGATTTCTGGGTGCCGGGGCACGAGCCGAGCCGGGCGAAGCGGGAGTTGTGACGGTGGGGCGGGGAATTGTCTCGGATTGAAGGGTAGGAGACTGCGTGCCGGCGATTTCGCGCATCGGCTGCGGTCGACGGACCATCCCGCTGCTCACGCAGCGAGCCCCACCGGCGGCTAAATCGCCGGTAAAACGCGGCGAGGGCGCCGCGGCTCCATCGAAGGAAAGGTTCGGTCGTGAAACTCGACGCGCGCTCAGTGCTTCACGTGCAGGGTCGCGCCTTTGGGCTGGCCGATTTTCGCGAGCAATTCGGTGAACCACGGCGTCGCGACGTCGAAGGGTTTCCCGCCTTTGATCCGCGGAAACTCGATCGCGCGCAGGACGTGGCCGCGCTCCTCGTCGTGGCCGATCACGCCGCTCTCGCGACGCAGCGCGCATTCCACGGCGAGGTCGACGCAGCTCTTGATCAGGCGCAGGTCGTCGATGTTCGCGGCGGCGGCGCGGGCGAAATAACCGCTTTTCTGCACGAGCACTTTTTCGGCGCCGAGCATCTTGGCGAACTGGTCGCCGAACCATTTGCCGGGGTTGACGGCGTCGAGCTTCACGTGCCCGAACGCGTCGCGCGGCACCTCGACCCCGCGCGCCTGCATCTCGGCGACGATCGTTTCCACGCCGGCGCCTTCGCTGACGAAGATGTTCACGTTGTCCTCGCGATCCATCACGGCGCGAAGGCGCGCGGCCTCGGCGGCGATGTCGAAGGCCATCTCGGGAATGAAAATGCCGTGGACCGAGATGCGTTCGCGGCGGAGGCCGAGGCCGGGCACGAAGTCCTCGGTGGCGATGAGTTTTTCGTAGGCGGCGGCGGTGGCGGCGGTGAGCCAGCCGCAATTGCGGCCCATCACCTCGTGGATGATGAGCATGCGCGGATTCGCGCCGTGCTCGGCGACGACGTTGCGGAAATAGCGCGCGCCCTGCTCGGCGGCGGTCCAGGCGCCGAGCGACTGGCGGATCGGGATGACGTCGTTGTCGATTGTCTTGGGGAGGCCGATGACGGTGAGGCCGTAGTTGTTTTTCGCGAGGAACGCGGCGAGGTCCGCGGCGGCCGTGTTGGTGTCGTCGCCGCCGATCGTATGCAAAATATCGATACCGTCCTTCACCAGCTGGTCGGCGGCGACCTTCTGCGGGTCCTGGCCTTCCTGCACGAGGCCGCGTTTCACGCAGTCCTTCACGTTGGTGAGTTTGACGCGGGAGTTGCCGATGGGGCTGCCGCCGTGGCGGTGGAGGACGCCGGCGTGGGCGCGTTCAGCGGGGCCGATTTTATAGCTGTCGCCGAGGAGCAATCCCTTGTAACCGCCCTTGTAGGCGATGATTTCGATGTCGGGCGCGATCTCGGTGTAGCGCTCGATGAGGCCGCCGACGGCGGAGCTGAGGCAGGGAGCGAGGCCGCCGGCGGTGAGCAGTGCGACCTTCTTGGGACGGGCGGAGGGAGTGTTCATGCGATTCGCGTCCAGCGTGCGAAACCCGCGCAATCAAGTCGAGTCGCGGCGCGGGGCAGGGTTTGGCGAAATCTGCGCGTCGATTGCCGGGGGCGGAATCCCGCCGCTCACGCGGTGAGCCACGTGGCCGGAGACCTGAGACCTGAGACCTGAGACCGGAGACCTGAGACCTGAGACTTGAGACTCGAGACCGGAGGACGGGGCGCGAACGGCCGCGCGGAGCTTGGCCCTCCTTCAGGTCTCAGATTCAGCGTCTCGACGGCCGTTCTGCGCGTAGGCGCAGCGAAGGCAGGTGTGCGGCCATCCCGCTGCTTACGCAGCGAGCCACGGGACATTGCAGGCGAACATGCGCGTCAATTGTGAGCGCAACGCCGCGGGCGTTGGCCGTTGCGCGGAAGGGACCGCGCGCTAACTTTGGAACGTTCGGCGGCTTGCTGCGTCATTCGCAGCGAGTCCGGTTGTCCGGCCTCCCTTACCCCCTGCAAAGCCATGAATTCATTCCTGCGTCGTTTGGTATCCGTTTCGTTTAATCTCCGATTGCTGGCATTTGTCGGCGCCGGCGTCGGTCTCGCGCTCACGCCGCTCGGGGCGCAGCCGTCGGGTGGGCCTTATGGTCCGATCCAGCAACGTTACGAAGTGCCGCAGGCGAAGACGGTCTATTATGTGGCGCCGGATGGGAAAGCGGACGCCGATGGCAAATCGCTCGAGCGGCCCACGACGCTGGCGGCGGCGATCGCGAAAGTGGTGACGGATGATGCGATCATTTTGCGCGGTGGCACGTATCGGGTGGGCGGTCTGCGGTTGAACCAGGGCGTGACGATCCAGCCTTACGCGGACGAGCGGCCGATCATCAAAGGCACGGAGGTCGCGTCGAAGTGGACGGCGCAATCGAACGGCTTGTGGCGCACGGCGTGGACGAAGCTTTTCCCGGCGCGGCCGGCGGACTGGTGGCGGCGCGAGCGCCATGCGAAGATCACCCCGCTGCATCTGTTCAACAACGACATGGTGTTCATCGACGGCGAACCGCTCGATGCGGTCGGCGGCGAGCAGGATGTGACGGAGAAGAGTTACTTCATCGATTACGAACAGGGGCAGGTTTACATCGGCACGAATCCGGAGAACCGGCTGGTCGAGATCACGGCCCACGACGGCGCGATCGTCCGCACGATCGCCGACGTGCATGGCAAGAAGAACGATCGCAAAGGGCCGGTGCTGCGCGGGCTGACGTTTACGCAGTATGCGTATCGCGCGCTCGAGATCGAAGGCGTGGAGCCGCAGAAGCACGCGGACCCGTCGACGTTCGGCAAGGAAGTGGTCGGCACGGTGTTCGAGCATCTGACAATTTCGCACTGCTCGCGCGTCGCGGGTTATTTCCGCGGCGACAATCTCGTCATCCGCCACTGCCTCGTGTCGGACTGCGGCACGGAGGGCATCTACGTGATCAACTCGGCGGATGTGCTGCTGGAGAAGAACATCGTGACGCGCACGAACAGCGCGGAGAAAATCTCGGGCTATTTCGCGTCGGCGGTGAAGATTTTCAACCAGTCGTATCGCACGGTGTGCCGCGACAACCTGATCATCGACAACCCGCACGCGAGCGGCATCTGGTATGACGTCGGCAACGTCGACGGGGTGTTTATCAACAACTGGATCGAGCGGACGAACGACGGTTTCTTCTTCGAAATCTCGAAGGGCGCGATCTGCGCGGGGAACGTTTTCGTGAACTGCAACAAGGGCATTCGCATCCTGAACAGCTCGAAGGTGCAGGTGTATCAGAACACGTTTTTCAACAGCGTGGCGTCGTTCGAGCGGTCGGAGCGCAGTGCGGTGGGGGATCATTTCGGCTGGCATCCGAGCGCGGGGCCGGACGTGGAGGAGCGGCACGATCACGTGTTCGTGAACAACCTGCTGGCGGCGGACGAGTCGTTCAAGGGGCCGCTGGTGCAGTTCCAGCAGACGAAAGCGGTGAAGGACCGGTTGAAGGACCCGCAGGTGAAGGAATTCGACGGCAATATCTATGTGCGGCAGGCGGGAGCGGTGGCGCAGCCGCTGATCGCGTTCAGTCCGGTGGCGACGGAGAAGGGTTCGGTCGACATCGCCGCGCTGGACGAATTGCGGAAGCTGCACGCGAAGTTCGAGAAGAACGGCCAGGCGTATCCGGATTATCGCGGGCCGCTGTTCCACGGTGTGGAGCTGGGAAACTTCGAAGTGGTGTCGGCGTTTCCGGCGGCGACGAAAGCGCAGCCGCTGCCGGCGCATATTCGTGAAGTGCTTGGCTGGAAAGAAGGAGCGTTTCCGGGGGCTTACGCACCGATCCGCTGAGCGAGCGGTGGTGGCGCGCCGGATACGCTGGCCGGCGCGATTTGGAGTCAGGAAATTTTTTCGCTCCGGCAAATTTAGAATTTGTCGGAGCCGGAGAGACGACTGAGGTTGGCGCGATGATTTCGAAGCGCCTACTTTGTTTCTTCCTCACCATGGTCCTTGGGTCGGTCGCGCTGCGCGCGCAGACGACCTTACCTGCGCTAACCCAGGCGTTGCCCACGCGCACGTTGGTTGCGGGGGGCGCGTCGGCGTCGATTCACCTCCGCGAACATTTTGCCATCGCGGGTGTGGGAGGGAATCTGGTGCAGTTCGATACCTCGAAAGGGAAATTCAACGTCGAGCTGTTCTCGGTTGATACGCCCAAGACGGTGGCGAATTTTCTGAAATATACGAACCGGGGCGATTATTCGAACAACTTCATCCACCGCTCCGTCACCGACTTTGTGATTCAGGGCGGCGGCTTTGGCCACGATGGCACGGACTACACCGTCGTCGCCACAGATCCTCCGATCGAGAACGAACCGAAGTTCTCCAATACCCGCGGCACGATCGCGATGGCGAAGACATCGCTCGGGCCACATACCGCGACCTCGCAGTGGTATATCAATCTCAAGAATAACGCCACTCCCCTCGATTCGGATAACGGTGGCTACGCCGTGTTCGGGCGGGTGTTGGGCACTGGCATGACGGTCGTGGACCAGATCGCGGCCGTGCCGGTTTACAACGCTAGCGCCGTGTTCGGCAGCGCCTTCAATCAGATGCCGCTCGTCAACTACGACAATCAAACAGGCCTCCCCGCCCCGGCGAACCTTGTGTTTAGCCGCATTCGCGCAATCCCCGCCTATCCGGAGATGGCGAGCGAGTCCTCAGCGCTGACATTCAGTGCGAGCAGTTCTGACCCGGCCGTCGCGACCGTGGAGATCACTGCTTCGACGTTGACCATTAAGCCCATTGCGACGGGCACTGCAGTCATCACGGCCCGCGCGACCGATACGAATGGCAATCCGGTGGAGACGACTTTCACCGCTACCGTGGCCGCCGGACCGACCTTCACGACGCCCCCGACGGATCGGATCGTTGCTGGGGGAGAAGGCACCTCGTTGTCGGTGGTGGCGTCCGCCGGTGCTGCCTTACAGTGGCAGCGGAACGGCAGTAATTTGGCCAATATTCATTCTGCCACGGTCAACGTCCCGGCGAACGTCCTGCCCGAGCTCGTCGGGCTTTACACAGTCGTCGCGACTAGTGCGGGGGCTTCGGCGACCACATCGCCGGCAATTCTTGGGGTCACTACCGCGAACAAGGTGATCGGTGCGGGCGAAGAACTCGAGCCGAAGGATATCTTGCATCCGAATGGAAAGACCTTCGATCAAGTCCTGCTGACGGGATCGGCCGCGGCCATCACGGCAGAGTATTCGCCGGATCCTGCCTTGGCGCAAATCACGCGCATGTCCTATATCGATATCGACAACAACATCGTGCAGGTTGAGTTGGCCGGCCCGGGCACGCTGACACTGACCCTCGAAGGCGCATCCGGACCGGCGATTCCGACGAAGTATCACCAGCCGAACGTTTCCTATATGAAGGGGCATGCGAGTATCGTCATCGCCGGCGCCACGGAGCAGACGAACGTAACGGTATTCTCGGTCGGCCGGGCTACTGCTTACGATCCAACGAATCAGTTCAAGTTCCTCGAACCAATCACCGCTGGAAACAATCCGGCCAACAACGGCAGTTCCCTGTTCCTGGGGCATAACTCTACGAGTTACACCGGCCTCGCGGGTTTGGCTCGGATTTCAATCAGCAGCGCAAATGGCAAGTTTGGCGGCATTCGTGCTGCCAATGTGAGTTTCTACGGAGACAAGGGCTACGTCGGAGTTTACGCACCGGGGGTTGAGTTTGTGGGCCCGGTTTTTATCGGTGACATCAACGCGTCTAGTTCGAGCACATATTCGGCGACGCCGGTGATTATCCTCGGTTCAGCTGCGGATGTGCGGATCACGGGTGGGAATCTGTATCAGAACAACGGCAGGCCGGTGCTTGTGAGTGGTGTTACCCAGTTGAAGTTTACGGCGGGCATCGATTCGCACGGCAATTCCCTCCCGGCGACGAAGAACCAGGCGACGCTGCGCAACAGTGCGGGTGAAAACGTCACGTCGCAGATCGTGGTGAATCCGTAGTTTTTTGCCGCCGATCCGAACGGGAGGCCTGAAGGCTGAGACCTGAAACCTGAGGGCGGACGCCCTTCGATCCTTTCAACGTGAAGATCGCGAAGGACACGAAGGAGCCCTTCGGCCCTTTGCGCTCCGTTGTGTTCTTTGCGGCTCGATGGGGTGGGATAGGCATTGTCCGCGCTGACCGTGGCCTCGGTGTTTCGATGCGAAATCCGTGCTTTTCGCCCTTTTGCGCGGGGAGGTCGGATCGGCGTTCGTTTTTGCCAGGTTCAAGGTTCAGGCTTTTCCGATCCTCCCGGCGCTCACGCGCCGAGCCACGCTCTGAAAATCTGAAACCTGAAGCCTGGGACCTCAGACCTGAAGCCGGCGAGCGCGGTCGATCCCGGCGGCGGCGCGGCGGACGCACGAATGTCATCGCCAGAAACGGCGCCTCCGTGAAAAACGGAGGCTGCATGCGTGTTGTCATTCTTGGTTCAGGCCGCGGCTCCAATGCCGAGGCGATTCTGGAGGCGGAGAAAGCCGGGCGGCTGGGCCGTGCGCGCGTGGTGCAGCTTTTTTCCGATCGCGCGGACGCGGGCATCCTCGCACTGGGACCGCGCTTCGGCGTGCCGGCGGGGTTTCTCGACGCGGCGCCGTTCAAGACGAAACTGGAAGGCGAGGGCGAGGCGCGCTACATCGCAGCGATCGAGGCGTGCCAGCCGAATCTCGTGGTGTTGGCGGGTTTCATGCGCGTGCTGAAACCGGGTTTCTTGCAGGCGTTCGAGGGGCGGATCATCAATTTGCATCCGAGCTTGTTGCCGAGTTTTCCTGGACTGGATGGTATCGGGCAGGCGTGGCGGCGCGGCGTGAAGATCACCGGTTGCACCGTGCACCGCGTGACGGCCGAGGTCGATGGCGGGCCGATTCTCGATCAGGCGGCCGTGCGCATCGAGGAAACGGATACGCTGGAAAGCCTGGCGACGAAGGTGCACGTGGCGGAGCATGCGCTGCTGCCGGCGGTGATCGCGCGATTGAGCGAAGCGGAGGCGGCGCGGTCATGAGCCTGTGCGAACTGAAGGTGGAAATCCCGGCGGAGGCGGCGGAGGCGGCGGACACGCTGCTCCTCGAGGAAAGTCTCGAAAACTGGAGTGTGCTGGAGGATGTGATCGCGCGGCGCGCGTGGCTGGTGGGCGTGTTTCCCGACAGCGCGGCTGCGGAGGAAAGTTGGACGTGGCTGGCGGGGAAACTGCCGGCGCGGGCGCTGGGTGATCCGGTGCGGCGCGAGCTCGGAGACGCGGACTGGCGCGACAGCTACAAAGCGCATTTTCACGCGTGGCAGTTTGGCCGGCTGCACTGGGTGCCGGTGTGGGAACGCGAGACCTTTCGTTTGCCGGCGGGCGACGCGGTGCTGTGGCTGGACCCGGGGCTGGCCTTCGGCACGGGGAATCACGAAACGACGCGCTTGTGCGTGGAGCGTTTGGTGGAACTGGCGCGCGAGCGCGGACCGGTGGGGCGGGTGGTTGATGCCGGTTGCGGATCGGGCATCCTGGCGCTGTCGGCGGCGAAGCTGGGGTATCGCGGGGTGAGCGGTTTCGACAACGATCCGGAGGCGGTGCGCGTGAGCGAGGAAAACGCCGCGTTGAACGGTTTGGAGCGGGAGGTGCGATTCTTCGTCGGCGACCTCACGAGCGGGTTCGCGGCGGGGCCGGCGGACGTGGTGCTGGCGAACATCCTGGCGAACGTGTTGATCCAATACCGGCGCGAGCTGACGGGGGCGGTGGCGCCGGGTGGGACATTGATCCTGAGTGGAATTTTGGCGGCGGAATGCGCGCAGGTGCGCGAGGCGTATCGAGCCGTGGTGCCGCAGTGGATACAGGATTCGCGGACGATAGGCGAGTGGAGCGACGTGGTGCTGACGCGGCCGCGGTGAGGGGAGATCGGGTGGACGGTGGACGGGGGGCAGTAGGCGGTGGACGGTGGTCGGTGGACGGTCAACGGGAGGCAGAAGACAGAGAACGATGCTCTGACAGTCCACGGTCGACGGTTCACAGTTTACGGCTAAAGGGCGATGGAGCCGCGGCGCCCCCGCCGCGCGCTCAATGAGCAAGCATTTAGCCACAGATGACACGGATGAACACAGATCGAGAAGCAGCGGACGCCTAGAATTCGTGACCATCCGGCTCGATCTGTGGCAAATAACGCTGCCTCCGATCCAAGATCTTTTTTAACACGGAGCACGCGGAGAGCGCAGAGACGCCCGACCGACGCTTTGCGTTCCTATGGGGCTAAGTGGGATTGGAGGGCAAGACTGACACGCTGACAAAGCGCGGCGAGGGCGCCGCGGCTCCATGGCGATCACGGCGGACCGTCGACGGTCGACCGCGGCCCGCCAACCGACCTCTGACCTCAGGTTTCAGGTCTCCGGTTTCAAGTCTCCGGTTTCAGCATTTCAGTTTTCAGGAGAACAGATCCGGCGGCGTGCGGCCCATGAATTCCTCCATATAGGCCGTGGTCGCCTTGCCCTCGATGAAGATCGGGTCGGACATGATCGCTTTGTGCAACGGGATCGTCGTCTTGATGCCGCGGATCAGATACTCGCTCAACGCGCGGTAGGTGCGCTCGAGGGCGGTTTTGCGCGTGGAACCGAAACAGATCAGCTTCCCGATCATCGAATCGTAATAGGGCGGAATCGTGTAACCGCTGTAAACATGCGAGTCGACGCGGACGCCGTGGCCGCCGGGCGCGTAATAGAGGCCGATGGTGCCGGGCGAGGGGACGAAGTTGCGCGCCGGGTCCTCGGCGTTGATGCGGCACTCGATCGCGTGTTTGTCGAACTTGATGTCGCTCTGGTCGAAATCGAGCTTCTCGCCGTTGGCGATGCGGATCTGCTGCTTGATGATGTCGATGCCGGTGACCTCTTCCGTGACCGGGTGCTCGACCTGGACGCGGGTGTTCATCTCGATGAAGAAGAAATTCCCCTTCGCATCGACGAGGAACTCGATGGTGCCGGCGTTCTCGTATTCGGCGGCCTCGGCAGCGCGGATCGCGGCCTTGCCCATCTTTTTGCGGAGATCCGCGGTGAGGAAAGGCGATGGCGACTCCTCGATGAGCTTCTGGTGGCGGCGCTGGACGGAGCAGTCGCGCTCGCCGAGGTGGAGGGTTTTGCCGTGGCTGTCAGCCAGCACCTGAAACTCGATGTGTCGCGGGCGCTCGATGTAACGCTCGATGTAAACGGCGCCGTTGCCGAAGGCTTTCTCGGCCTCGTTGCGGGCGACGTGGTATTCCTTGGCGAAGGAAACGTCGTTGTGCGCGATGCGCATGCCGCGCCCGCCGCCGCCGGCGACCGCCTTGATGATGACCGGATAGCCGACCTTGCGAGCGACTTTCACCGCTTCGGCTTCGGATTCGACCGGGCCGTCGGAGCCAGGCACGGTGGGGACGCCCGCCTTGCGAACCGTGTCCTTGGCGATGGACTTGTCGCCCATCATCTTGATGGATTTGGACTTCGGCCCGATAAACTTGATGTTACAGGACTCGCATTGCTCGGCGAACTTGGCGTTTTCGGAAAGAAATCCGTAGCCGGGGTGAATGGCGTCGACGTCGGCGATTTCGGCGGCGCTGATGATCCGGTCGGCGCGCAGGTAGCTGTCGGAGCTCTTGGGACCGCCGATGCAGATGGCTTCGTCGGCGAGTTGGACGTGAAGGGACTGAATGTCGGCTTCGGAGTAAACCGCCAGGGTCTTGATGCCGAGTTCGCGGCAGGCCCGGACGATGCGAAGCGCAATTTCACCGCGATTGGCGATGAGGATTTTTTGGATCATGAAGAGAGGAGCGGCGAGGCGCCGAAGGAGCGCGCCGCCCGGGGAAGGGGAGGCGCCGGCGAGTTGGGAACGCCACGCCGCGAGTGACGCGGCGCGGCATCGGCAGGCGGCGGGCGTCAGCCCTGTTTCACTTTGAAAAGGCGCTGGCCGTATTCGACCGGCTGGCCGTTTTCGACGAGGATCTCGACGATGGTGCCCTTGGTTTCGGCCTGGATCTCGTTCATGATCTTCATCGCTT
>JAEYYL010000319.1 GCA_023430825.1 Verrucomicrobiota bacterium | reverse complement strand
CCGTCCATGCCCGACTGCAGCGCGGAGCCGAGCTGGCCCGCCGCATCCGAAAGACCCGCCGTCGCGCTGCGCATCGCATCGACGCTCGGCGAACCGCTGGTCGAAGTGGACGGGCGATCCGTGGTCGTGCCCGCATAGGTGCTGCCGGTTCCGGCCGTGCCGCTCGCACCGGTCGCACTCGAGCTGGCGGTCATCGATCGCTGGCCGCCGGTCGCGGACGCATTGTTCATTCCGCCGCTCGTCGACTGCCGGTTCGAAAAAGCGGTCGCCAGTTGCGGCGCGCGGCTGGAATCGAGCACCACGTCCTGAACCTCACCGACCTTCTCGCCCTGGCGGTCGTAAACGTCTTTCCCGATCAGACCCTTGGCGGTCAATTGACGGTCGAGCGAATCCTTCGTCACCCGCTGGATGCTGCCATGTTTCGCCCCGCTGCTGCTCAGGGAGCCCGTGCTGTGTTGGTTTTGATTGCCGGACATCGACGTGCCGCTGCGCGACGTGGACGACTGACCGCTGGTCGAGCCGGACGTGGACGAGCCGCTCGTGGAGCCGGCGGACGAGCCGGAGCTGCCGGACTGGGCCGCGACCGCGAGTGGGAGGCCAGCCGCAACAGCGATGGCCAGGAGAGAACGAATTTTCTGATTCATAATGATTCAATATGGAGGTTGAGGGTTTCGAGGGAGCGAAAGCTCCCCCGGGGGAACGCGCACAAGACCTTGCACGCGAAACGCAAACTAGCTCCATGCACGCGTCTTCGCCATCGGGGAGCCATCCCGACGCCGCGTCAGGCCTCCCTCTGAGCGGGATTGCCTGCCGGACGTTTCCCCGTGCTCCCGTGCGCACCCCGGTCGCTGTGAGCGCGCGCTACCCCGCGAGCGTCGGCTCCGCCGGCCACTCCCGCATCGCCTGACGGCGCTTGCGGAAATGCCCCGGCGTTTCCGCCGTGAGCCGCTTGAACACCACGGAAAGATAATCTAGGTGATCGAAGCCGGTCATCGTCGCGATCGCCTTCAACGGCAGATCCGTCTCGATCAACAGCTCCTTCACCCGCGCGAGCTGCACGCGCCGGATCTCCGCCTGCGGTGAACGGCCGATCAGGCGGCGAAACTTCTTCTCGAGCTGGCTGCGCGACGCTTCCGCGTGCCGCACCACGTCGCTCACACTGATGCCGCGGCACGCCTGCTCGCGGATGTAACTCAGCGCCGTCGTCACCGCCCGATCGCCCACGGCGAGGATGTCGGTCGAAAGCCGCGTCACCACTCCGAGCGGCGCGATCCGCGCATCAATCCCGCCGGGCGCATCGCCGCGCAGCATCCGGTCGAGCACCTCCGCGGCGTAATACCCCGCCTGATACGAGTTCAACGCCACGCTCGAGAGCGGCGGATGCGACAGTTCGCAACGCACCGTATCGTTGTTCGCCCCCAGCATCGCCACCTCCTCCGGCACCAGCAGTCCCGCCTGCTGCGCCGCCGCGAGCATCTGAAACGCGCACACGTCCACACATCCCATCGCGGCCACCGGTTTCGGCTGCCGCTTCAGCCAATCGGAAATCCGCTGGATCTGCTCGGTGTTCCAGTCGGGCGTGATGATGCCGGGGTAATCGATGTCGAGCACCTCACAGCCGTGCCCCGCCGCCCGCAGCGTCTCGACGAAACCGTCGCGCCGGTCGCACGACCAAAGCTGGTTGCCCCAGCCGCAAAACGCGAAATGCCGGAAGCCGCGCTCGATGAAATGCTCCGCGCCGAGCCGGCCGATCGCCGCATTGTCCGGCCGGATCTTCGGCACCCCGGGAAACGGCGGCGTGTCGTTCAAATCCACCAGCGGAAGGCCGAGCTCCGCGCAGATCTGCACCATCTCCGGCGTCGTGTGGCGGCTGATCACCCCGCGCCATTCTTCCCGCCGCAGCCAGCCGGGCTCCCGCTCCGTCCGCGCCTCGTCATCCAGAAACGTCGCCCACTGCCGGTGCGTCCGCTCATGCTGGATGATCCCTTGCAGCACGCGCGAGGCCTCCTCGAGGCGCATCAAGAATACGAGCAGCACCTTGGGTCTCATCGCCGCGGTATGGCGCCGCCCACCACAAAACGCAACGCCCGCCCCACCCCTCTCCGCCCGCCTCTCAACCCAACGGCATCACCGTCCTCAGCGCCGCCTGCGGATCGAACTCCACGCCGACAAAATCGCACGCCGCTCTCCAGCTCGTGAACACGCCGAACGGATGGTGTTTCCCCATCGCCTGCCCATAGACCAAGGCCAGCGCCGTGGGCACCGGCTCGGTCGTCACCGCCGCCCACCGGCCGCGGCTCGTCGCCGGATTGCGCTGCACCATCGCGATCAATCCCCGCAGATCTCCCGTCGTCGTGCTCACCGGCCCGCGCCGACAATCCACGATGCCATGATAGTCGCGCGAATAACGCGCATCACCCCACAACGCCGCCGCCGAAGCCTCCAATCCCGCCTGGGTGAACACGCCCGAATAACGCACCTGAATACCCTGGCGATCGGGATAGATCTCGTAGGAAAACGTCACGCGCGCATTACACGGTTCAGCGAACGTCACACAAGGTCGGAGCAAGAAAACCTCGGCCCGTCTCACCGCGGCCGGCGCACATTCAGCTGCGCGATCAGGTCCGGCAGGCCTTCCCGCAACGGCGAACTCGCCAGAAACGCCTCCGCCGCCGCCTTCGATCCCCGCGACCGCAAACCCGCGTAAACATGCAGCTCGAACTGCAGCCGCAACGCCGCGTGCGCCGCCGTCAGCCCGAACGCCTCCACCACAAACAGCAGCGCTTCAAACGTCGAAAACCGCCCGCCGCCCTGCTGCGTTCGCAACAGATAACGGCTCTCGCCCGTCATCGGCAGGCTCACCAGCCGCCCCCACCCGCTCACTTCGCGCGCCATCAGCGTCGCCTCTTTCCACGCGCCGTCGATGAACAGCACCTGCACGTTCTCCGGCGTCGCCTCGCGCGCCATCGGCCGTCCGTGCGGATGCAAGATCCACAACTCCCGCCCCGCCCTCCGCACATCCTCCGCCCGCAAACCCCGCTCGCACTCCCACAGATGCTGACGCGAGCCGGCCACCGCGCGCGCGATCAGATGCCCCGTGCTGCTCGGCCGCCACTGCTCGCGATGGTGCATCAGCACGTCGACCTGCAACGGCAGCGCCACCTCGTGCAACCCCGCGCAAATGCACCAGCGCGGCGGCAAACGACAGCGCGCACAACGCGGTTGCGGATTAAGGACGACGCTGCGCGACATCGCCCGCCATCCGGTCCGGGCGCCTCGCGCGCGTCAATTCACGAATCGCCCGCGCGCGCTCTCTTCGCGCGCGCAACGATTCCTCCGCGCACCGCGCGTCAAAAAAACTTCTTCGCCTTCTCGAAAAAGCTCTTCGACGTCGGCTCGCTCGCATCGCCGCTCACGCGCGCGAAATCCTCCAGGATCTTGCGCTGCTCCGGCGTCAACGACTGCGGCACTTCCACGTGCACGCGCACGAGCTGGTCGCCCTGGCCTCCGCCGCGCAACGACGGCATGCCCTTGTCGCGCAGCCGGAACGTCGTCCCGCTCTGCGTGCCAACCGGAATCTTCAACGACGCCTTTCCGAAGAGCGTCGGCACCTCGATCGTGCCGCCGAGCGTCGCCAGCGTGAACTTGATGGGAATCTCGCAGAACAGGTCGTCGCCCTGGCGCTCGAACAACTCGTGCTCCTTCACCGAGATCACGATGTAGAGATCGCCCGTCGCTCCGCCTGCCACCCCCGCCTCGCCGTTGCCCGTCGAGCGCAGCCGCGAGCCGTTGTCCACCCCCGGCGGGATGCGCACGTTGAGCTTCGTCGTCTTCAACACCCGGCCTTCCCCTCGGCAGGCCGTGCACGGCTTCTCGATCTTCGAGCCGCTGCCCGCACACGTTGGGCAGGTCTGCGTAAACGTGATGATGCCGCCCGACCGCCGCACCTGGCCCGCGCCGCGACAGGTCGGGCACGTCACGCGCTTCGAGCCCGGCTCCGCGCCCGAGCCGTCACAGCGTTCGCACACGACGTGCTTGCGAAACGAGATCTCCCGCTCCGCGCCGCGCGCCGCATCCTCGAGCGTGATTTCCAGATCGTAGCGCAGATCCGCGCCGTCCTGGCCGCCGCCGCGCCCGCCGCCGCCGCCGAACATCTCGTCGAAAATCCCGCCGCCACCCATCCCGCCCTGCTGGCCGAACACTTCGCGGAAAATGTCGAACGGATCGTGAAACCCGCCGCCCGCCCCGCCGGGACCGCGCGCCATGCCCGCGCCCGCGCCCTCGAACGCCGCGTGGCCGTAACGATCATACGCCGCCCGCTTCTCCGGATCCTTCAGCACTTCGTAGGCGTGCGAGATCTTCTTGAACATCTCTTCCGCCTCCTTGTTGCCCGGATTCTTGTCCGGATGATACTGCACGGCCTTCTTGCGATAGGCCTTCTTCATCTCTTCCTCGGATGCGCCTTTTTGCACGCCGAGCAGCTCGTAGTAATCTTGTTTCGCCATGGTCGTGCGGGAAGTAGGCGCCTGCAGGCAGGCGATGATCGAGCATCGTCCACCCCGGCATTCCTACAATAAAGAATCAGCCTTTCGCCTCGCCTGCGGCGGCGCCGCTCGAAACGACCACCGAGGCCGGCCGCAGCAGCCGCCCGTTTAGCGAGAAACCCGTGCGCACCACCGTGATCACGTTGCCTTCGGGCACCTCCCCGCTCGGTTGCGCCGCGATCGCCTCGTGCAAATTCGCGTCGAAAACCCCGCCCGCCGGATCGATCTCCTTCAACCCGTGGCTGCTCAGGGCCGACTTCAGCTGCGTCAACACCATCTCGACGCCCCCGGCCAAGGCCTTGATCTCCGCATTCGGCTGCTTCGCCGCCGTCAGCGCCAGGCCGAGATTGTCCATCACGGGCATCAGGTCCTCGAGCACGCCCGACGCGGCAAACTGCCGCAGTTCGTCCTTCTCGCGCACCGTCCGGCGGCGGAAATTCTCCAGGTCCGCAACCGCACGGAGATAACGCTCGTAGTTGTCCGCCGCCTCTTTCTTCGCCGCCGCCACCGCATCGACCGCCGCGGTCTCGGGCGCCGCCGCGGCCTCGGCCTTCGTTTCGGGCGCGTTGGAGGGAGGAGGAGGGTTAACGGTATCGGTGGATTCGGAAGATGACATGGAGCCGACAACCTAACTATGGCTTTTTGCTTTCTTCAAGCGCGTCGAAAAAACCTTTCACGCCTTCGCCCGCCTTCCGGCCGAGATCCTTCAAGCGCCCCGCGCCCGAGCGCGCCGCCTCGTCCACCGAGTGGCCCAATTCACCCGGCACGAGCTGCAACAGGACCGCCGCCACCGCGCCCACCGGTTGCAACGCCGGCGTCGTCGCCACCTGCTCCACGTCCGTCACCTCCGAAAACACCGCGTCGACGTTCAACGCCTGCTCCTGCGTCGTCGCCGTCCGCCGGCTGTGATCCGCCACGACCAACCGCCCCACCTTCAGCCGCAGCGTGCGCACCCGGAACGCCCTTTTCCCCGCCGTCGCCGCCTCGAACATCTCCGCGTTGATCGCGCCGCTCGGCCCCTTCACCAGCGTGACCGCCCCGACCTCCACGGCCACCACATCGAATTCCGTCCGCGCCCCCCACAGCGACCGCAACCGCACCTCCGCCCGCAGCGATTTCACCTCGATGAATTCCCGCACCGGAAATTCCGCCGGGTTGCGCAACACCAGCCCGCGCAGCTCGATCTCGCCCGTAAACGGATTCGCGACCAGCCGCTCGAGCGTCGCCTCGAAACCCGTGCGCGCCCGTATCCGCTCTGTCACGACAAACGGCAGCAGCGCCATCCACGCCAGCGCCGCGAACGCGAACACCACCACGAGAAACACCAGCAGCTTGAACATCGCCCCACCCCGCAGGGACCCGCTCGCACCGTCGCGTTCTCCGCGCGCCGCCCGCACGCCCCGCCTCACGAAAAGTTTTCCGTCACCAGCAGGATCGATGTGCTCGCCGCCGCGAACGTGAACGCCGCCGCATACGGCAGCAGCACGTTCTCGCCCGCCACCAGCGGCTGCCCGAACGGCGCCCGGCTCGCGGAACCGTTTTCCGCGCTCACCCGCACCGACCCGCTCACCACACTCAACAACCGCGCCTGCTGGCCCGCCGCCACCGACAGCCGTTCGCCCGCTCCAAGCACCACCCGCCGGATCGAAAACTCCGCGCAATCCGCGATCGTGCCCGATGTCGGCGCCCCGCGCACGGGTGCCGGCTCGAAGTCGTCCCACTGGATCGAACGCAGCGATTGCTCGATGTGCAACTGCCGCGGCTTTCCGTCCAAACCCACCCGCCCCCAGTCGTAAACGCGATACGTCGTGTCCGAGTTTTGCTGGATCTCCAGAATCAGATTTCCCGCGTCGATCGCATGCACCTGACCGCTGTGCACCAGGATCGAATCGCCCGCCGCAACCCGGAAATGATGAATGCAACTCTCCAGCGTGTCGTTCGCGATCGCGCGCTCGAACTGCTCGCGGGTCACTCCGCGCTTCAATCCCACCAGCAGCTTCGCGTCCGCCGTCGAATGCGCGATATACCAGTTCTCCGTCTTCGGCTCACCCTTCAACTCGCCCGCCACCGACGCCGGCGGATGCACCTGCAGGCTCAGCCGCTCGCGGCAATCCAGCCATTTCACCAGGATCGGAAACGGTTTCTCCGCCGGCCACTTCGGCCCCATCACCTCCGCGCCGTGCTGCTCGATCAACGCACGCAGCGTCGTCCCCTTGAGATTGCCCGCCCGCACCACCGACTGCGCCTCCGGCCGGTCCACGATCTCCCAGCTCTCGCCGATCGGCCGGCCCGCCGGCAGCGTCCGGCCAAAGCTCGTTTCCAACACGCGTCCGCCCCAGACCCGATCCTGATACAGCGGCTCAAAACGAAGGATATCGCGCATAAAATTTTGATGAGTTCCAGCCCGCCGACCGCGGGGACATTTACATTTGACCGGTCCGGGGGTTAGCGTGGACTCCGAGCTGAATTTCGGTCGGTTCACACAAATGCCCAAGTCGGAGACTTCAAACCCAAATAGCGGACCTTCTTTCCAAGCCCCGCGCTACCGGCCGAACTGGCTGGCCGCCGTCATCTGCTTCGTTCTCGGGCCGTCGCTCACCGTCGCCCTCGTCGACTACACGCCCAACCAGGTCACGCTCAACAGCACCCACGCCACCGCCACGAACATCGTCGGCGTCGTCGGCGCCAACACCGTCTGGTGCTCCCTTTACACCCTCGGCTTCGCCACCTGGCTGATCCCCGTCTTCCTCGGCTGGATGCTCTACGTCTCCATCCGCCACCCGCGCCGGCTCACCGCCCCGCGGCTCGTCGCCATGCTCGTCGCGCTCATCACGCTCTCCGGCATCGCCGCGATGTTCACCAGCTTCGGCCCCAGCGAATACTTCCCGCGC
Organism: Verrucomicrobiota bacterium; assembly: GCA_023430825.1. Classification (GTDB taxonomy): domain Bacteria; phylum Verrucomicrobiota; class Verrucomicrobiia; order Opitutales; family Opitutaceae; genus Opitutus. The sequence goes on along the minus strand of JAEYYL010000319.1, from coordinate 3,380 downwards.
GGCGCCGGCGGCTTCATCGGCACCCTGCTCTACCACCGCGGCCTCGAAAACGCCGTCGGCCCCTTCGGCTCCGGCCTCCTTCTCTTCACCCTCTACGCCTGCGCGCTGGTTTACATCTTCACCCGCGACATCGGCGGCGAACTCGAACGCTACCTCGCCGCCTTCCACGCCTGGCGCGACTCCCGCGCCAAGCAGAAAGCCGAACTCGCCGCACTCCGCCAGAAAGCCCGCGCCGACCAGGCACGACAAAAGGCCGCCACCGTCGCACCCTTTCCACCTCCCGCCGCCACCGGCGCCGGAGCGGCCGCCGCCGCCATCGGGCCCGCCGCGAAAAAAATCACCCTCCCGAAAAACGGCGACGACCCCCTCGCGAAATCCGCCGCCGCCCCGCCCGTCGCGCCCCCGCCTCCTCCGCCGCCGAAACCCGAACCCCGGGCCCCCGCGCTCCGCCTGTCTCCAAAATCTGGAGACACAGCGACCGATCCCCAATCCCTCGCCGCCGCCGCCGCCGGCAAGCTCCAACTCAACATCGTCAAACCCGAGGAGCCGAAAAAATCGAAGAACGCCGCCGTCGCTCCCGCGCACAGCGACGACCAGAATTATCAGTTTCCCCCGCTCACCTTGCTCAAGGAGCAGGTCAAGCCCACCGCCGCCAACAGCGAGGAGGAACACCAGCGCAACGCCGAAAACCTCCTCCGCATTCTCAGCGAATTCGGCGTCGAGGTCTCCCTCGGCGAAATCCACGTCGGCCCCGTCATCACCCGCTACGAGGTCGTCCCCGCCCCCGGCGTCCGCGTCGAAAAAATCGCCGGCCTCGACAAGAACATCGCCCTCGGCATGCGCGCGCAATCCGTGCGCATCCTCGCCCCCATCCCCGGCAAGGCCGCCGTCGGCGTCGAAGTGCCCAATCAACATCCGACGCCCGTCGGCATGCGCGAGATCCTCGAGTCCGACGATTGGAGCGGCGGTCGCGCCGAACTCCCCATCGCCCTCGGCAAGGATGTCTCCGGCAAACCGCTCATCTCCGACCTCACCAAGATGCCGCACCTGCTCATCGCCGGTGCGACCGGCTCCGGCAAATCCGTCTGCATCAATTCCATCGTCGCCTCCATCCTCTACAGCGCCTCGCCGAAGAACGTCCGCCTCATCATGGTCGACCCCAAGGTCGTCGAACTGAAGGTCTTCAACACCCTTCCGCACATGCTGATCCCGGTCGTGACCGAACCGAAGAAGGTCCCCGGCGCACTCAAGTGGCTGCTCAGCGAAATGGAACAGCGCTACCAGATCTTCGCGAAGTGCAACGTCCGTAACATCGTCGGCTTCAACTCGCGCAAAAAACACGCCGCCCCCGAGTTTCCGCCCGTCGAAGCCCAGCCCACCCTCGAGGGCATCACCCCGCCGATCGACGATATCGAGGTGCCCGAACGCCTCCCCTACATCGTCGCGATCATCGACGAACTAGCCGACCTCATGATGGTCGCGCCCGCCGAGATCGAAACCTCCATCGCGCGCCTCGCCCAGCTGGCCCGCGCCGCCGGCATCCACCTCATCATCGCCACGCAGCGCCCGTCGGTGAACGTCATCACCGGCGTCATCAAGGCCAACCTCCCTTCGCGCATCGCCTTCCAGGTCGCCTCGCAGGTCGACTCCCGCACCATCCTCGACGTCAAGGGCGCCGACACGCTCATCGGCCGCGGCGACATGCTGTTCTCGCCCCCCGGCTCTTCCCGCCTCGTGCGCGCGCAAGGCGCGTTCGTCTCCGACGACGAGGTCATCGAACTCGTCGACTTCCTCAAACGCAACGGCCCGCCCCAATACGCGCAATCCGTCCAGCAGCAGATCGATCGCGCCGCGAGCGAGGATGACGAAGACGGTGAGGACGGTGACGACGATCTCGGCGACGACGAGGAGTTGTATCACCAGGCGCTCGACGTCCTGAAATCCTCGAAACGCGCCAGCACCTCGATGATCCAGCGCCGCCTCCGCATCGGCTACAACCGCGCCGCGCGCATCATGGATCTCATGGAGGAAAAGGGCATCGTCGGCCCGGAAAACGGTTCCAGCCCGCGCGAGATTCTCGTCGATCTGGACTCGCTCTGAGTCCGCGCCTCGCCCGCGCTTCCCGCCCTCCGCGCGAATCCCCGTTCCATTCAGTTCCGCCTTCCCCTTCTCTCCCAAAACTCCTAACTGAACTCCCATGCAGACCATCGGCGAACGTCTCGAGGAAGCGCGCAAAAAAAAGGGCATCTCGATCCGTGAAGCCGCCGAAGCGACGAAGATCCGCGGCGATTACCTGAGCCGCTTCGAAAACAACCAGTTCGATATCAATCTCACCGAGCTCTACGTCCGCGGCTTCCTCCGCACCTACGCGCAGTTCCTTCGGCTCCCCGCCGAACGCATCCTCAACGACTACGCCGCCCTCGGCCGCGGCGAAGCGCGCACGCGCCAGCCCAGCCGCGAAATCTACGGCCGCATGGACGTCTCCATCGTCTCGGCCGACGAACGCCCCGACGGCGCCGCGCCCATCGCCGACGAAAAGCCCGCCGCGCCCACCGCCAGCCGCCGGACCTCCACCGCGACGCGCCGCAGCCCCTCCGCCGGCGGCGGCAGCGGCATCGACCCGGTGATCCTGTTCCGCTACGGCAAATGGGCCGTCATCGGCGTCGTCGCCCTGCTCGTTATCTGGGGCGGCATCTCCCTATTCAGCGGCGGCGAGTCGGAAACGCCCCGCCGCACCCCCGTCTCCTCCTCGCCCGCCACGCCCGCGGAACGCACCATCACCCTCGTCGCGCTCGATACCGTCCGCGTCAGCGTGACCTCCGTCGCCGACGGCTCCACCATTCTGCCCGAGACCACACTCATGCGCGGCCAGAGTCAGACGATCCCGCGTCCCGGTCCGCTCTTCGTCAGCTACACCGTGGGCCGGAACCTCGCCGTCGAGGTCAACGGCAAACGCTACGGCATGCCCACCGAAGGCCGCGACCGCGCCCGGATCGAGTAAGCTGGGCATCGCACGGTCGGAATCGCGTCCAAGACGCACGCAGTCGCTGCCTGTCAGACAACGGCGGCGGTGCGGACGCGTGGAAACTGAAAATCGGGCATCGAGAATCTGAAATGTCTTCGTTCTCGATGGTCCGCCCAATTTCAGATGCCCGATTTCACGCTGCCGGATTTCAGGATTTTGGAATCCCGGCGCCGCCTCACCGTTACCGCAGCCCCACCGGCGGTCCCAGCACTTCGCGGAGCAAAATCGCGCGACGCAATTCCGCCGGATCGCGCAATTGCGCGCGCAGCCCCATCGCCGCCGACGGCACGCGCACGCCAGCCAGACCACGCGCCGTCGCGCGCTCCGCCTGCCGCGCCGCCGCCGCGATCTCCGC